>CAITDR010000684.1 GCA_903891165.1 uncultured Pseudomonadota bacterium
GCCCTCTCTGCACTCTCCCGAGTTAGGGTGTCCAGGCCCCTAACGACCCCGGCCAGCCCTGCGCGGGCCGGTTGTGGTTGTGAAACGACGAAACTGCGATGAGGGTTGTGGAAATGTTGGGATGGGTCGTTTCAGAACCCCTCCCTGGACCCACCCTTGGGAAAAGGGCAAAAGGCAAAGGCTGAAAGGCAGAAATGCAAAACCAATTGCTGCCAGGTCAGTACATTGTATCAGATCCGCTACAGACCAGACCAATCCGCAAGCCGATCACGGCGCATCTGGAGCCAGGCTTTGAGCTGGGTCTGGCAGGACTGGATGGAGGCGGCGTCGGTTTCTCGGCGGGGATCCTGGGCGATGTAGGGCTGGATCAGGGTGGAGGCGGTGCGGATCTGCTCCATCAGGTCACTCTGGGCCACCCAGGAGCTGGTTGCATCCAGGGCGGTCAGGAACCGTTCGTGGCAGGTAGCGTCCCCCTTACAGGCGCGGGCGAGGCGGCCGGAGGGGCTCTCCAACGGGGTGGCTTCATAAAAAGCCCAATCGGGATCCCAGGGAAACAGATCCGCTTTCCCGTCGGTGGAATCAAAATAGATACGGTAGTTATTGATGTTATAGGAATAGCTGTCGTAGTGGCCGATCCATGCGTCCACGGCCCACATCCGCGCAAATTCGTCCAGGTCCACCACCGCCCCGACCTTCGCATCCACCTGGTTGGCGCGCGCGCCGTCCAGAGCCGTCGTCACTGCGCCTATGTCTGCCAGCGCAACATCGGTCCCACTGTCCAGTTCGATCCACTGCTGTACGCTGCTGTCGAAGTCCAAAAGTGTGTAGTGCCCATCCGGCCAGAGCTTATAGTCCGCATCGTAGAGGTTGCCCGAGCTGTCGTCGTACCAGCTCTCCAGGAAAGTTTTGTCGTACTCCTCCACGATAGTGTATAAACCAAAAGGCTGATCATCCACGGTGACCCAGGCATAGCCCACACGGGGGGCGGGAATTCCCATGCCCCGGTAGATTCCATAGCCGATACGTTCGTGCACCCAGGAGCAGTCCTGCACCATACTGTTGAGGTTCAGCGCTTTAAGCCCCTCCAGCTTCTCCGTGCCCCCCATGGCATTGAAGTCCAGCTTCAGAGCAGCTTTCTGATCGATACTCCGCAGGGAGCCCAGCCGCCCTTTGATCCGCACGCCGATACCGTGGACCACCCGGTCGTCGATCTGCAGATCCGCCAACACAAAGGTGCGGGGATCGGCACGCAGCGACTCCATCCCGCCGGGCGCGAGGCTGAGCGACACCTGATGCACCTGATCCAGCGAAAAAATCCAGTCGGTCTCCGGAGGTTTGACGGGCGCCGCCTCGATGAGATCCACCGGCTCCCCCGTATCCAGGCTCGGCTCCCCCTCCTCCCGACCCTCCACAGCTTCGGGCAGCAGGACTTCCAGCGGCGTCGGGTTGCAGGCGATCAGGAAGAACATGGGGGCTCCCAACGCTTGCTATGGAATCTGGTACACATTGATAAGCCCCACTACCTGCGGCCCCAGGCCAAAAGTGGTGGGGTTGGTGATGATCAGACTCGCGGCGCGTTCCACACGGCAAACCTGGAGGACCTCCTGAGTCTCCGGCGTAGAGGGACAGAGGGTCTCCATCCAGGCCAGCGTCACCCCGTCCTGCTCCCCCTGGTTCCGCTTGATCTTGACCTCCACCTCGTAATTGCCCGAGGGCAACGCCCAGGTCATCCCCTCCCCATCCCGCAGCGCGATGGAGTCCGTGATGAGCTGCCGCACCACTGTGACCGGTATTTCTACCCTTTTCCCGCCCCCTTCTGCGGTCAAGGTGGTGGTGCCAATCATCTGCGGGGTCAGCCGGGTGCCCTCTACCTTCAGGATGGTGGGGTCGGCGACAGTCAGGGAAATGGGAACATCTCCGACCTCTTTTCCCTTGGCATCCACGGGTTTGAGCACCAGGGCCGACGGCGTACCCATGTTCACGCGCAGCGACGCCGGTGCACCCAGGCTCTCCACCAGCCTGCACTTGACGATCGCGGTCTGGCTGAGCTGTTCATAGCGCAGGTTTAAGGTCACATCCCCACTGCCTAGACAGCGTAGCCCTCCGGTGGAGGTGACCACCGCCAGCTCGGCGGGGTCTGCCGTGGCCTCTACTTTCAGCTCCGGGATCACCTTTTTCTGCTCATCCAACACCGCTAACTTCAGATCGACCGGCGTGGGATCGGTGAGCATCTCGGGCAGGGGCCCGTAGGACAGGCCGGAGGGCTTGGGTGCAAAGGGGTTGAAGCCTCCACAGCAGGCCAACATCATCAGAAGGGAAGTGCCGAGGGCAACGGTAGAAGCAGTACGCATGCGCCACCCATTATCC
>CAITDR010000685.1 GCA_903891165.1 uncultured Pseudomonadota bacterium
ATCCCCATTGCCAACACCATCAGGTGCGGCGGCATCCCCACCGGCGCCCGCACGTTGATCTCGGTGTCCATACGACGCACCGCCGCGGTCAGCGCTGCGGCCTCCTGGACCAGCAATTGCCCCTGGGCTGCGACGAGGCGCCCCGTAGGAGTCGCCACAATCCCTGTATTCTGGCGGATGAGCAGGGGACCCAGCTGCGCCTCCAGGCTCTCGACCCGGCGCCGAAGACTGGACCGGGGCTGGTTACCGGCCTCGGCCGCAGCCTGGAAGCTGCCATGCTCCAGCACCAACAAAAATGCCTTTAGATCGTCGGTATCCATGCCACTTTTTAGCCCGAAGTGCGCGGCGCCGCATCCTCTCCGGCACACCATCGCCGATAGTCCGCCAGCTCCACCTCCAGCGCCGCCGGGTCCACGCCCATCTGCTCCAGGCTACGATCGACGCTGTAGCCACTTCTTTTCCGCGAAGCGTGTTCCGCTGGCTGCGGACGCTCCGCCATCCCCAGCAGCTCCTGGTACACCCGGCGGAGGCTGCCCGGTAGATCCCTTCGATAGTCCTCGAAACGGATCACCATCCGATTTTTCCGATTTCCATACATAAACCATTGCTGCTCATCTTTGCAGTAAGTGATCTCCTCCGGGAGATCGTAGGCTACCAGCTCGGACCAGCGGGGGGGACCGACCAGCCCATCGCCCGGCTGGCAGCGATGAAAATTCAGCGTACTCTGGATTCTTTTTGCTGGATCGCGGATCATGGTCATGAAGAGCGCATCCGGGAAGCGACGCTCCAGGGCCTCCGCAGAGCCGAGAAAATGCCCCTTGATCATCAGACGGCAAGGCTCCCCCCGCCAAAGCAGCAGCTTCTTCCCAATTGCTTCGATATAGTCCGGCAGATCCTGCTCCCAGGTGGCCACCGTCCACGGACTGTTGCGGGTGGCGGACAAGGTCTGGCGCATCACGTTGGCCCCAAGGCCCATCGCCAGGGTGCCCAGGTGCATGGCCAGGAAGGGAACCTCAAAGGTGTCCGTACAGTAGGGATCCAGCTCGTGGCGCTCCAGGTAGCGCTCAGGCACCTGACGCAGGACAAATTTCTGAACCTGCTCCTTGCGAACAACCCGCCCCAGGGTTTGGGGGGCGAGCTTCCACAGCCACAGGTAGGGGAAGAGGAACTGCATGAGGTTGGGAGCGACAAAATGGGGATCCTCTTCCAGGTGATGCGCAAGCTGAGTGCTTCCGCTCCGGGCAGCCGAAAGCTCAAAGAAGGGGGCAACAATTTTCTGGCCATCCAGCTGCGATCCGTAGAGGAGGCGATCCAGGTACCAGGCCATGCCAAAAATTGGCACCAGGCAGAGCTGCTGCGCCCAGCCCAACAACAATGCGGAACGTATACGCATCACGATGGGGCCACTACAAGGCTGCTCCCCGAGGATCCGCCCCAGGAACCAGAAAAACCGTCCTGCTGTCGGCACATGCGGAGGCCGTCCCATCCAAGGCCGCAACGCCAGGTAGGGCAGCCATAGCGGAAGGCTCAGATTCATCAACAAAAACAGGACCAGAAACCGCTTGGAGAAGGCCAGCAGAAGCTCAGTCGGGGTCCAAAGCTCCGGGGGTGTCTCGCCGGGAAGCAGCTCAGAAACAGGGGCGATGTTCATGCCGATTCTCTAACAAAGGGCAGGCAATTCAGGGATCTCAGCTTCCGGCCAGCGGCTGGCCATCTTTGGACCGCTTCGGGTCCGCGCGGCGGCTCATCTGCGGTCGCCCGGTTAAGGCGGCAAAATGCTCCTCTTCCTCCTTGCCTGCGCCACAACTTCCGAAAAAAATCCTTGTAACGCGAACACCTCAGAGGAAGGCACCGTGGACGCCGCCATCAACGGCGTCCCCTGGAGCAGCAGCGCCCAGTGGAACCTGGCCGGCTCCGGCATGCAGATCACCAGTGCCGACAACGGCGGCTACCGGCTGACCCTCGTGGCCCTTTTGGACACGGACGGCCGCAGCGCCGAGGACGCCCTTGCTGCGCTGCCCGCCACTTTTCCGCTGTCGGGCGACGGTGGAAGTGCAACATTGACTCCCGACGGCGGCGACTCCGCCTCCACCAGCAAAGGTGCAGGCGGCAGCCTTTCGCTGACGGAGCAGCAGTCAGGCGGCCTGTTGGGCTGCTTCAGCTTTGATGCCGGCACCAGCTCGGGGGAGAGTATCCGTGTAGAAGAAGGCAGCTTCTGGGCCACAGAGTTAAGTCTGTAGTGCAGGTTACATTCCGACAATATCCGGCGTACCCCGCACAATAGTCCCCTTCGCGTCGCCCTCCAAGACGATGCTGCCGTCCCAGCCGGTGGCATAGATGGCATGGCCCACGGTCATGGGGGTAAAAGTGCGCGTAGAAGTTCCCACCTGCACTTCCCGGGGGGGTGCCTTGCGCACCACGCCCTGATCCAACAGCGCCACCGTGACTTGGCGCGGGTGACCATAGGCCCAGGCCGTCCAGGAGTGTTTGCGGTCGGCGGGCCCCACTTCCATCACCGCCCAGTCCGGCGTCACCGCGGCCAGCAGCTCGGCCGTGGTGCCGTTGTGTGATCCGTGGTGGCCGACCTCATAAATATCTGCATCCAGCACCTCCTTGGAGCGGCTGCTCAAGAGCGAGCGGATCGCGGGGACCTCCAGGTCGCCGGTGATCAGGACACTGGTCTCCCCAAAGTCGATACGGGTCACAACGCTGTGGTTATTTTCGTCGATGAACTCGGGCTTTCCGCCTGAATCATCGCCCCAGCCCGGATCGGCCGGCACGCGTCCCCATAGCACGGAAATTCTCGGATCCACCCCCTTGCAGCTTGGAAAAGGGTCGATCACCGCACTCTGGAGCCCCCCGCCGCCCGGAGGCAGATCGTCGATGGAGACACTCTGGTGGGGCAGCTTCTGCACCTCCAAAAACTGCTCGAAGCCGCGCATAATCTCGACCGCCTCCTCGGGCTCCCGCGCCGCCTGGCCATTGTCCACCACATTCCGCAGCTTATAGGTAGAGCTCAGCATGGGCAGGCCCCGCATATGGTCGATGTGCGGGTGGGTGACCAACAGCAGGTCCAGGGTGCTGTTGAGATCGGTACGCCGCGCAAAAAAGGCATCCAGATAGCTTTTCAGCGCCTCAGAGCTATGAAAACTCTCGTTCTCCTCGCCGCCCGTGTCTACCAGCATGGCGCCGCAGGGAAATTCAACGAGGGTCGCAGCACCCTGTCCCACATTCAGGAAGTGGATCCTGACTTTAGGAGGATCCGCAGGGGGAGGGGGAGGGGGAGGAGGAGCAGCAAGGGCAGAGAGAAGGAGCAGCAGGGTCATGGACGAGGTTTAACTGCTTTGGGGCACTTCGCCGCTGTTGCTCCGGAGCCCTGAAGCCGACTATAGAGAGGGGGAGGTGGTCATGCCCAACCGGGATCCTTCGCGATGATGCTGCTGCTACTGGCCTGCCTGGAGGAGAAGTCCCCGGCTGCCGATGACTCCCGTCCGGACACCGCGGACAGCCCCCCCACCGACAGCCAGGACTCTCCGCCGGAAGACTCCCCCACCGAAAGCCACAGCGATCCCGAGCACTCCGACCCGCCGGACAGCGACTCGGGGCACTCGGACTCTCCAGACCACTCCGACCCGCCAGACAGTGGCCCGCTCAGCGGGCACTCCGATGACAGCGGGTCCATCGACTCCTCCTCCCCGGACAGCCACGACTCCAGCCCCCCGCCCGACTCCCGCCATTCCGGCCCCACCGACTCGGGCGTGCAGGACTCCAACCCGGGCGGCCCCGACTCCGGCGGCCACTCCGACTCCAGCGGCTGGACCAGCGTAGACTCCCAGGACTCCTCGGCCCACGACTCCGACCCCGCCGACTCTGGCAGCCACAACCCCGGCGGCCCCGGGGACTCCGGCGACTCCACAGATTCCATCGACTCCACCGGCTGGACCAGCGTAGATTCCGGCGATCACTCTGGGTCTACGGACACGGCTCTTGACTCGTCAACAGACAGCTCTCGGGACAGCGGCCTTGACACGTCAAGAGATAGCGGTGGCAACCACAGCGCTCCCGACAGCGGTACGGACAGCAGCACCGACTCGGTGGCCGACTCAGGGACCGACTCCGGCCCCAGCTACAACATGCTGCCCGACTTCGCGCTGGAGGACAAGAACCCGACCTCTGTACGCTACGGAGAGGTCGTTTCTCCGAGAGACTACCTGACCAAAGTCTCAGGCTGGTACTTCTTACATGCGACGTGAAGCTACTGCCGTAGCCAGGCTGGCTACCTCTCCACCATGCAGGCCGACCTCGACGCGGTGATGCCGGGGGTCTTCCAGATCCACACCGTCAATGCCACCGGCTATGATGTAGGTCTGCCCGACCTTTTTGCGATCTCAAACCTGCCGGGCCTGCAGGATGACAGCACCAACAACGTCTGGAGTAATTGGGGCGTCACCTACCGCGATGTGTACATTCTCGACGAGCACAATGAGCTGTATTCGGTGTACAACCTGACGACCTATGGTTTGGCTACACAAGCTAACTATCAGGCCCTCTATGATCTCTTCCTCGCGGCGGCTCCCTGAGGCCATGAAAGTTCTTTTTGTATGTACCGGCAATATCTGCCGCTCTCCCGCCGCACATGCGGTTCTGGAACATCGCCTCGCTGCAGCCTTGGCGCGGGGAGAGCGCTGGGCCGAGGGAGTGCAGGTGGACTCGGTGGGCCTGGGAGGCTGGCACGAGGGAGAGCTACCGGACCCGCGCGCCCGACGTGCCGGGAAAAGCAGGGGCTACACCGTGGATAGCCCCGCCCGTGCGGTCCGTACGGCCGACTTCAGCGGGGCAGACTGGGTGCTGGCCATGGATAATGGCCATATCCGTCACCTGAAAAAGATACTTCCTCCAGATTTTTCACCGGATCGACTACGCCTTCTCCGCAGCTTTGACCCTACCGCTCCGGCCGACGCCGAGGTGGAAGATCCCTACTATGGCCCGGATTCCGGCTTCGACGCCATGTTTGTGGTCATCGAAGCCGCAATGCCGGGTCTCCTGGAGACCCTGCGACAACAGCGGTCTCAGTAAGAGGCGGTGGCAGCACCGGTGATCAGCACTTCGTAGCCACCGGGTTCACGGCTTTCCGTCGTAATGCGAATCCACGCGTCGAGGGAGGCGGGCACGTAGTAGACGTCCACATGCTCGTCGGACTCGCGCGTGGAGAGGGTGCGCTCGCCCAATTCATAGCCGCCCAGGCTCATCCGGAAGGGGTCGCCGACCTGATTCACTTCCACACGGAAGTAGTTGAGGCGCCCGTCCAGCGCCCGGTACTCGCTCAGATACCAGTCCGAGGGCATAATCTCCCCGTCGGTATCCAGGAACTTCAGGCAGGGTGGCGGGCGGAGGCCACAGCCCAGGTTGGTGATGGTAAGGGGGCCGGCTTCTGCAGAGGTAGAGACGAGAGCAGCGATCAGAAGGTACATTGGTGATTCTCCCACAAGTTGCTTATGCAAGTCCCGTGCCAGGATCCGCAGATGCCCCGCACCCTGCCCAACCCGCCCACCTGGCCCGCCGAAAAAACCGGATCGGAAGACAGAAAATTACGCTCTGAAGCCACTCTTTCGGTCAACGATCTCCCTCAACCAACGGTTCCTACGCCGAACCTCGGTGCCACCCAAGCCACCGGTGCAGAGCCCGACGCCGCGCGGTCCGAGGATGCGCGCGCACCCGAAGCCCTGCGCGCACCGCCCCTTCCCGAGCGCTATGCAGACCGAGGCCTGCTGGGGCTGGGCGGCATGGGTGAGGTGCGCCGGGTCTATGATCGGGTGCTGGACCGCACCATCGCCATGAAGTTGATCCGCGAGGATCGTGCTTCCGTTTCCAAGGATCGCGACCACTTCGCCGCAGAGGCCCGCGCCACCGGGCGGCTGGCCCACCCGGCGATCATCCCGGTCTACGATCACGGGATCACCGAGGAAGGACGCCTCTGGTTCACCATGCCCGAGGTGCGCGGCCAGGCTTTTTCCGAGCTGATCTTCCGGCTGCACGAAGCGGTGGTGCCCGGCAGAGGAATTACCGAGCCGCCCTCTGGCTTTCGGCGCCTCGTAGACATGATCGAACGGGCAAGCCGTGCCGTCGCCTACGCCCATGCGCGCGGGGTGGTCCACCGCGACATCAAGCCCTCCAACCTCTTGGCGGGCGACCACGGGGAGGTGGTGGTGGTGGACTGGGGGCTCTTGCGTACTGCAGGTCTGAAGCGGGGAATTGCTCGAACCCCGGTGTATATGGCGCCCGAGCAGGCGCGCGGCGACGAGGTGGACGCGCGCTCCGACGTCTATGGTCTGGCGATGGTACTCTGGGAACTCTGCGCGGGACACCATCCTTTTCTGGGGATGGAGATGCGGCAGGTGCTGCATACCCTGGGCAAAGATGAAGTGCCGGGACCGCCTCTCTCCCCGTGGATTATTCCCGACGAATTACTGGACTTGATCCTCTGTGCTTCGGACCCCGACCCAGATCTGCGTCCTGCCGATGGTGCCGCCTTCGCCAACCGCCTCCGGGCCTGGCTGGATGGCGAGACCCGGCGCGAACGTGCGCGCGAGCGGATCCGCACCGCCCAGCATGCCAGCGAGGGCATCCGTAGTCTCCAGCAACAAGAGGAAGAACTACGCCGCGAAGCAGAAAAACTCCTATCTGCCAGCCAGCCCTGGGAGCCCGACCACAGCCGCGAAGGTGCCTGGGAGGTGGAAGATCAAGCCAACAGCCTGAGCCGTCGGATCGCGGTGGCCGATCGCGAGGTGGAAGCGGAGCTGGAAGCCGCGTTGATCCATGACCCTGGCGCGATGGAGGCACATCTGCTGCTGGCCCGGCGCCTCCGCAGCCAGCAGGCCGACGCCGAGCAGCAGGGGCAGGGGGACAGGGCGGCGGCCCTGGAGCTGCGCCTCCGTCGCCACCTGGGCGAGCTGCCGCGGGAGCACCCCGAGCGCCTCCAGACCGAAGCATGGCTACGGGGCGACGGATTGGTAAGCCTACTTACCGATCCATCGGATGTGACGGTGGAGCTATCGGCTTTCTCCTCGGTTCGCCGCCGCTTGGAGGCGCAGGGGGCGCGGCAATCGGGGCCGGGGCCGCTGAAGAACCTGCCTTTGCCACAGGGAAGTTGGCTGCTACACCTGCGTGCGCCGGGCCGGACTCCCGTGGACTACCCGGTGTTCATCGGGCGGCAGACCCACTGGGAGGGCACGCCCCCCGGTTCCGAGCAAAGTCAGGCGATCTACCTTCCCAAAGAGGGAGAGCTGGGACCGGAAGATTGCTATGTGCCTGCGGGCTGGGCAGAGCTGGGTGGCGATCCTGAGGCGCCAGCCTGCCTGCCGCGCCGAAGGGTGTGGGTGGACGGCTTTGTGATGCGCCGCTTCCCGGTGACCAATCGAGACTATCTTGCTTTCCTCAATGATCTTGTGCAAAAGGGAGAGGGAGAGGCCGCCGAACGGTATGCACCCCGGAACCGGGGGGTGACCGCCGACACCTGGGGTGAGATTTTCTACGGGAGGGCAGGGGATGGCAGCTTCTTCCTCCAGACGGATGCAGACGGGCAAACCTGGCATCCCGACTGGCCCGTCATCATGGTGGACCATGTCGCCGCCTGGACCTACGCGCGCTGGGAGGCCGCCCGCAGCGGGAAGCCATGGCGTTTGCCAGTAGAGTTGGAGTGGGAGAAAGCGGCACGTGGTGTGGATCGGCGCATCTATCCCTGGGGAGATTTCGCCGATGCCACCTGGTGTAACAACCGCCGCGCCTGGCCTGCCGCCGGGAAAATGGAGCCCGTGGGCAGCCGCCCCAGCGACCGCAGCCTGTACGGGGTCCGGGATCTGGCGGGGAATGTGGTGGAGTGGACGGCGAGTCGGATGAGCCTGACCGGGGCCACGGCCGACGGCGGCCGGGTGAAGGTGGTGGACGGCACCGACGAGTCCGAAGAGGCCTGGAATCGGCGTACCGCCACCTGGCGGATTGTGGGGAAGGGGGGCTCCCGACTGCACGACATCTATGCGGTACGGTCCGGCTTCCGACTGGGTATGGAGCCCTGGTCCCGAGCTTCTAACGTAGGCTTTCGCTTGGTCTACTCTCTCGATTCGAAGTCTTGACTCGTCAAGAGTACCTTGTCCATCGTTGGTCTTTACTTACTTCGTCAACACAATAAAAAGTGCACCCGCTGCCGCCAGGACCGCACCGGCAGCCTGCCGAAGACGCAGCTCCTCCTTCAAAAAAAGGCGCGCCAGCACCAGGAGGTAGACGGTGCCGAGCTGGTTGAGCACGGCCGCCACGGATGCGGGCGCCCACTTAAATCCGCCCAGCCAGAGCAGGAGAGAAAACCAGGTTCCCAAAACAGTTGCCGGCAACATCCGCCGCCACACCGAAGGCAAAAGTACACTGCGGAGCGTGCCGGAGAGCTGCCCCCGATAAGCCATCCACAGGACCTGTCCCGCCACCCCAAACACCAGACGACTCCAGGTGACTTCGATCAGGTTCCCCTGTTCCAACACCGGCTTTACCAGTACCACACCCGTGGCGGTGGAGCTGATCGCCACCCAGGCCAAAAACAGGCCGCGCCGCAGCTCCGGGTTCAGTCCTCCCAAAGCCCCTTTTTCGATGGAGGCCAGGGCCACACCCCCAGCACCCCGAGGGCACCCACAAAAAACCAGCCGCCAAAGCGCTCTCCCAAAAAGAGAAAGGAGATCAGCACCACCGTGGGCGCATAGACCGTATCCACCACCGCAAGGCGTCCAGCCCCGATCCGGGAAAGGGCAGCAAAAAGCAGGGTATCTGCAAAGGCAAGACCCAAGAGCCCACTGGCCGCCACCATGGCCCAGTCGCCCACGCTGCGATCGGTGGGCAGCGACACCCCCATGACCAGCATCGTGATGCCCAACAGCACGACCGCCACGCCGTTCTTGAAGAAGTTCATGGTTTCGGGTGCCAGATCGCCGGCTTTCCGAAACAGGACCACCGCACAGGCCCAGGTAAGAGGAGCAAGCATGGCGCAGGTTTCGCCGAGGGAGGGCAAGGAGGATCCTGGGGAGGCGGCAGCCTATCATGGAGATTCAATTTTTCCTTCACATGCAAGTGACCTTCAGCTATAGAGGCGGAATGACCTCTTCCGTCCCCGAGCTGCTGCGTGGCGCCGGGCTCCGCCGTACGCCCACCCGCCTCGCCGTCCTGGCGCGGATGGAGCTGCTCGCCCGCCCCTGTTCGCACGCAGAGCTATTGGCAATCCCCGATCTTGCTGATCTGGACGACATCACGCTCTATCGGACCCTGAACACCCTGGTCGAAGCCGGGCTTGTGCACCGGATTCACGGCATCGACGGGGTGTGGCGCTACAGCACACAACCGCGTAGCCAACCCGGATGTCCTGGGAACCACGCCCATTTTCTATGCAATAGCTGCGGCAGGATGAGCTGCCTGCTGTCCGAGCCGATGCCCAGGGTGGCGGTGCCCGAAGGCGCCGAAGTGCACGGACGCCACTTTCTGGTCTTCGGCCGCTGCGCCAGCTGTGCCGGGCAGCAGAAGGCGGCAGAATGACGCGTCGGCGCTTCTTTTTTGGAGTGGTCGCGCTGCTCACAAACGTCGGAACAATCCCGACGGCATGGGCGGCGCCCAACACGGTAGCGGTTGCGGCGGCTTCCGACCTGAAATTCGCGCTGGACGAGCTGTTGGTGAACTTCCGCGTGGCACACCCCGAGCTCACCATCACCGTATCCTACGGATCTTCCGGCAATTTTTCAACCCAGCTCCAGCAAGGGGCGCCCTACGACCTCTTTCTGTCGGCCGACATCGCCTATCCCCGCGACTTGGAAGCCAAAGGGCTGACTGGATCTGTCGTAGCCTATGCGGAGGGACGACTGGTGCTGTGGGTGCCCAAGAGGACCGCGCTGGACCCGGCCCGAGGCCTGGAGCTGCTGCGCGACCCGGCCGTACACCACATCGCCATCGCCAACCCCGCCCACGCTCCCTATGGGAAGGTGGCCGAAGCCGCATTGAAGTCCGCAGGCATCTATGACACAATAAATACCAAGTTGGTTTTCGGCGACAACATTGCCCAGACCGCTACCTTTGTGCAGACCGGCGCTGCCGACGCGGGATTGATCGCCCTGTCCCTGGCCATCGCACCGGTCATGGCAGCCAGCGGCAGCTACTGGGAGCTGCCTGCAGGCAGCTATCCCAGGTTGGAGCAGGGAGGCTGCGTGATGAAGGCGGCGCAGGATCCGGTCGCCGCGCAGGCCTTGCTCGGCTATTTGGGGGGGGAGGGGGCGGCGGTCCTGCAAAAATACGGCTTCTCCCTGCCAGGATCGCGCTGATGGACTGGACGGCCATCGGCCTGTCGCTGCGCCTCGCAGGCGCCACCGCGGCCATCCTGGTGATCCTGGGGTTGCCCCTGGCCTACTGGCTCACCTTTTCCACCTTTCGCGGTCGTTTTCTGGTAGAGGCACTCACCGCCCTGCCGCTGGTGTTGCCC
>CAITDR010000686.1 GCA_903891165.1 uncultured Pseudomonadota bacterium
ACTGCGACGACAACGACGCGTCGGTAAATCCTGACGCGACGGACGACTGCGATGGTCGCGACAGCAACTGTGATGGTACCATCGATGAGATAGCTCCGCTTTGGTATACTGACGCTGACCTCGATGGTTTTGGGGACATGGCGACCTCCACCGCCGCCTGCACCCAGCCCTCCGGCGCGGTCTCCGATGCCACCGACTGTAACGACGCCGATGCCACCATCTTTCCTGGTGCCACCGAGGTCTGCGATGGTCTGGA
Organism: uncultured Pseudomonadota bacterium; assembly: GCA_903891165.1. GTDB lineage: Bacteria > Myxococcota_A > UBA796 > UBA796 > SXON01 > CAITDR01. Next base: position 257 of record CAITDR010000686.1, read on the forward strand.
CCAGAATTGCGATGGCAGCATCGACGAGGGGGCTCCCGCCGCCACCTGGTATGCGGATGTGGACGGGGACGGTTTTGGGGATCCCACCACGGCCACCGAAGTCTGCCCTGGCCCGGCCGGCTACGTCATTGACAACAGCGACTGCAACGATGCCGACAGCAGCATCCACCCCGGCGCGGAGGAAGACTGCGCCGCCACCGACCGTGACTGTGACGGGGATCCCGACAACAACGCCACCGATGGGCTTGTCTACTATCCCGACGCCGACCGGGATGGCTACGGAGATGCGACGGCAACCGAGCGTTTCTGCGAAGCTCCTGCGGGCTACCTGACGACGGGCACCGACTGTGACGACAGCAACAACGCCGTCTCTCCGGGATCGGTGGAAGTCTGCGATGCCGCCGACCGTGATGAAGACTGTGATGGTGCCGCCGACAGTGCGGACAGCTCGGTCGATCCCACCTCCTATGGGGTCTTTTACCTGGATATGGACGGTGACGGCTGGGGCATCGACAGCATCACTGCCGTCGCCTGTGATCCACCTTCGGGCTACGCGGAACCGGGCGGAGATTGTGACGATAACGACGCCACCCGCAACCCCGGACAACCAGAGCTGGACAACGGTCTGGACGAGGACTGCGACGAGTCGGTGGACGAGGACTTTATCGCGGTCGGCGATGTCTTCATCACCGAGCTGCACCGGCAGCCCCGTTTTGGAGGCACCTCCTCCGTCGCCAATGGGGTGTGGTTTGAGCTCTACAACGGCGGCAACCGCAGCATCGATCTCTCCGGCTGGTATTTTGTGCGTACCAGCACCGTGGGCACCGATGCTTTCCACCTGGATCCTGCCGATGGGGTGATCATCGATCCGGGAACCTATGTGGTCCTCTGCAAGACGGACACCTACACCCTGAGCCTGGACGCCAACTCTCTTCTGGAGTGTGACTATATCTGGGGAGATGCGTCGCAGCCCTCCAGCTATTCGGAGTACTACCACGACAATACCTGGAATCCTCAGCGGGACACCGACGACCTCCAGGTCTGGTACGGCGGCGACAGCACCACTGGCACGCTGATGGACCATGTGGCCTACGACTGGACCACCAACAGCAACTGGCCTCGCGACGCTACCCAGTCAATGTCGCTGGATCCCGCTGCCTTTGACGCGACATCCAACGACGATGTTGCCTCCTGGTGCTCCACCCTGGACGATGCTGCCTACCTCTGGTACGACAACGGGGGCAGCGGGGTCGAGTACGGAACACCGGGGGCGGCCAACTACGACTGTCCCTGAAAGGTGAGCCAGGCTACCTGAACATCGCAGAGGTCGGGCGAGGGGAGGGGGTGTGTTTAGCTTCGGCGGGCTTCTGGAGATCAAATGAGCCTGCTTGGAACGACTGCTCCCGACTTCGCCCTTCCCAACCACAAGCGCGAGGTGGTGTCTCTCTCCTCTTTGCGCGGAAAGAAGGTGATCCTGGCCTTCTACCCAGCCGCTTTCACCGGCGTTTGCCAGAAAGAGGTCTGTGCCTTTCGCGATGCACTGGCCGACCTCAACAATGCCAACGCCACGGTTCTGGGCATCAGCGTGGACGCGCCCTTCGCGAACGCAGCTTTTGCCGAGAAGAACGCGCTCAATTTTGCGTTGCTCTCCGACTACAACCGGGCGGCCGTGGAAGCCTACGGCGTGGCGCACAATGACTTTGCGGGAATGCCCGGCTATACCGCGGCGAAGCGCTCGGTCTTCGTCGTGAATGAAGAGGGGCAGGTCACCTACGAGTGGATCGCGCCGAACCCCGGCGTGGAGCCCGACTATGAAGCCGTTTCGGCCGCAGTGAAGTAAGCACGGGGTAGGGTCGCCATACCAACCCTGCTTGTCGGCGCGGAAAACG
>CAITDR010000687.1 GCA_903891165.1 uncultured Pseudomonadota bacterium
AGCCGCTCCACTCGCCCGGTTGTCGCGAGCTCAGAAAGTTCTTCTGGCCGATAAAATGAACGTGGAGGCTGGTTTTTTTCACGGAGGATCAGCGGTGGTCCAAGGCGCTGGGCAGCAGCCCGCAGGGCCTCCCCACTCAGATCGGCAGATTGAGGCAGCACGGAGAGGCCGATCTCCCGCGCGGTACGCTCAATATCGTCCTCCGACAAGGTGAGCAGGTCCCGACGGGGACCGATCCACACCACCCCGGAGCTGGAGAGCACATGCGCCAGCTCCAAAGCGGGCTTTTGTACACCGGGGTGGTAGCTGTCTACCCCAGCATCCATGGCGCAGGAGAGGGGCTCCGCCGGGTTCTCGAAGGGGCGCTGGCCCTCTCGCACCGGTAAAAGCACTGGAAAATCTGCATCATCTACAAAAGGTGCATCGGCCTCGGTCGCGATGAAGAGGCCCACGGTTTCCGCGCCCGCCCCCCGCAGGGTGGTCAACAACCGCGCCGCCGCCTCTCCCAGACACCCTACCAGCACCCGCTCGGATTCCATCTCTGAAGTGTAGGGCCAAAGCCGGCCGGGGGCAAGCCCTTGGGCTCGTCCTTGGGCTCGTCCTTGGGCTCGCCCTTGCCATCCCCCTGCGCGTGCCTATTGCTTTGCGGGAACAGAAAGCGGCGGCGGAGGGTTGCAATGGTGCTGGTGATGGGCTGTGGCCGCCTGGGGCGGAGCCTTTTGGTAGCGCTGGCCGCCGCCGGGCTTCCGGCGCGGGGCTGGCATCGGGGAGAGCCGATTCCGGAGGCAGAGCTGTACTGGCTTTGTGTGCCTGATGGCGCGATTTCCGAGCTTGCCCGTCAACTTCCTCCGTCGGGTGGGCGAATCCACTCGGCGGGTAGCCTTGGACCGGAGCTTTTTGGGGAGGAGGGAGCGGTGCTACATCCCCTGATGACTTTTCCCGGCGGCGACGCCGGTTGTACCGACCTGAAGGGGGTACCCGCTACCCTCTCCGGCTCGGGCACTTCCCGCCTTCTGGCGCAGCAGATCGGTGAGAAGCTGGGCATGAAGATCCTGCCGATCTCCGGCGATCGACGCCGCTATCATGCCGCGGCCACCATCAGCTCCAGCCACTGCAGCAGCCTTTTTCTGAGCGCCGCTTCGCTGCTCACCGAACTCGATATTCCCGAGAAGGAAGCCCGACAGTTGCTCCTCCCTCTGGCAATCGAAAGCCTCCGGCGGGCGGCGGAAGGCGGGGCGGCGGCACTGACCGGGCCCACGGTGCGCAGCGATGCGGGCACCGAAGCCGGCCACCTCGCCGTGCTGGAGGAGGAGGATCAGCTCCTCTATCGGCTTCTGCGGGACCGAATCCTCAAGTTGCGACGGGGCCTGCCGAATCAGGCTCCGCCACGTTCTCCCACCCCGACGGAAGAATCTTCTTGATTCTGAGGTGCCCGTTGTCGAATACGCACTTGAGGCTATATTCACGATCAGAGGGATGTACACCGGGAGGCAAGATGCTGGACGGCTTCATCATCGACAGGATCCGCCGGGAAAAGCGTCAGGAAGGCCTGGAACGTATTCCCCTGCGTATTGAAGTACCTCTTCCGCCGATGCCCGAGGCGCGACCTCGGCAGCAGCCTCGGCAGGAAGATCAGAATCCGCACATCGTGGATTTCTCGATCTAAGGGGTCGCTTCCAACGGAATTCCGATCGAGGCGATCATGTCGCCTGGTCGTACAAATCGTCGTCCCAAGCGCTGGATCAGCCAACCCGAGGCCGTGGCCCGGATCAATACCCGGTCACCGGGGCGCTCCATCGGCACCAGCTCGCCGACGATCTCCCCCTCCTCCACCGTGCCCCCCAACGGAGCGATGGCTTCAAAAATGCCCGCTCCGGGCGAACGCATGAGCTGCCGTCGAACGTAGACCGCGTTGCGTTTGGGAGACCGCTCCGCGTCGGGCGCGATGCCCAGCTGCGCGGCCAGCCGCAACAGCCCGGCGATCCCCCGCGCCAGAAGGGGCTCGTCCAGCTCGGGAAGATCAGCCATTTCTACGGCAAAACTATCCACCCCGCGCGCCTCCATGGCCGCATCCAGCGAGGTGGAAAAGGCGTGCTGATCGGTGGGACCGCTGCCAAAAACCCAGACCACATGCGGATCCAGGGCATGGATGTAGGCCCGGTGCCGGGCTTGCCGCTCGGGGGAAAGTCCGGGGGGCTGAATGGCCAGCAGCGGGGTACGCATGATAAAGTTGTGAAGGTTTACACAGACTTTACAACCGGTCACCGCCTCGCATACCGCTTCGGCAAGACGACGAGTGAGTGCGGGACCGCCGGAGCCGTCCCCCACCCGGTTCATGTCCTCGTCGTCCCAGTTGGACCACCGGGCACGCTGTAAAAGCGCAGGCGGGTTGGCAGCCGCAAGGATACGAATCCCGCCAGTCAGCGGAAGATCGCGCACCGCCAACACAAATCGATCGATCAGGCAGAGCGGCGAAGGTTCGTCCCCATGGATGCCGGCCACGATGGCCATCACCGGCGGAGAAGGACCGATATCCACCACCGGTAGGTGGATGATCATGCCGCCCGCGTCGTGCACTGGGATACGATCGTAGCGGATCTCCGCCATCCTTCCTCCTCGTCCCCCGGCAGCTAACCCGCTGGCAGGGGTGGCAGCGCCCCCGGGCCACCTGGAAGCAAATCCATCGCAGATGAGAAGATCCCTTGCCGTTGTCGTGGGGGCGGGATAGCAGCGTCCGCCCATTTCATCCGAGGTTCCCCATGGCTCGCGTGTGCGATCTGACCGGAAAGCGTCCCAACGTGGCGCACAAGGTGTCCCACTCCAACATCAAGACCAAGAAGCGTCAGCTCCCCAACCTCCAGTATCGTCGGATCTGGTGGGAGGAAGAAGGCCGCTTTGTTCATCTCCGTCTGAGCACCCGGGCTCTGCGCACACTGCGCTTCAAGACCCTGGGCCAGTTCCTTCGCGAGAACAACCTTCTGGCGGACTGAGCGAAAGCTCGGCTGGCAGAAGGAAAGGATCCGACAGGATCCTTTTTCTTTTTTCAGCCTCTACGACAGCGGCTTGGCACGAAGCTCAGGCTCCCGACCCCTTTCGGTGCGGCGTCGGGACGCGATTGGGGCTGCGAGCCTCAGTGGCCCTTGGGAAAAGGGACATGATCTCCCGCTTCCAGCAGGAAGTCGCAGCGGATCCACGGCTGCCCGTCCACCTCGATACGCTCCAGGGCCCGTCCCCGCGAGACGTGGTGACCGTGACCGGAGACGGGGATCAACGAGTGCCCCTGGGCCAGCCAGTCCAGCGCGGTGTCACGATCGATCTTCCGCGCGAGGTTTCCCTTGAACCGTACGCTGAGGGAGTTTAGACGCCCTTCCTTGACCTCAGCTCCTACCACGTCGATGTCTGCCATGTTCCAGCTCCTGATGAGGGGAGGGCTCTTATCCTGCTGCGGCCTCCTCCTCCAACTTTCCGCATGTACCCCGGTCCATCGGGATCCCTATGCGCCGGAGGTGGTGCCCCGGATGCCCGCCCCCCTGGGCCAGATCTACACCCGTGCGGCACAGGAGCCGGCTGACCCGGTGGTGCGCCGCGCTCTGCGAGAGCTGCCCTGGGATGAGGTGCTGTCGGGGGTGGCCGCCGGGCTGGCCCTGGACCTGCTCCAGGGGGACGACCCGGGGGCCTTCCAGATCCGTTGGCGGGGCGTTCTGGCGGCCTGGCCCTACCCGGTGCTGGGGATGCGTACGGAGCGCACCGACTACGATGATCTGCCGGATCGCCTGATCGAAGAGGCCAAAGGCCAGGCTTCGGCCGGTATGGATCTGGGGTTGGTGCGCGGCCGGTCTGGCGAGGGAGATCTCTGGGTACTGGTGTGGAGCCGCCGCCTCGCCGAGCTGGGGCCGATTCCCCGCGAGCCCTCGGTGGGGCAGCGGGTGGAGTTGGTGGGCGCGGACTTTTTGCTCGTAGATCCTGAAGGAAACCGCTGGGATCTTCCGGAGGGGGCATGGGTGCCGAACCAGCCTGGCGAGTGGCTTTTGGAAGCCCATACCGAGGCCGGAAAACAAATCACCCGTCTACCGATTTTTGTTGGAGAACCAACACCCCTGCTGCCGCCGGTCCAGAAGCAGGCGACCGGGGAGCCCGAAGAGGCAGCCTGGACGCTCTTTTCTTCGGTGCGGACCTGGTACCAGCTCTCCCTTCCGGAGCGTGACCCCGGCCTGGATGCCGTAGCACGGGTACGCCTTCGCTCCTTGTTGGCGGGCGAAAAACCCGCTGCTGCCCAGGGAATGTTGCGCTCGGCGGGCTATATGGACGTGCCGGTGGGCAGTGCGGATTGTACGGCCACCACGGTGGCGGACTGCCTGGATCAGCTTTGGTGGTCCACGGAGTTCCGTAGCTTCTACCAGGGTGACTGGGCGGCGGTGGGCCTGGCTGCGGGCCTTCGTGGGGATCGCCTGGTGTTGAGCTGGGTGGCGGCCGGATGATCGGGCTCCTGGCCTGTGTTCCGCCCACGCCGCTTGCCGAAAATCCTGTCCCCACGGTTGCTTTTGAGCCATCCTCCGCCCTGAATCCGGAGCTGCGCCTGCAGGCCGCCGTGGAGGAGCTGGTGGCGGCGGCGACCCGTCCGGAAGCAAGACTGACACCACGTGCGGTGCGATTGGCGTTGGCACGCGCGGGAGTAGCTGCAAACAGCTCTATTTTTTTGGATCGCGACTCGGCACCCTTGTGGAGCCGGGTGCCTGCCGACACCACCGGGGTGGCCACGGCCCAGCGGGACTTCGACGGGGGTGGGAGCATCCGGGTGGTAGCCTGGACGCAGAGCCGCAGGTCCCTGAGCGAAATGCCGCTGCTTCTGGAGCCGGAAAGCCGCCTTTGGATGCAGGTCGGGGGGCGTGGCAGCCTTCGACTCCTGGTGGCAGGCCCGCGGCAAGAGGAGGCCGATTTTCTGGACCCCGGACCGGTCACGGAGCGTCGGATCGAGGCGGGGAACCTGGAGATGTTGCCCGCCTTTGGCAGGCCGGGGGAGTACCGCCTGGAGCTGGTGGATGGCGAGCGGGTGGAGCTGCTCTGGTCCGTTTTTGTGGGGGTGCCGGTGCCTCCTCCGGTGCCACTGCCTGGACCGGCGGCGCGGGGATCCACAGAAGAGGCGGAGGAGTGGATGTTTGCGGCGCTGGATCGCCTGAGGGGGCGCTATGGCCTACCGCCGCTACGGCGCTGGCCTTTGTTGGAGCCGCTGTTGCGGGAGCAGGCGGGCTGCCTGCTGGATGTGGGGGTGATCGCCCACTCTGCCGCGGGCTGTCCTTCGATGGGAGAACGTTCGACCGCCGCTTTTTATCCACGGCCACGTCTGCACGAAGATCTGGCCACTGGCGACACGGCGGCAGAGGCCTGGGAGCAGCTGATGGCCTCGCCGGGGCATGTTCAGAACCTGCTGTGCCGGGCCTGCACCGCGGTGGCCATTGCTGCGGTGCGCGCGGTTCAGGGACACCAGATCCTGCTTATGGATCTTCTGGAGTTTCCCGAGGGGGAACCCCGTCCGGTGCGGGAACCTGCGCCCTGATGGCCTCTGGACCCGTCAAGACCCGAAAGGCCACCACCTGCACCTCGCGGTTGCCCACAATCGGGCCCGCAAGCAGCACTACCTCTCCCAGATAGGGCAGTAATACCCTGGCACCTTCGGGAACGATGGCCAGGGTGGAGTTGGTGTTCCGATCTTCGATGGCGAGGCCCGCCCCCCACTCTTTAATAACACCGACAAAAATTCCCGGACCAAAAGCCGAGTCCACCACACGCCAATCGCGCACCCATAGCTGCCGCCCCAGCGTCGGACCGGCCACCTGCACGGTGCAGTCCTGAAGCGCCCCGAAGGCCTCCTCTCCCACCGACAGCTTCCACTGCTTGCCGGCCATCGTCTCAAGTTGAAGCTGATTTTCCATCGGGTGTACGACGCCGGTGACCACCGACCGGAGGCTGCAGGCGAGAAAGATCAAGAACATGCCTCCCGCTAACCGAAAAGATACGGCGGGGGCGCGCAGAAGACTCACCTCTCCCAGACATGGCAACGCTTGACGAGCGCGGACCTGTCCGGTAGGTTCCTGCCTATGATTCTGCTGCCCAAGCGCCTTGGCTCCTTCACCCTCACCCGGAAGCTGGGCACCGGGGGGGTGTCAGAGACCTTTTTGGGGACCCAGGATGCCGGCGGCGAGCGCCCGGTGGTGGTACGCTATATCCTCCCCTACATTCAACGTGATCCGACGCGCCTTGCCGCTATCGAGGCGCGGATCCGGGATCTTTTAGGGGTACGCCATCCTTTTTTGGTCCACGTCTTCGACCATGTGGTCGATGGAGAGGATCGTTTTGTGGTGGAGGAGTACATCGAGGGGGTTCCCCTGGATCGGGTGCTCCAGTGGTGCCGCCAAACCCACAGGCATATCCCACATAATATCTTCCTGAACATCGCAACACAGATCTGCAATGGCCTGGAGGCGCTGCACGGCCGCACCGGGAAGGGATCCTCCTCTGAGCATGTGCTGCATCTGGGACTTAAGCCAGGAGCAATCTTTCTGACCCGCGAGGGAAAGGTGGTGGTGGGCTCCTATGGTCTGGTGCGCTCCCCTACCGCCCTGCCCCACGGGGGCGTGGCCGGCCCGGTTCCGACACGGATGGACTACCTGTCCCCGGAGCAGACGCACCCCGATCAGAAGCTGACTCCGGCGTCGGACATCTTTGCCCTTGCGGCGGTGCTCTACGAGATGATCACCTTGGAGAGCCTCTTCCGGGCGGACTCCAACCTCCAGACTATCCATCGAATCCGCCGCTCCGAGGTGACCACCCAGCTTTTGCGGGTGAAAGAGCTGATGCCCGGGCTGGATAAAATCCTGTTCCGCGCCCTATCCCTGAATCCTCACCATCGCTACCGTCGCGCATTTGTGCTCCGTGAGGATCTGCGCGGTCTGATGGCGGGCTACAGCTTCTCCTCTATCGCAGAGGATACCCGCTCTTTCCTGGCTCCCTTGTTGGAAAACCAGGAGGATCATACACATCCGCCTGCAGTCGATCTATCACCTCCTCCTCCCCCCCTCCTCTCTGCGCCGTTCCTGACGCCGGAGCACACCGAGACGACGGACATCCGTGGTTTTCAGGACCCGATACCTTCGATAACCCTGACGCCCCCTCCCGAAATCCCCGGGCTGGAGCCCACCCAGGAGCCGACGGTGGACGCCGCCGGGAGAGCCTTTGACGAAGCCGCGGAGATGGGGGAAACGGTACCGGAAAATGCGCTGCCTCCCACCCGTCCGCCGGTTTTTGACGCCGACGACGAGCTCGACGACTGGATGCCGGAGGCTTCTGGCGGCTCTGCCGTGCCACCGATGCCACCTCCGGAGCCGCCAACTGCCTGGAAACTGCCGCGCAAGAAGCGAACCGTAGAGGAAGAAGAGGAGGCAAGAAGCGCATTTTCGGATGTGGTTGATCCCACGGCGACCAGCTTCACTCAGCTTCCTCCGCCACGCGCCCCCTCCCCCAAGGCCAAAGCATCCCCGACGCCCGAAGTAGTGGCCGCAAAGCCCACTCCCCTGCCTCCTCCCGCCGCAGCGGCCCCAAAACCGGCTCCCCTGCCTCCTCCGGTTGAAGCGCCTCCCCCGGCACCCGCCACCACACCGGCGCCTCTTGTATCGACCTCCACCCCGGTGGCGCAGCCGGCCCCGACGCCGGTGGTCGCACCCGTGGCGCCGCCGCCCTCCAGAGCGACACTTCCCCTGGTGGAACCGCCCCGGAAGGCGGTACCCGCGCCCCGCGCTGCCCCTCCTCCTCCTGCTCCTCCCGAGGCCCCTGAGCCCGAGCCCACCAGCGCCAACAGCCTGCTTTTTGGCCTGATCGCGGGTGGGGTGGCCCTGGCGGTGGTCTGCGCGGGTGGCCTGATTCTGACCCAATGGGGCGGTCTTTCCCCCTCTGAAAAGCCCACGGCCGGACTGGCGCCCGAGGTTGCCGCACCGGCTCCCGTCTCCACACCGGTGACCGAGGCTGAGCCGGTCGTCGTACCCACCGCAGTTCCAGCACCCGCCGCGGTCCCTGCACCCGTCGAAGCCCCCCTGGCTGCAGCACCCATCGCGGCTCCGGCGCCCGCTGCGGCCCCAGCAGCCGTTTCGGCCCCGGTGGCTGATCCCCGCGTGGCCGCCGCCCCGCGGCCCGCACCCGCCCCTCCCACACAGTCGTCGGTAGGCACTCCCGTACGCAGCCCCGCCCCAGCACCCGCCGCCATAGGTGTCAGCAATGCGACGATTCGTCCGGTTGCACCTACACCGGTCGCCGCTCCGGCACCCTCCCCGGCTGCGCTCAGCACCGTCCCGAGTGCGGGGACCTTCGACCGCTATGTCGAGTCGGCCCGCAGCGGAAAGCTGGGCGTTGGGGACGTCACCACCCTGGAAGAGGTTGCCGAAGAAGAAAGCAGCTTTTCACGCTCCCGCGCTATTCTTCTGATGAACGCACAGACCAAGGGCGACGATCAAGCGACCCGTCGCTACCTGGACGAGCTGATGGCTCTTCCCGAAAACCAGTACAATCCTGTGTTTTTGTCCGACCTTGCACGCTGGTACGTGAACCACGGCGACTATGACCGTGCCCTTGCCCGCGCCCAGACGGCGGAGCGCTACTGGGCACGCCTGCCTTCCGAGCTGGTCTTTGCGAAGAAAGCCGAGATCTACGAAGTGCAGGCGGCGGCTTGGCAGGGCCGCTTCTACCGGGCGCCGGAGCAATTGGACTACCTGGACAACGCGATCCGCACCTGGGAGCGCTACGAGGCGCACGTCGCCACCAAGTCCCGCAGCGATCTGCAGACACGGGCGCGTAACGAAATCGCGCGCCTCCAAAGCCTCCGGGAGAAGCTGCAATGAGGTGGACCCTCCTTTTTCTGCTTTGCCTACCTCTGACTGCCGTCGCAAAGGGCCAGGCAATTGTCGGGCAGGTGATCGATCGGAATGGCAAGCCGGTGGAACGGGTGAATGTTGCCCTTTCCCCTGGGAATGTGGAGATCATCACCGACAATTCGGGTGGCTTCCGTATCGACTACCTGCGTGACGCCGAGGGCAACCGGATCAAG
>CAITDR010000688.1 GCA_903891165.1 uncultured Pseudomonadota bacterium
CGCCTGTGTGCTGGACGGCGATACCGTCGTGCTGGGAAACTGTGAAACTGGCGAAAATGTCCGCCTGCTCGGTGTGGATGCCGATGAGATCGCCCACAACGACAGCGAGGTCGCCGAGTGCTGGGGCGACGAGGCGGCCGCCTGGACCACCGACAAGCTCCTTGGGGAGACGGTACGCCTGGAATTCGACAGAGAATGTGAGGACAAATACCAAAGGACCCTGGCCTACGTATGGCTGCCGGAGGCCAACGATGGGGAGGATGAGCTGGTCAACCTGTCCATCATCCTTCAGGGACAAGCCTATTTCTACGAGGAATTTGGCGATATACGCTGGAACGCGGCCATGGAGTCTGCCCAGAGTAATGCCGCCGCCGGGGGCCAAGGTCTCTGGTCGGAGTGCCTGTGACGGGGGTGCATTCTTTCCAAAGCCACGCTAAGAGTGGCCGATGAGCGAAGCCAAGCGCCCGGCCCGCAGCGTGGCCCGCCCCGTCACACCGGTGGTGGACGACAAGCCCATGATCGCGCTGCCGCGTATCGGGAGTGGTCTGGACGCAGATACCGATCCAGGCATCCCCTCGCCGGAAGAGGGAGAAAGTAACGATGGCGCCCAGGTCTTCTTGGGCATGCCCGCCCGCGGCGGGGATCCTTTGGTGGTCGGTGGTATGTACTCCGACGCCGTTTCCGAGCTGGAACATGCCCTGGGTCCAAGCGGAAAAAAGGGAGCAAAGAACAACTCCGGCATGCGTCTGCAGGTGGTGACCGGTCCGCGGGTAGACGATGCGCCGGTGGCCAGCCGCATGCAGATCCACAAGAAGGAGGACCTTGTGGACTCCATGGTGGAAATGCCGGCCGCCATCGAACGCAGTGGCTACTCTACCGATCCCCGCTTTCGCAGCCCGAATTCCCGGGTGCCCACCCCTCCGGTGCGTAGCCTGCGGAAGGAGATGAACGCGGTGGACGACTACCGCGCCGACCGGATCCGCGACCATGTGCGCCCCCCGGAGCCGACCGAAGAGATGCCGCCGCCCCCGCCGGTGCCCTGGCGGGAGGGCAACCACACCCAGAGTGTGGTGCGCGCCTCCCGAGAATTCGGTAGGGTGAATGCGGAGACCATCCCGGAGATGAAGGGGCCGGTCCAGACGGCACCGGTACTGCAGATCGAGGGCTTGAGCGGGGACCTGCAGGTCCAGCCACCAACGCCGCAGACCCCGCAAGCCCAGCCGGTGGAGGCGGTGCCAGCCAGTGGAGGGCTCTCTCCGTCCACCGTCTTCTTGGTCGCCGTGATTGGTCTGGGTATCGGTGCGGGAATTTTCTACTTCCAGCCTCAGCTTCTGGGGATCGAGCCCCCCACGCCTGAGGTGCCGATCGAGGCCGCCGTCGCTCCATGGGACATTGGTACCGATGACCCGGCGGCGGTAGCCCCAGAAAAGAAGCCGGCAACACGCAATCCGACGGCGCGCACTGGGGTGCTCCAGCTCTGGGCGCGAAACACCAGTAAAGTGTATGTGGATGGGGAGTTTGTGGGTGTGGTCGAGGGGCAGGGGGCGGACGCCGGGCCGCGGACCGGTCCCTCCAGCCTGCCGCCGATTGAGCTGACCCCCGGAAAACATACGTTGAAGGCGGTTTCCCGTAGCGGCACCTACAACGCCACCGTACGTATCGACGAAGGTCGCCCTTCGGACGTGGTGATCGACGTGGGCCGCTAGCGGGGCCTATGCCTTGGGCGGGTAGCTCCGAGTCCCAAAAATGGCTGTTCCTACGCGCACAATCGTAGCCCCGTAGGCGATGGCCACCTCAAAATCGTGGCTCATCCCCATGGAGAGTTTGTGGAGGGGCAGCCCCTGTGCGCGGCCAGCGGCGGCCAGTGCAGCCAGCTCTTCAAAATAGGGCGCTGCATCCTTCGGGTTTTCTGTGGCGGGCGGAATACACATCAGGCCCTCCAGCCGCAGACCGGGCAGCGCCGCCACCAAGGGGGCCACCTCCAGCACCTGCTCGGGCATCCAGCCACTCTTTTGAGGTTCCCGGCCGATATTCACCCCAATCAGCACACCGGTCTGGCGGGGAAAACTGCGCTTGGAGATCTCTTCCGCCAGGGCCATGTTGTCCACGTCGTGAATCAGAGACGCTCGACCCACCACATATTTGACTTTGTTGCGTTGCAGCGATCCGATAAAATGCCAGGTGGGAAGCGGACCACAGGCATCGGCTTTGTCGCGCAGCTCCTGGGCGTAGTTTTCGCCGAAGTCACGCTGCCCGGCAGAAAGTGCCTCTTGGATCTCCTCTACCGGGCGGGTTTTGGAGACCGCGAGGAGCGTAATTGTGGAGGGGTCACGCCCCGCTTCGGCCGCAGCCTCTCGCAGACGTACACGCACAGCTTCCAGACGCGCGGCGATGCTCATTCCCCTTCCTAACCGCCGCCGCGCAGGCCCGCCTCCCGCAAAAGGGCGAGGCAGGGGGAGAGGGGGAGGCCGACCACGTTGCTGTAGCTGCCCTCCACCCGCTCAATCAGGCCCATGCCCTCGCCTTGGATGCCGTAGCCGCCCGCTTTGTCAAAGGGCTCGCCGGTGGCGATATAGCGGTCGATGTCGGCCAGACTCAGCACCCGGAAGTAGACCTGCGACCGGACGAGGATCCGGCGCGGACCACCGGGGAGCAGCAGGCAGACCGCAGTGGCCACCTCGTGCGCACGGCCCGACAATTCTGTCAAGGTAGCCCTGGCTTCTTCGGCAGAGACAGGCTTTCCAAATATCTCTCCCTCCCGATGGACAATGGTGTCCGCCGCGAGCACCGGTGGGCCGCCGGGCGTCGCAACCCGCTCGGCCTTCTCCAGGGCCATCCGCTGCACATAGGCGAGCGGCGCCTCGCCCGGAAAATGATCCTCGTTGATGTGGGCGGGCTGGATACAGAAATCGACCCCGGCACCGCGCAGAAGTGCCTGACGACGGGGAGAGGCACTGGCCAGGATCACGGCTCTTCTGCCATCCGCAGCTTTTTGTATTCCAGCCTACGTGCCCGGCGGCGCTCCCCTTCCCGCTGGCGGCGCTGCTCGTCCGGCGTCTGTGGATCCAGCTCGGGTACACCCACGGGCCTCCCGTCGGCATCCAGGGCAACAAAAGTGAGGTAGGCCGAAGCGGTATGCGTCCGTTGACCCGTCAAGGGATCTTCCCCCTCCACCCGGACACCCACCTCCATCGAGTGGTGCCATGCGCAGTTCACCACCGCATGGAAAATGGCGATATGACCCCGGTGGATGGGATGGAGGAAGTGCAGCTCGTCGATCGACGCGGTCACGACGCTACGGCGGCAGAAGCGCTGCGCGGCGATGGCGGCGCTGATATCGATCCAGGCGGCCACCTGACCGCCAAAAATGGTGCCCCGAGCATTGGTATGCTCGGGAAGCACAATCTGGGTCATCTCCACCCGCGTGGAGGCGGGTGCGACCTTCATCGTCCGGAGAACCAGGTGCTCAACTCCAGACCGCCACCCCAGCCCAGGCCCAGCTCACGCTTGGCGGTTTCGGCTTTGCTATCGGCGAAGGTGGAGATTCCCAGGCGAGGTACCACATAGACACCAAAGCCCATGCCGCGACCTTCCTTGTTTTTCTTCACTTCCATGCCCAGGCGTGCCTTGAGCATGACTTCAAAGGCGGAGGCATTTTTGATCTTGGCGTCGGTGGGGGCAAAATAGCGGGCATTGCCACCCAGGAAAAACAC
>CAITDR010000689.1 GCA_903891165.1 uncultured Pseudomonadota bacterium
ATCTCCATCGCGTGGCGGATCCCATCGGGTGCGACCCCCATTTCTGCGTTCCGTTGTTTCAACGCCCCCCGATCAGTCCGCCTCAAAGCCGTCGCCAGAGGCTCCGGTTTGGCTGGAGGAGGTGTACGGGTTGGTTGCGGAAAAGAAGCTGGACACTGCGATTGACGTGCTTTTTGATCATGTAGACGACCTCCTTCTGGCTGGCGAATTTGCTCGGTGCGATGAACTGCTCAAGGTAGTGGACACGGAACGACTGGATACCAACCTGTTGACGGCGGCACTGTCGATCACCCGAAGAGCCGCTCCCAAGCTTCCCTTTCGTGCCAGGTTTGTAGAACGTGTGGAGGAACGCCTGCGGGTCTTGGCCCCGGAACGCGTGGAACGCCTCCTCTATGGGCTTCGGTAGTCGGAATTCTTGTTGTGTTGCGCGAACCCGCTCTCGATCAAGACTTCCCTTTTGCGGCGGGCAACCTGCCAGCGGCGGCCGTTTTATGTTACACGGAGTGGGGGAACCTCCATATTGGAGTGCTTTACATGGACGGCTCCCCAAAAATTCTGCACCTGGGGTGGCAGGACTACCTGAGTGCGGACTGGCCATGGCTGCGCCTCTGGGCGGCCCCCTCTACCGAAGCGGAAAATCTGATGAGAACGGCGGGCTATTGCCGAAGGATTTGGAAAAGGTTCCAGCAAAATCGGACGTTCCCCTACGCCCTCGGCGACTTCGGAGCCGATTTCGACGAGCAGGGGGCTTTGCGACTCCCACCAGGATCGGTCGGGCTGACCTGCGCAACTTTTGTACTCGCCGTTTTTCGGGCAGCAGAAATTGATCTCGTCTCCGAAGAAGGTTGGCCTATCCGTCCCGAAGAGGACCTCCTCTTCCTGGAAAGTATTCGGCATTTCGCACGTCCCGAACATTTTGCGCTGTTGCAGGCTCAGGTGGATCAGGGAGTCGCCCGGGTTCATCCGCAGGAGGTGTTGGGGGCATGTACGCTGGAGACTATTCCCGCGAATTTTGACGCGGTGAGGGGGGCGGCGGAGGGGGTGGTGCGGAAGTTGGGACCGCCGCAGGCGTCCTGATCCGGACGCAGGGGTTTCCAACGTGGAATTATGCCGAAAGGGTGCATATTCGGACTCACCGATAGACCACCTGAGCCGGAGGCGAGTTGTTCGGCCGAAGTGATGGGCACGTTTGGAAGGCGAGGGCCCCCCGGACTCCACGAGGATGGACCACGCGCCTTGGCCGTGTTATGTACGTTTGATGCCCCTCCCCGAACGCCTCGTTGCTCAAATTGAGCGCGCAGCCGCCCGACAGCACTCCGAGATGGATACCCAGCGGGTAATCATCGAGCCTCTTTTGGCCTGGCTCGGATTCGACATCTACGACCTCGATCAGGTTGCGGAACAAGTGGCGGTGGTCGGTGCCGGACGGGCTTCGGGGGATGGGGCGATCGACTACCTCTTGTCCATAAATGGGCAGCCCCATGCTCTGATCGAGGCGAAGGTGCTTCGAGGCGACCCCCGCAGCTTGCTTGATGACCGCCCCGCGATTCAACAGATCAACACCTACTGCTCCGCCCATCCCCAACGCCCGAGATGGGGGGTGCTCACAAATGGGCGACTCTGGGCGATCTATGACGCGGATGCCCGCTGCGACGTGTTCAGTCGCCGCATCCTGACCATAGACATTACCACTGAGCCCGACCTGCTCCGCGCTCTTTCCCCAGGGTGGCGGTCCCACCTCGTGCGATTCGCGGACGAGCTCAACGACGCCCGCGCTGTTGCGAACGAGGGCATCAGGAACAGGGCGATCAGGGAAATCGAGAGAGACTACAAAGAACAGTTCTCCTCCACCCCGAACCCGGCCGTGGCCCCGACATCTCTGCCACCTGCTACATCCTCCGCCCCGCTTACGGCCTCGGTGGAGCTGGCATCCTCCCCTGCGGGCCAGAACCGACCCGCCTCCCGAACACCGAGCCCACCCGTCCCGCAGGGCGGGGTCCAAGGTGCCGTGGCCACCTACCGCCAGAAACCCGGGTTGGGGGCGAAGCCGACCAAGCTCTTGCTCCCCACGGGTGCGAAAGACATACGAAGCTGGACCGCCGTGCTTGTCGGGGCTGCCGAGTACCTCATCGGCAGGAACGCCCTCCGCGCAGTAAAGATTCCATGGACAAGCCGCACACTTCTGTCCCCGGACGGCTCGGTTTCGATGATCAAGCCGAACCCCCTTTCGAACGGGTGGAAGATCGAGACGAACTGGAGCGCCGAGCACTGCGTCCGGCTCGCCGGGGATCTCCTTGCTGCCTGTGGGGACAACCCCGACTGCTTCAGCGTCAACTACGATGTTGCACCCGCGCGCGAAGGGGGCGCATGATGCCCACGCGGGTACACCTACGTCGAAGTCGTGAACATCAACCTGACGATTTATCCCGAGAATCAAACAGGGCGAGCTGGGCATAGGAGAACTGTGTTTCCAATTGGAACCCCCCCCCTCACCCCTCCTCCTCCCCACTCAGCACAAAATCCCGAGGATTCTGGAGCACCCGCGCCCGACCCTCGCGCAGCAGATCCCCGGCACAGCGCACCAGGGCCCGGCGCCGGTGGGCCTCCATCGCCAAGGTGTACTCCGCCGGAGGCAGGCTCATGCGGACCCGCATCGACCGCCCTTCCACCAGCGCATTCATCTGGATCGCGCCGCCCGCTGCAGCATCTTCGCTCTCCAGAACCACCACGGTCCCCAACAGCTCATGGCTGGAAAGCACCCCCACCTCCCGCAAGGCCGTCGCCGCCGAGCGGAGTGTAGGTGCCATATCGGCGGGGAGAACCACCGACCGAGGTACATCCCGCGAAACCGGCCGCCGGTGGGCAAAGCTGAAGGTCGCCCGCAAGGAGTCCGCCCGGGCCGCCTCCAACAGCTCCGCCAGGGCCTCACACAGATTGGCGCTCACTCCTTCGCGTGTGCGCTCCTGGTAGGGAGCGAGGGTTCCCGAGGCCGCAGAACCCCGCGTCGCGACTTCTGCGGCAGCAACCGCACGCGCGAGGCGGATCGTCGTCTTCCGATCCAGCGGTGCATCCGGATCACCGTCGTCGAAAAGGCCGGTGGCCAGCCGCCCAGCGATGGCACTCCGGCAAGCCATTCCAGCAAATGAGCTTCTCCGGCCGCCTCGACACCGGCAAAAGCGGCGCAACCGGTGGCCGACCCACCTCCCCCCTCTTACATAAGCCCGGTACAGGAGCCCTGAGATGTTGGTCCCCGCCGAAACGCCCGAGCTGCTGCCCGCCCCGCTGCCCGAAGCGGCTCTCCAGGAGGTGATCGAAACCCTGAACTCCTACCAGAAAGAAGCCGGATTTTCCTTTGCCCGGCAGGTGGGAAGGCTGATTGTGGACCGGCTCTACGGCGGCGAGCTGGGCGGCTGGCGGTCGCGGGGCCCCAAAGACAGCTCCTTCCAGAAACTTGCCGAAAAATCCGAGGAGGGAAGCCTCCTTCTGTCGGCCTCCGCCCTGTATCGCTGTGTGGCCCTGGTGGAGCTGGAGGCGCGGCTCGGTATTTCCACGTGGAAACACCTCAGCCTCTCCCACGTCCGGTTGGTGTTTGGGCTGCCTGAAGGGGACCAGGAAAAACTCCTCCTTCAAGGGGAAGACCGCCGCTGGACCGTCGAGCAGATGGAAAAGCAGGCAGAAAAGCTGCGTGCCCTCCGCAAAGGTGCCCGTGGCCGCCGCCGCCAGCCCGCCTTCGTCAAGTCCATCGGGCGGATACGGCGCCTGTTGGAGGAGGACGAGGCTTTTGTGGATCTGGATCAGGTGGGGAGCCTGGATCCCGAAGAGGCGCGGCAGCTATCCGAGGCGCTGCGGAAAATGCAGGCGAAGTGTGGGGAGTTGTTGGGGATTCTGGGAGAGCGGGAGGGCTGAGTGGCCAATCTCCCCCACACCCCCCTCAGCCCACCCGCACCCCATCCAAATCCACCGCCAAGGCCTCCTGCCCATCCGGCAGCACGTTGAACATCCGGAAGCTGAAGTGGTCGGGGTCGTACCAATCCAACACAATCCGCCAGCCCCAGGCCGGGGATCCGTCACCGGCGGAGTAGGTGCCGTAGAGGCGCACCGCGCTGCCCTGGGTGTGGCCGTTCAACACCATGCCACTCTCCGCATGAAAGCTGTCTCGAAAATCGCCGCGGCAGGCGGGACCGGGGCCGCTGAGCACCAGCTCCCCCTCTTTCGCCTTCCCTTCGTGTGCCCACCGCACCGCCACGCGGTCGGCGGCGACCACGAGGGTCCCGTCGGAGACGTGGGCCGGGGTTCCTGGCATAAACCAGAGGCGATTGAGACCGGAGAAAGAGCCGTGATGAGAGGAGGGAATCATCTTCTGAGTCTACCACGTCCAGTCGGAGAGCGGGAAGCGCCGCAGCTCATCCCCCCTCACACACTCGCTTCAAATCTGCTGCATATTGGTCGAAAACCGGCACGAAGTCCGGGAGAGATCCCTTGATCATCGGCAGCATCAGCCCCTCAAAAAGCTCCTCCATCGTGAACTCGGTGCTCTCCCCAGCCGCGGTCAGCGTAAAGGTGCGCGTTCCGCGAAACATCGGGTAGAAGCCGTCGGACCACACCATCCGCTGCTGCGGCTCAAAGAGGGTGACGCTGGGGCCAAAGCTCCGCCCCGGCGCAACCGGTACCTGGATGGCCAGCTTCTTCCCCAGCGCGATCTCCCCGTCGATGCGGGTCACCGTACTGTTCCAGGAGGGAAAGCCTTTTCCAGGCCATCACTTTGCCCGCATCCGGTTGTTTTTTCCGTGGTGCTCCAGCTCGACCAGGCCCAGCTCTTCGAGTAGCGGCGGGATGTACATGCCCAGCCGTCCCCGGTAGCCCTTCCGCTGCCCGTACCAGTCTCCCACCGGGTTTGTGGGCGAGCGACCCCAACTTTCGACGGTGCCCGGTGCGGCATCCTTCTGCTCATCCGCCGAACCGAGTGCCATCCAGTCACCATGGGCGCGCAACATCGCGGGGAGGTCTTCCAGCACCCGCGCGAGGTAGGTCAATTTTGTTGTGCCCACCATACAGACCAGGAGCGGCGGGTCTACGCTCTCGTCCCGGTAGATCGTAAATTCGGCGGTCCTTGGCGGGGTCTTCAGGGTCCAGGGATCGTCTTTGCTGCCTTGGCCGGCCATCTTTACTCCATTCGCGGGGGGTGGGCCGCGATGGGCTGTAGCCTACCGCGGCGCCTCCGGCTCTTCTTGTACGAACACGACAACATTCGGCGCGAAGTCGGAGGGACCGGCGGGCGGGAAGTAGCCCCGGTAGCCCCGAGGGACGCCGCCGGTCATCTGCCGGAAGTCCCGCACGAAGTGGGCCTGATCGAAGTACCGGGCCGCCGCCGCAACCTCGGCCAGGGTGCAGCCGGGATCCCGCATGAGCATCTTCAGGGCGCCCTGAAAGCGGAGGATCCGCCCCACCATTTTGGGGGGAATTCCAATGTGGCGTGCAAACCAGCGGTCCACCTGTCGCACCGAAGCCCCGGCCCGCGCCGCCACGGTCTGCACCTCGGCGAGGCCCCCGCTGCTCTCCAGGCTTTCCAGGGCGCGCTCGAAGCCGGCCCGCCCCGCGTCGAGGCGGAGCTTTTCGCTGAAAAAGTGATCGAGGAGGGGGACCGCGGCATCGGGTTCGAGGCCGGCGACCGCCAATTCCAGTACCTCCACCCCCTCGCCCAGTACCACCTTCGGCGGGGGCGTCTTTCCGGTGTGAGGCCGGAGATCACTGCGGGCGAAGGGTCCGAGCCCCCCGAGGCGGAAGCGGACCCCGACGATGTGGACCCGGCCCCGCTGCTCGATGCGGATGGGCACCAGCCGTTGGGCGTCGAGAGTGGACTGCGCGTGTTCGCTGGCTTCACCGCCGATGATCCGTCGGGAATACGGAACACCGTAGTTGAGGATCAGATCGGCGCGCCCATCCACAAAAACATCCACCCGCAGGTCCACCGGGTCGGGATCCGGGGCGACAAACCAGTAGGACTCGATGTAGGGGGCGAGGGCGGGGGCGGGGTTTCGGAGCTGGTACACGGGGGGCTTCTATCATCGGAAAGCCCGCGCTATCCACCTTTCAAAGAAGCTAGCTGCGCCTCTCCAACGGATCCAATTTGTAGTAAATCATACCTTTTGATCAGCAACCTTGATCCCCCTCCCCTCCGCACCTTCTCCGCTGGAGTCCTCCCATTTTCCTTCCCCTTTTGACGCTCCTTCTGCTGCCATCGGCCTGGTCCCAGGAGGCCCCCGACCGCACCTGCGCCTGGCTGATGTCCCCTTGGAATCGGGCTCCCCTCGCCGATCCGTCGGCACGCGCACGGGTGCTCGCCGATCTGAATTCGCCGGATTTTTCGGCCTGGACCTGTGCGGTCACCCTGATCTCCAGCCGCTCGGACTTCGACGTGGATCTCCCCCAATTTCTTGGCCCTCCGGACCCGGCCACCGGCCTGCCCACGGTGCTTCCAGGGGTGGACCCCGAGCAGGCCCGCGTCCTGATGATCCTGAAGGTGGTCCCCCGCGAGGAGGTGTCGCGGCTCTGGGAGGGGGCGGGCCCGGCGGCGCGTGAGGCGGTGCTCCTTCGGATGGGAGAGAATGATCCAGGACGTTGTACAGTTTTTCGTGCGGCGGCTTTTGACAGCAACCCCAAGGTGGAGCGGGTCGCGGATCAGTTGCGTCCCGACACCTGCCCCCTCCTTTCCGAGGATATTCCACACTTTCTCGCCTCGGAACATGCGCACAGTCGCCAGCACGGGGTGATCCTGCTTCGCGACGCCCTGCCGGCGCGGGTGGAGCTGCGCCGGCCGAATCGGGATTGTACAGGACGGATTTGGTCGGGAAGCTGCAGGGAGTACCGGGCAAAAGCCCAAGGCCGCTGGACCCGGACCGAGCGCGACGCGGTAGCCCAGCTCCGCCTCCTGGCCGTCCAAGACCCCGATCCAGAGATACGGAAGGTTGCGTTGGCCTCGTTGGCCGGCGCCCGCCTGGGTCTGGAGGAGCCCCTGCCGCCGGTCTTTGACGGCGCCGAAACACCGGAGGATGGCGGCTGCGGGGGGGAGTGAGTGAGTGGACGGGCGCAGCGGAGGCTCCTTCCCGCCGGTTGTGACCCTCATTCAGTACTGGAGCATACCAATATGGCGAGGTGGCCCCTTCGCCCGGTATTGGCGACTACTTGCCTAGTGTAGAGGTTTCATGTCCCAATCTGATCCTGCCGCCAAGAAGACCATCGCCCACCTTGAGCGCGCGCAGCGCCGCCACCGAGAACGGGCCGAAAAGGTCGAGAACGCGCGGGTGAAGCTCGATCGGCAACGCAAAAAGCTCGCGGAGAGCGAGGTGGTTCTGGCGGCACTGGAGGCGCAGCTAGCGGAGCCGCGGCAGCAGCACGCCGGGGACCACTCCTCTGCCGACGGGAAATTGCAGGAGGCCATGCTCCTTTTTAACCCGACCTCCGGTCGCCACCGGGAGGAAAACGCCGAGCGTCTCGCGCAAGTGGTGAGCAGTCTGCGGGTCCACGGGGTGCGCGCCCGGGTGGAAGTCAAGACCTCGGGCAAGGCGGCTCGGGCGCAGGCGGCGGGTTTTGTGCATGAGGGTGGTAAACTGCTTATTGTGGCAGCGGGAGACGGCACCATCGGGGACGTGGCTGCGGAGCTGATCGGTACCAACACCGTGCTCGGGATTGTGCCTATCGGGACCATGAACAACCTCGCTCGCTCTCTGGGGGTGCCGCTCGATATCGAGAGCGCCTGTGCGCTCATCGGGATGGGGCCGACCCGCACCATCGATGCGGGGCGGGTTCACTCCGAGGAGAGTGCTGAGGAGGCCTATTTTTTCGACTGCGCCGGGGTCGGGCTTCTTGCGGTGGCCGCCGTGGCCGGGCAGGCCTTTGAGAAGCGCGCC
>CAITDR010000690.1 GCA_903891165.1 uncultured Pseudomonadota bacterium
GCCTTCCGCTTCACCTTCAGCGAAGGGGTCAGATCGCCGTCGTCTACGGTGAGATCGGCCGGGAGCAGCGCAAACTTTTTGAGGGTCTCGTAGGAAGCCAGCTCTTTGTTGACTTCCTCCAACACGGCCCCCACCGCGGCCTTGACCGTCTCGTTTTCGGAGAGCTGCTTGTAGGTCAGGTCTCCGGGGACCAACTTCCGAGCTTCTTCCTCACTGACCGTCACCAGCACAGAGCAGTAGTTGCGGTGATCGCCATGCACGATCACCTGAGAGATCAGCGGGGAGCGCGCCTTCAGCTTGTTCTCCAGGAACTGCGGAGCGACATATTTTCCGCCGGAGGTCTTGATCAGGTCCTTCTTGCGGTCGGTGATCTTCAAAAAGCCATCTTCGATGACCCCGATGTCGCCGGTACGCAGAAGACCATCGTCACCCAGCGTCTCTTTGGTGGCCTCTGGCATGTTGTAGTAGCCGCGCATAATTCCGCGTCCACCCAGCAGAATCTCGCCGTCCTCGGCGATCTTCACGGTGACGCCGGGCAGCGGCACACCGACGGTGCCAAAGCGATAGCTCTCCGGGCGGTTGACAAAAGAGGCGGCCGAGGTCTCGGTGAGGCCGTAGCCTTCCAGGATCAACATGCCCACGGCATGGAAGAACTCGGCGATCTCCCTGGACAAAGGTGCGGCGCCGGAGATGAAGAAACGCAGGCGACCGCCGAAGCGGGCGCGCACCTTCTGGAAGACCAGCTTGTCGGCAATACTGTACTTGAAGGCAAGCAATCCCGATGGCTTCTCTCCACGCTGCAGCGCGCGGGAGTAGTCCTTGCCCACGCCCACCGCCCATTGGAAGATCTTGTACTTCAGACCTCCGCCATCCTTGGCCTGCCCGATGATACGGTTGTAGGCCCGTTCAAAGATGCGTGGCACCGCACCCATGAAGGTAGGCGAGGTTTCCCCAAGATTTGCGACCAGAGTATCGATGTCCCCCTCGACCGCCGTGCGGAAGCCGATGCGCACCATGGCGGCCTGCAGCACCTTGCCGAAGGAATGGGCCAGGGGGAGGAAGAGGAACTGCTTGTCCGCGGGGCTGAGGATCCCCAGGGAATCGATGGCTTCGCCCTCGAAAACCCAGGAATCGTGGGTGAGCATGACACCCTTGGGCAACCCGGTGGTGCCGGAGGTATAGATCAGGGTCGCCAGTTGATCGCCGGTGATGCCCGCCTCCAGCTTTTCGTAGGCACCGGGATTTTCCTTGTCCCAGGCCTCTCCCTTCTGCTCCAAACTCTCCAGCGTCAGAACAAAACCATCGGGAGTGCTGGTACCATCGAAGCTGATCACGGCGCGCAGAGAGGTCCGCTCCTTGATCCCAACAACCAGATCCACGGCCTTTTTGGAGTGGGCGAAGATATAGCGGCTTTCAGAGTCCTTGAGGATGTGCTCCACTTCTTCCGGCTTAGCCGTGGGATAGATGGTGGTGGTGGCGCCACCCGCACACAAAATACCGAAGTCGGCCAGGATCCATTCCAGGCGGGTGGGTGCCATGATCGCACCACGCTCTTCATGGCCCAGACCCAGCGCCCTCAGCCCGCAAGCGATGTTGCGCACACGACGGGCCACCTCTTTCCAGGTGAGGGTAAGCCACTTTCCGTCCTTCTTGTAGTCGATCGCGTCGGAGTCAGGGGTGGACGTGACCCGATGGTGGAACATCTCCACGAAGGACTTGAAGCTCGTGTGTGCCATAAAACCTCCCAGCCGCGCCCCCTAACCTATTATTGCACGGGGGGCACGCCGGAAAAGGCCCGCCGTGACGGTTCCGTGGCGACTCTCAGCCGGGGCTCTCGTCCTTCGGAAGCAGCAGTCCATCCGCCGTCCGCAGCTGTTTTTCCGACGGCACCCACCAGCGAAAGAGATGATTCAAGGGTGAGATCAAGTCGATCTCCGCGTCCTGAATGCGTGTGTGCATGGCCACCACCTCGTCGATCCACACCAGAAAGAGGGCCGGCTGATCTGCATAAATTTTCTGCTGGATCTCCTGACGCAGGGCAAGAGCGGCGTTGGGATCGGTGGTCTGCTGCTCCTGCTTCAGAAGTGCGTCCAGCTGCGGATCTGCATAGCCGGTCAGGTTGTAGGCACCATCCGAGGCCCAGGCTGAGGAAAGATCAGGTGTCAAACCTGCACTCCACGCCATCAGCGCCCCGTCAAAATCGCGGGTACCCAGGCGCGAACGCCATGCCTCAGCATCCAGGCTCTCCACCTCCAGGCTGACCCCGATCTGGCGAAAATCGCGCACCAATTGCAGCGCCATCGCGGCGTGGCGGCCGTTGCCACGCAGGGTGATCATCGTGAGGTGAAGGGCCTCGCCCCCCTGATCCACCAAGCCATCCCCGTTGGTGTCACTCCAGCCTGCCTCCGCAAGTTTTACCGATGCAGCGGTGCTATCCAACGGCAGGCGTCGCATCGCATCGGGGTGAGAGCGGCAGAGCCCCGGTGTGAGGGTACCCACGGCAGGGCGACTGAAGCGCTCACGTGCCCGGGTGGTGAGGATCTGCTCCTGCAGCGTGTCCAGATCGGTCGCCATCGCGAGTGCAGTGCGCACGCGGGGGTCGCGGAGCGCCGGATCCCCCTTCTCCCCCAGGTTCCAGGGGACAAAATCCAGGGTGCGCATGCCCCGATGGCGTAGGACCACCGGCAGATCCTGCGCGCCGATACGGTCTAATTCCTGGATCGTGAGGCCCGGAACCAGATCCACCTCGCCACGCTCCAGGGCGACCATCCGCTGGTTGGACGCGGGCAGTGCCCGAAGAACAACGCGGGAAAGACGGGGTTGCTGGTCGTAGGGGGCGTGGGTGTTGGGCACCAACACCAGCTCGGTCTCCGTCCAGCTATCCACCTTCCAGGGCCCATAGGAGAGCGGGGAGCGGGTATTGAGAGGATGGTCGCGGAGAAGTGCGGGATCCTCCACCGTTCCCAGGCGGGTGTGCGGCAGCGCCTCCAGCGCTGCGACCCGAGCCAATTGTCGGCCACGATCA
Organism: uncultured Pseudomonadota bacterium; assembly: GCA_903891165.1. Classification (GTDB taxonomy): domain Bacteria; phylum Myxococcota_A; class UBA796; order UBA796; family SXON01; genus CAITDR01. The sequence continues at coordinate 3,026 of CAITDR010000690.1, forward strand.
CCAAAAAGAGGGAGATGAAAGCGGAGGGTGCGCGGGTCCGGCAACTCCAGGCTCACGCCCCGTAGATCCAAGGCACGTGCGGAGTGCACATCCGCCGCCACCTGGAAACCCAGGAGGAAATCCTCTGCCGTGAGCGGTGTTCCATCTTCCCAGGCCAAATCACTCCGCAGGGTGAGGTCCAGGACGTTTCCGTCCCGGAAAGTCCAGCCCTGAGCGGCGCCCACCCCGTGCTGGAGGCCACAGACAAAACTGCTGTCCAAGAGCGGCACCTGAAGAAGTCCCGCAAGGATCGCGTCCGGCTCGGTCCAGGCGTAGGCATCCAGAGCGGTCCGAGGCAGCTCGTCCATCGCAATGACAAGAGTGTCCGATGCCGAGGAGGAACTGGCCTGCTCGCCCATGGAAGGGCCACTACATCCGAGCCAGGAGGCGAGAATCAGGAGCATCAGAGCCATAGCCTACCGGAGACGGAGGCTCCCGTCCAGCCGCGGAGGATCGGAAGAACCGCAAAAACGAAAGAAGACGCTGGGCAGCACCTTTCCCCGGATAGGGGAAAACGCCTATTTACGCGTCAACCCCTCCTCAGAGGCGGTTCGTCACCCCGGGCGTCGGCGCCTGGTGGACCCAATCACCGGTGCCATTGGGCAGGCGTGCGGAGGCCAGATCATCCTCCTCCAAGGTCCACTTCACTCCATCCACCCGGACGGCATCCTGACCATCCACCGCCATAAAGAGGTAGACGTCGTCGCCCCCCTTGTTCAGCTGGAAGCTGGTGTGGAAGGTGCCCTGATCCGGGGTATTGTCGCACCAGATCAACTGGAATTCACCGGGCGCAAGCCCCTGACCCGACGGTAGCGCCCACTGAGTCTTCTGGGTGCTGTTGTCGGTGAGGTAGAGGCCATCAAAATTGATGAGGGTGTCACCGTAGTTGTAGAGCTCGATCCAGTCGTCGAACTCGCCCGCCTCGTCGGCCAGGGTGGCAATGTTCGACGCGAGGATCTCGTTGATCGCTAACTTGGGAGTATCCACGTTGGGCGGCTGACTATCTGCCGTACTGTCATCACCAGTTTTGCTGGAATCGTCTACCACCAGGCCACCGGTCTCACATGCCCACAGGGCTAAAATCAGCATGTCTCACTCCTTCTGCGCACCCTACCACAAAGGACCCTGCTTGCGCATCCCCAGGGATGCAGATCCTTGGGACGACGCCGACGGATGCAGAAAGAGCCGCTTTCTGTAGCCGGTATCGCGCCCTTGGCGGTGCTGGCGAGGGGCGCCGGTGCTACGATGGGGGGAAGGAAGGTGCATGTGGCCGTGAAAAAAACCCGGGTGCTGTTCATCAAGTACCATGAAGCAGCAGACCAGCAGCCCTTGTCGAAGAAGGCTGCGGAGAAGCTGGGGATTTTTCCTTCCCTTGCCCTGGCTCAGCTTGCGGCCTGGGCCCGGCAGGAGGGTTTTCCGGTCAAGATCATCGATCTGCACGCCGAAAACCTGCAGCCCGTGGACGCAGCCGACCGGGTGCGGGAGTACGCGCCGGACATCATCGCGCTGACCAGCAAAACGCTGGGCTGGCCGGCCGTCATCGAGATTGCGCAGATGGCGCGAGTGGCGGTGCCGAAGGCGAAGATCATCGTGGGGGGACCGCAGATCACCATCTACCCCAAAGAGAGCCTGACCTGGGATATTTTTGATCTTGGGGTCATGGGCGATGGAGAAGAGACCTTCCTGGAAATCTGCGAGCGGGTGGAGAGCGGCTCGGAGCTTTCCGGCGTTCCCGGGACGGTCTTCCGTTTCCCGAATGGGGAGATCGAGCAGTATGCGGCCCGCCCGGTGCCCAAAGACATCGACCGCTACCCGATGCCCGCCTGGGATCTTCTGGAGGTGGACCGCTATCACTGTTTGACCCTGCTTAAGCCATTTGCAACGATGGTGACCACACGCGGCTGTCCATGGCACTGTGGCTACTGCTCGCAGGTGTACTCGGACAAGCTGCGCTTCCGGTCGCCGGAGCTGGTGGTGGACGAGATGGAATTCCTCGAAAAAACCTATGGGGTCAAGGAAATCGTCTTCTTCGACGAGACCTTCACCATCGGAAAGAAGAGGATGAAGAAGCTGTCTGAGGAGATTCTGAGACGCGGGCTGAAGGTGCGCTTCAACATCCGGGCAAGGGTGGACACCGTAGACCGGGAGGTGTTGACCTGGCTGAAGAAGGCGGGGCTGCGCTCCATCCATATGGGGGTGGAGGCGGGAACCGACCGGGTGCTGAAGATTATGAACAAGCAGATCACCCGGGAGCAGACGACGGAGGCCTTCCGGATTGCGCGGGAGCTGGGTATCGAAACCCGTGGCTACTTTATGATCGGCTACTACGATGCGACCCCGGCCGACGTGGAGGAGACCATCAAATTTGCTTCCTCCATCGGGCTGGATTGGGCCAGCTTCTCGGTGGCCACGGCGCTGCCGGCCACCGACCTGTACCGGATCTCGCAGGAGCGCGGCTACGTGGACGGCGACTTCTGGCGCCGCTACACCATCAACGGCGGCGGGCCGATTCCCCAGCTTGAAACCGAAACCTTTACGGCCGAGCAGCTCCGCTCCTACCGCACCAAAGCCTACCTGAACTTCTACCTGCGCCCGGATCTAATCCGTCGCAAGTTCTCGAAGTCGGAGGGTCGCGCCGAGCTGATGGAGATGGTGGGCGGGGCGACGGTTTTGGGGGAGATCGTGAAGAGCACGGTTTTGAAGCGGATTCCTTCGGTGGGGATTGGGAAGTGGGGGACGGTGTAGCCCAGGCTACAGATGGATGGCGCTGGCTGAGGGGGAGAGGAAAGATTAGCTTCTCCCCTTGGAGTCCGGATGTACATCGAGAAGGTCGTACTGGAGAACTTTCGCGGTTTCGCAGGCAACCACGAGATTACCCTGCATCCCGAGCTGACAGTGTTTGCCGGGGTGAACGGGTCGGGGAAGTCTGCAGTGTTAGATGCAATTGGAAGCCTGATGTCCAGTACAGTATCGTGGATACAGGGCGGAACCCATTCGTGGTTTGCTGGCGGGGAACCACGAAATATCCACGCTGGAGCCGATATTGCGGATTGGGGATTAATCTACCGGGAAGGTGGGACAGGGAAACATGCTAGCCTGCGACTTGGCGCCTACCTCCACCCTCCTTCCGGCACATGGAAACCACCGACCACGTTTGGCTTTCTGGACCAATACCGCCAAGCCACCGAGAGCATACTTCTACCTATGCTTTCATACATTCATTCATCCTCGACCCGCCTTCCAGTCCGCCACAAAGAACGTTCCGCCGACCTTACTGGCCGTGCGTTAGCTTACCGGGGAGCCTTCGACTCCGAAGCTCATCAGTTCATCGATTTGGAAACTTGGTACGAGCAGGAAGAGAACATAGAAAATGAAGAAAAGAATCGGCTGAGCAGCTTTCGCTTTGAGTTGTCTACATTGAAGGCGGTCCGTGGTGCTCTCATGCGTGGGATTGGTGCCCTACATGTTTGCATGCTGGGAAAGCCGGGAGTACTACGACAACGCGGCGCGAACCCGTTGCTGCCAGCAAAGGGCCGCCTCTACCTCACCAAAGGCGACAAGCAGCTCTTCATTGATCAGCTTTCCGATGGCGAAAGACGCATGGTGTTCCTAATCCTTGATACCGCTCGCCGGATGGTGATCCTGAATCCCCAAGCAGAAGATCCGACGATGGTCCCCGGAATCCTGACTGTTGACGAGGTAGAGCTTCATCTGCACCCACAATGGCAGCGTACCGTGGTTGCATGCCTGCGCGCCGCCTTCCCCAAACTCCAACTCCTCCTTTCCACCCATTCCCCCATCGTGCTGTCGTCAGTGCCCAACCATTCCGTAGTCCTGATGGGGCCGGGCGGCGTTTTCGGCGGGAAAGCGCAGACCTATGGCCGCGACCCCAACAGCATCCTGACGGTTGAGATGGACACACCCCTGCACCCCGACGAGGTGGAGCAGAAGCTCAAAGATTTGGATGTAGCCTTAGATACCAATCTCCGAAAGGCCAAGAAGATGCTGAAGGAGCTGGAACTCAGCTGGGGCCAAGACCACCCAGAGCTGGTGCGCGGACGTGCCTACCTGGGCCTGATGGGGGGCTGATGCTCGGAATCCGGAAGGGGCCCGAACCTCAAGACCTGAAGGTCTATCGGGAGAAAACACCGAAGGCCACCTACAAGGGCTTCCAAGAAACCAAAAGCGTCCGAGACCAGTTGTATGCAGACCAAGGCGGACTCTGTGCCTACTGCATGAGAAAGGTGCAGTATGATCCTTCCATGTCCAAAGGAGACCGCGAACAAATCCTGGACTTCACTATTGAACACTGGAGCCCCCAATCCACTACGGACCGAGGGCTGCACTGGCCGGACATGCTGGGGGTCTGCAACGGCCGCCTTGTTGTCCAAGGGGAGTTGGAGTATATCTGCGACAAAGCGAGGGGAAACCTTGTGTTAACGGTCCACCCCGCCCGCGATCATGCCACGATTGAGGGGCTGTGCAGCTACCTCCGAGACGGTACCCTCTGCCTCCACGGCAAGGCCGAAGACGAACAGACGCTTAACCTCAATGCGAAAAATCTACGGGCAAGTCGCAAGATCGTTGCGGATGTGATCGCTCAGAAGACAATGAAGGCGGACATCACCGCGTTGCAGCAGCAATTGCAACGCTGGGAAGGACGGGACTCCGAGGGGTGCCGACTCGAATATGCCGGCGTGGCCTTATACCTGCTTCGGAAGGCCATTCGGCAGCGCGAAAGCAAAGGCAACCGAATCCGCAAGACCTCCAAAAAACAGAGCTGAAAGGCTCTGTTATCCGCCGCCCCTCCCCTACATCACCCCAATCTCCCGCAACCGCCGCCCCAAAAACTCCTCCGCGCGGATCTCCTCCCCCTCCTGCACCGCCAGCACCGCATCCGGCCGCGGGTGCAGGAAAAAGGGCATCGAAAGCCGCCCGCCGTCCCCTCCCCCCTCCGGGTTAACCACCCGATGGGTGGTGGCGGGCATTTTCCCGCCGGTCAACAGCGCCATCATGTCGCCGGTGTCGCAGA
>CAITDR010000691.1 GCA_903891165.1 uncultured Pseudomonadota bacterium
GGGCTTGCCGGTGCCGGTTTTAGCACGAAGTACCAGATCTTTTCCGGCCAGGGCCGGCTCGATCGAAGCGGCCTGGATGGGCGTGGCCATCACATAGCCCAGCTCAGTCAGACCCTTGAGAACTTCCGGGGAAATCGGAAAATCCGCAAAAGCGCGGTTGCTGTTGTATTCCGACGCGAGGACCCGCGCGGGCGAGGCAGGTGCCTCATGTTTGCCCGGGGTCTGGGGCTCGCCCAAGGGCTCGGTCGAAGAAATTTCCGGATCACTCAAAATGAATCTCCTGCTGCAACGCAACATGCCGCTGCGTAAGAAGGGCGTACTAACTGGAACCACCACTTTTGCAAGCGTCAATGCAACGGCCGACCCTTGCCACTGCGCGGAGATCCGCTAGACTGTGCAGCTTTCCGGGCCCCACCATGAACCCCTCTTCTGAACTCTTCGAGCTCTTCCAGCGTAGCCAGCGGGTGCTACTCACCGGCCCCGAAGGTCCCGATGGGGACAGCATTGGCGCCTGCCTTGCGCTCCAGCACATCCTCGCCCGCTGCCTGCCCGACCTGCGGGTGGACGTCGCGGGAAAGATTCCCGATCGTTACCGTTTTGTGCCCGGCAGCCCCGCCATGATCGCCGAGCCCGACGCCCGCTACGATGGCGTGGTGGTGCTGGACGGGGACTGTACCCGCCTGCCCCCCTCCGCCACCCGTGCCTTCCAGGCGGCGACCTGGACCGGGCTCATCGACCACCACCGGTCCACGGACGCCAGCCTCTACCAGGTGGCCCTGCTCGATCCGGCCGCCGAGAGCACGTGCGGTATGGTGCGGCAGCTTGCCGCCACCTGGGAGGTGCCTCTCGACCCCGAGCTGGCCACACAGCTCTACACCGGGCTGGTCTTTGACACGGGTGGCTTTCGGCACTCCAACACGCGGCCGTCTACCCACCGACTGGCCGCCGAGCTGCTGGAGCAGCCCTTTGACCACGTGAACGCCACCCGGAAGATCCTCCATGAGCGCCGACCACAGGCGCTATTTTTGTTGGGCCGGGTACTCGGGGCGGCCCAACTCCTTGCTGGAGGGCGCCTGATCGTGGCCAGTTGCCCCGCCTCCCTCCAGGCCGAGCTGGGTGCGGGGGGCGACGATCACGAGGGGATTGTAGACCTGCTCCAGCTCACCACCGGAGTGGAGCTGGCGGCGTTGTTGATGGAGAAGGGGCCGAAAGTGCGGATTTCCATGCGCTCTTTGGGCGCCGTGGATGTGGCCAGCCTCGCCAAGCGCCTGGACGCGGGCGGAGGGGGCCATATGCGCGCGGCGGGCGCCAGCATGCAAGGGAACCTCGCCGAGCTCCAGCCCCGCATTATCGCGGAAATGGCAGCTTCTTTGCCCGATATTGACGCGTCGGCCGCCCTCTGAGACGCGCAGGGGGCCCCATGGGGCCCCTGCCCTCAGCTCAGCCCGCCGTCCACCACAAAGGTCTGCGCGGTGATGTAGGCCGCGCCTGGCCCAAGCAGAAAACGTACGATGGGCGCAACCTCTTCGGACTTTCCCAGGCGACGGAGCGGAATCATCTTCTGAACCCCCTCCACCAGCTCACCCGGCAGCGCCCGCGTCATGTCCGTGTCGATAAAACCCGGCGCCACGCAGTTTACGCGGATGTTCCGACGGCCCAACTCTTTTGCCATCGAACGAGAAAAAGCGATAATTCCCGCCTTGGCCGCCGAGTAGTTACACTGGCCCGGATTGCCAGCAATGCCGGAAATCGAGGTCAGGTTCACAATTGCGCCCTTCCGACGCTGCATCATCGGCTGGGCAGCCGCCCGACACATCCGAAAAACCGAGGTGAGGTTGGTATCGATCACCTCGTTCCAGTCTTCGTCGGACATCCGCAGCATCAGACCGTCGCGTGTCACGCCCGCATTGTTGACCAGAAGACTTGCTCCACCGGCCGCTTCTGCCGCGGCCATCAGGCGGTCCACCCCTTCCTGAGTGGACACATCGGCCTGCACCGCCAGACTGCCCGGAGGAAGTTCGGCGAGCAAAAGCTCGGCAGCCTCCTGATTGCGAAGGTAGTTGACCACCACCTTCGCCCCCGCACGCCCCAGCTCCAGCGCGATCGCCCGACCGATTCCACGGCTGGAACCGGTCACAATGGCCAGTTGTCCGGTCAGTTCCACCGGATCACTTGCCGACACGTTCTTTATAGGAGCCACCCTCGCGGGTATCGACCCGGATGCTGTCCCCTTCGTTCACGAACAGCGGCACACCGACGGTGGCGCCGCAGTCCAGGAGTGCGTCCTTCAGTACGTTGCCCGAGGTATTTCCGCGAACGGCCGGCTCGGTACGAATGATCTTGTACTCGACAAAGGTGGGCAGGGTGATGTTGATGGGCTTGCCGCGCCAGAACAACACCTGCACTTCCATATTCTCCATCAGGAACTTGCTGTCGTCGCCGATGGCATCTTCCTCGATCTCCACCTGCTCGAAGGACACGGTATTCATGAATACCCGAAGGGTCCCCGAGGGATACAGGTACTGCATGGTGTGTTCTTCCACGTCCGCCGCCGCCAGGGTTTCACCGGTGCGGTAGGTGCGCTCGATCACGGCGCCAGTCAGCAGGTTCTTCAGCTTGGAGCGCGTAAAGGCGGTGCCTTTGCCGGGCTTGACGAACTGGAAGTAGACCACGGTGAAGGGAACCCCATCCACTTCGACCTTCAGGCCGTTGCGAAAATCCGAGGTCTGGTAATAGTCGCCCATAAAAAACTCCGCAGGAGAAAGGGTGCCGCGCCTATCACGTCTGCCGGTAGCGGCCAAGGTCTTTTCGGACCATGCCTGTACCTGGATCCCGAGATAGCCGCCCGCAGGGAGCTTTTTGTGGAGCAGCAGGAACCAGAGCCGCGAGGTCCGATGATGGGGAAGCCGGAGGCACTCCGGCGTTTTCCCTGGTTGAACGAATCTTTGTGGGAGAGGGCGGAGGCGCTCTTTCCCATCCGTCTGCCACGGGACTACCTGGGAGATGCCGCCGATCCCGCTGATCCCCGCCTGCGCACGGCCCTGCCCGATCCACAGGAATTAGAGCCTGCTCCTGATGATCTACCCGACCCTGTCGGCGATTCTGCCCGCAGCCCCCTGCCCTGGGTGGTCCAAAAGCACGCCGACCGGGTGCTGCTGCTGTTGACCAAGCGCTGCCACCTCTACTGCCGCTACTGCTTCCGTCGTACCCACGAGCCCGGCGAAGGCCAGGATCCCACCCCCGAAGAATGGGAGAAGATGCTTGATTTTGCGGCCTCCAGCGGCGCAAAGGAAGTGATCCTCTCCGGGGGCGATCCCCTGGCCATCTCCGATCAGCGCCTCTTTTCGGCGATCGACCGCCTCCGAACAACCATTCCCACCATCCGGATCCACAGCCGCGCCCCCATCACCTTCCCGCAGCGGGTGACCCCCGAGCTGGTGGAAGGTCTCAAAGAGCGAGGTTCCATCTGGATACTCGTCCATGCCAACCACCCCACCGAGCTGACCGCGCCGGTGCGCGCGGCCCTGGGCCGGCTGGTGGATGCAGGTCTGCCGGTGCTGAACCAGGCGGTGCTGCTGGCGGGCGTGAACGACGACGTGGCCATTCTCCAGGAACTTTGCGAACTTCTGGTGCAGAACCGGGTCTTCCCCTACTACCTGCACCACCCCGATGCGGCAGCGGGCAACGCCTCCTTCCGGCTGAGTCCTGAGCGGGGGTTGGCCCTGTGGCGGGCGCTTCGGCAGCGGGTGAGCGGACTGGCGCTGCCCACCTATGTGGTCGATGCCCCCGATGGCAGCGGTAAATTGCCCGTCTCCGAGGCTTTCGCAAAGGCACGCTCCTCCTGACGCAACGATCCGTCAATCGCGCAAAACCGGGACGCGAACGGTGGCCGACCGGCCACTTGGTCGCTAGGGTAGAAGCGTGATCCGCGTCCGGCGATGGTTGATTGTCCTAACGGCATCCCTGCTGCTGAATGCGCTCCTATTTTTCCAGATGGCGAAGTGGGTGGATGGCTGGAATTACTCCGTTCCGGTCTCCTCCATCCGCGTGCAGATCCTGGAGGCCGACGGCAGCAGCTCCGGCCTCCCGCGCAACAGCAGCGACGATGTGGTGGTACTGCCCTCCTCCGAGGTCAAGCCGCCCGAACCCGAACCGGAGCGCGAGGATCCCAAGCTGCCCGACGGCCAGATCGTGGAGATCGCGCCGCCTGCCAACCAGGAGGTACCGGCCAAAGCAGACTATCTGGCCGAGTACAACAGCGCCGTCCCCAAAGAGACACGAACGGAGGCCTATAAAGTCAACCCCGAGGTGTTGGCCAACATCTACAGCCGGGAGTCCACCATCGCGCAGGAAAGCCTGCCGGATGTAGGAGCAACCACAGTTTCTTCCGGTGCCACCGTCGGAACTGTGCAGGATCTTCAAACGCCCGGTGGCGCGCCCCACTCCGCCATCCCCTCCCCCTATACCCTGACCAACAAGGCCGGTTTTGCAGCCCCCACCATCGGATCCAGTGGCGACAGCCACCTCGCAGGGGCACCGCAAAACGACCTGTTGAACGAGGCCTTGGGCGACTCGGTGGCGCTGAACGCCCGGCTGATGGTGGGCGCGGAGTATCTGAACCGCATCCGCCGCCAGGTGAACCACTACTGGGTGCAGAACATCGAAAACCTGCCTGCAGGCACGGTGATCGCCAAGGAGAGCTATCGCACCGTGGTGGAGGTGGTGCTGACGGGGGAAGGGCGGATGGAGTCCATCTCCGTCTCCGAAAAAAGCGGCTCCGATCCTGTCGATCAGTGCCTCAAGGACGCTTTTCGGGTGGCATCCCCCTTCCCCAACCCGCCCGAGCAGCTGATCTCACGGGATGGACGGGTCTACCTGCCGGATTTTGACTTTACGGTGCAGTTCGGCCAGGCGCGGATGCAGTACCAAGGGGTGGACCCTCGCGCCGGAGTCCAGTTCCCCGGGATTCTCAAAAGTCCTAGGTAGGAGGCGCTTTCAGGGCGACCGGACGCCCCAGCTTCTGGGTGAACAGTCCGGACAGAGCGGCCACGAGCGCCTCGCCACTATCCCGCTCCGTCCACCCTTTTTCCTGAATCTGGAAGTGCCAGGCGCGACGCTGGGCAGAGAGCCAGAGCTCCTGCACCGGAACCTGCTGCGAAAGAATAAAGGTTCCTCCTGCCTCAAAGTCAACCTGGAGCACACCGTCGCTGTACTTGATGTCCAGCTCTTCGCCGCTGGGATCCACACCGTCGAGCTGCCGCAGCAGATCCTTGAGCGCAGCCTCCACCTTTTGCCGAAAAGCCGCTTCTTCGATCGCCATCTTCGCTCCAAAAGAGCGGATTCCCTAACCGGCGGGCGGCAAGTCGGTTAAGCCGCGCGGCATGCTCGAAGCTCTCAGTCGTGGATTCCGTAGTGCTCGCCTCAAGCTCCAGGGAAAGGCCGAGCTTAACGAAGATAGCCTCTCCGACGCCCTGCGGGACGTCCGCGTTTCGCTGATTGAAGCGGACGTGGACCTTGCAGTGGTGAAGTCCTTTTTGGAGACGGTGAAGCAGAACGTCCTCGGAAAGGTGGTCAAGCTGGAGGTACCCAAGGGTATGCCGGTAGGCCCTGCCGAGTACTTCATCAAGGCCTGCTATGATCAGCTGGAAGCCGTCATGGGCCCGGCCGATAGCAGCCTGGTGCTGGAGGGTAAACCTGCGGTCATTATGATGGTGGGGCTCCAGGGTTCCGGGAAGACCACCACCGCCGGAAAACTGGCACGGCACCTCCAGAAAATGGGCAAGAAGCCCATGCTGGTGGCGGGCGATATCTACCGTCCGGCGGCCATTGAACAACTTTCGACCATCGGTCGAAAGTTGAATGTGCCGGTCTTGACCATCAAAGGTATGAACCCGGTCAAGCTCTCGGAGCTGGCTCTGTCCCAGGCACGAAATGTGGGCCGCGATGTTGTCATTATCGACACCGCCGGTCGTCTCGCCATCGACGAGACCTTGATGCAGGAGCTGGAGCAGATCAAAGAAAAAACCCGCCCGGGCAACATTCTTTTTGTCTGCGACGCGATGATCGGCCAGGACGCGGTGCGTACCGCCAAAGAATTCGACCGCCGCCTGGAGTTTACCGGCTTTGTCCTCACGAAGTTGGATGGTGATGCTCGTGGTGGTGCGGCGCTCTCCATCAAGAGTGTGACGGGCAAGCCCATCAAATTCCTGGGGATGGGCGAGAGCCTGGACAAGCTGGAGGAGTTCCGCCCAGAGGGATTGGCCAGTCGTATCCTTGGCTTTGGCGACGTCGTCGGGCTGATGAAAGACTTCGAGGCGGTGGTGGACAAGGACAAGGCGGAAAAGGACGCCAACCGCATTTTGCGCGGCGATTTTACGCTGGACGACTTCTACCAACAGCTCCAGATGATCAAGAAGATGGGTAGCCTTCGCGACGTGATGTCGAAGTTGCCCTTTATGGAAGAGATGATGGAGCAGGTGCCCAAGGAGGCCCTGGACGACAACGAGCTGGTGCGCGTGGAAGCGCTGATCCAGTCGATGACCCAGCAGGAGCGCAACGATCCGGAAGTCTTCAATCCCTCGCGTATGAAGCGTGTGGCACTCGGCGCCGGGAGAAAACCGGAAGAAGTCAAAGAGCTGCTGGAACGCTTCAAGATGACGCGGGAGATGATGAAGGGCGTAGGCATGGCCTCGGGCATGTTCGGCCCCAAGCAGGCCCGCCAGATGCAGAAGAAGCTGCAGCAGATGGCGGCCGGAATGAACCCCAACCAGGTACTGGAAGCCGAGGAAGAAGCGCCGGCTTTGTTGCCCGCGCTTTCCGAGGCCGACAAGGAGGCCAAGCGCAAAAAGACGCGCGCGGCCCGGCGTGCCCGCAAGGCTCAGCGCCGGTAGACGCCCGAAGCCGGGCGGATCTTCACTTCAATGTCGTTCGGCGATCGACCACCGGAAGGTTGCCCTCCCGGATCCGGATGGTGGTGCCCGGATGGAGCGGGCTTTCGTAGACCGTGGACCAGCCTGCCTCCAGGGTCGGGGACACAGCGTCGAAGATCCAGCGGGCATCCAAGGCGGCCAGGTTGATGCAGCCGTGGCTGCGTACCCGACCAAAACTGCTGTGCCAGAAGGCACCATGTAGGGCATAGCGGGGTGCAAAGTGCATCACCCACGGAACCCCCTCGACCAGATAGGGTTCCTTCGCGTCGGGCAGGCTGGCCATGTCCCAGGTCACCGCCTTGTCGCCGATGCGAAAAATCCCCGTTGGTGTTGTATGTCCGGGCTTTCCCGTGCTCACCAGCGTCGCATAGCGAAGCTGCCCGGCCTCCCACACCATCAGCACCTGCTCCGCCAGATCGATATCCACCCACAGACTTTCGCCCACATCCGCGGGCGGCGGCACCACCGTTACATGGCGAAGTCCGCCACGATCCTCCACATAGCCCGGCACACCGGGAGAGACCCCATCCGGCACCACCCACCAGCTCCCCGGGGGATCTGCCGGGGTCGGGAGCAGCAGGAGCGGGCTGCGATAGGCAAGGGTCGTGGCCACTTCTGCCTCTTTGGATGCGGCTTTATAGACCGGCGTGCCCTTGGAGGCGGTGGTCCACGCCAGCAGGCTGCCCTCCGGCAGACCCTCCGCGGCGGGGTCACGGCCATGGAAGCGGTCGATGGCGTAGAGCACCACCTCCGCCGCCGGAACCACTCTTCCGTCGCGACGCACCAATACATCACCCTTCTCCGTGGACTCCGATCCCACAAAAAGCATCGCCTGACCGGCCTCCTCCTCCCCCACCTTCGCTTCTCCCGCCGCATAGGCGGCCGCACTGGCGTAGATCGGCGCCAAACCATGGCGTGCGCGCCGTCCATAGATAAAGGGCAGGATCGCCTTTTCACCAGCGACGCCCGCATAAACTCCCGTGCGACTGTAGGCCGCACTCTCCGCGAGCGTGGGCAGCGGGTAGGAAACCAGTAGAGGCAAGGATTGAGGAGCCTGATCGCTGGCTTCGGTGTCACTCAGACAGGCGTAGGCGTCTACATCGATTTTTCCCCAGCCGGCCGCGCAACCAGGGCCCTCCACATGCTCCCAGAGGCGAAACACGGCGCCAGCCTGGAGCATGCCCCGGATGCGCGCGCTTGGGTCGGGTGCCCTTCGCACATTCAGGGCAGAAAGTGCCTTTCGAAACTCCGGAGCTGGCGGACCTACCGGCGCCTCCAAAGGCCCGGCCAGTGCTGCGACGGGTGGGAGAGGCGATTCTGCCCAGCTCAGGCTGAGCAACGTAGGAAGGAGGAGGAAGAAAGCCATTTTGGGTCCGGGTACCAGGAAAAGAGGAGCGTACCCCCTCGGATAGTGTCGATCAACGGCTTGGCCGTGGCCACAGGAAGGGCAGGACAGCCCCAGCTGCGACCCAACCGTCCGGTCTTGGCGATGAAGTCTTCGCTTACATAATCAGCACCGTGGATTACGATCTGACGCTCACGTGCACGATCGTTGATGCCGGGCTCCAGTCCATCCAGGCGCAGCGAGTAGCCGTTGGCGCCGATGTAGGTCTCCGCCGTACGGAACAGTCCGATGCTCGACTGGTGACTTCCATCTACATTGGAGAAGATGGCGGCGCTATTTTCGCCGGTGTTCCGACCGTGTGCCACCCGCTCACGAAATGCGACCGCCCCCCGCTCCAGATCCAGCACCCACAGGCGCGGCTCGGTGCTGGGAAGGCTGTAGTCGATGATGGTGAGCCAGCGCTCCCCTTCCCCCTTGACCAGCCCATCCTTCCGCGCACAGTCCAGGCTGCTCAGTGCAGCCTCCAAGACCCGCGGCGAAAGATCAGGGCTCTGCTGCTCAATCCGGGCTTCCAGGGGGTAGATTTTTGCTTCCAGCGGCAGTGGCGATGGATCCGGAGCTTCGAAAGGCACTTCCCGCATCACAACCGGCTCAGTAGCACCGGCCATTCCGCCGAGAACCGCCCCAACCAGGACAATCAGGAATTTTTTCGCTTGCATCTTCCCAATATGGACACCATCGCCCCGCAGTCCAGCGCTGGCAGCGGAATCGACGGAAACAGTCGCCCCTCTTTCTGCACAGATGTACTGGCATGACATCCGACGACAGAATATGCGCTCGGCCGGAGGCCTCCAATGAGCAACGGAATCAAGATTGCAATCGGCCTGATCGGCCTGGCGCTGATCACCTTCCTGGGTGTGGTATCCATGCAGCCCGACAGTACCCATGTCGAGCGCAGCCTGATCATCGCCGCAACGCCCGCGGACACCTTTCCTTTCGCGAACAATTTCGACAAATGGCTACTGTGGAACCCCTGGCAGGGCATGGATCCTTCCCAGAAGAACACCTTCTCCGATTCCCGTGAAGGCCCCGGCGCCTGGTACACCTGGGAAGGCAACAAGGACGTGGGCAAGGGAAAGATGGCGATCAAGTCCACCAAACCCCCTGAGCAGCTGAAGTACGATCTGCAGTTCATCGAGCCCTTCCCCTCCACCGCCCTGATCACCATGACCTTCGCGGCAGAAGGCGACAAGACCAAGGTCACCTGGGCTTTTGACGGAGAGAGCGACTTTATGGGCAAGGCCTTCGGCCTGTTCGTGGACATGGACGCCATGCTCGGCGCTGACTTCCAGAGGGGTCTGGACAAGCTGAAACCCCTTGCCGAGAAGGCCACTGCCGATCGCCTTGCCGCAGAAAAAGCGGCCGCCGAAGCAGCAGCGGCAGCAGCAGTACCGGTGGAAGGTGCTCCTGCGGATGCCACGACCACCGTGGCCGCGCCCCCTCCTGCGCAGTAAGGGCCTCTACCCCCGCATGAAGCTTGCCTATTTCACCGATGTGGAAGGGCGCTGGAACAAGATCGAGGATTTTGTCCAGGACAACCCTGTCCTCCGACTGGCCGACGGCCGCCTGGAGCTGGAAGACGACGGGCTACTGGTCTTCGGCGGCGACGCCATCGATCGGGGCCCTTCCGGGCGTCGTATCTTAAGGCTGTTGGTAGAGGCGGCAGAGCGTTGGCCAGACCGGGTGATTCTGCTGGCCGGCAACCGGGACATCAACAAGCTGCGCCTTGCCCGGGAGCTTCATGGGCACCCACGCAGCGGCGCGCCGGCCGGCAGCCGGGTGGAATTGCTCCGCTGGACCCTTGCCAGCTCCATGGGAGCGGGCTCGGCCTTTGCCCACCGCGAGGTCGAGCTGGGTTGCACGCCCGAAGAGGTGGTGGACAGTTTTTTGGAAGATCTGGAGCCTGAAGGTTGGCTCTGGCGCTATCTGGAGCGGGCAAGGCTGGGCTTTTGTTGGGAACATACGCTCTTTCTGCACGGTGGGGTCACGCGCGAGAACTTCTGCACAGTCCCCGGCGGATCGTCGCCCGCAACCGTAGAAGGCTGGCTATCGGGCCTCCAGGACTTTTACCGACGACAACTCCAGGCCTTTCGGAAATCGCCACAGGGAACCGACCACGCCGCCCTTGTGGCCTATCAGGCCCCGTTGCCCGGCACCCGTGCCAACCAGCAGAGTGTGGTCTACGCCCGAATGACCGTGCCCGACGGAAACCCCGTCCTCCCACCTCTCTCTCTCCAGAACGAGCTTCTGCGGCAGGGAATCCAGCGGGTGGTCGTGGGCCACACCCCCGCGGGAGACAGCCCGGCGCTGCTCCGCCGTGGGAATTTTGAGCTGATCGCCGCAGACAATTCCTACGGGCGCCTGGAGTGCGGGTCACAGGTCTTCCTGGATGCCCGGGGCTGTACGGTGCGGGCACGGGTGCAGCCGGGCCTGGATAAGATCCTCCCCGTATCCTTCCACCTTCCTCGCCCAGCTTTGATGAATGAGGCTTCATTCATCGGTCGGAGGGATGTACACACGGGCCAGCTGGTCACCGGCGGGCTGGCCGATGGGCGCTGGCTGCTTTTCCGTTTTGGCCAGGGCCATGACCTGGAGCAGGAGGTCACGGCCAATCTGGAAGGACGTAGTTGGGAGGCCTACTAAAGCAGGCTCCACAGGTAGACGGTGCCAATGGACAGGGGGATACCGATGCCCACCAAACCCGCAGTAAGGTCAGGTCGGAGGCGGTACTCCAGCGAGATCAATGCCGCCGTTGTCATCGGCGCCATGGCTCCCTCCAGGAGGGCGACCTTCGCCGGTAGACCATGCAGCCCCACCGCGGGCAGAAAGAGCAGCAACAACAACGGTGCCACCACCAGCTTGTAGCCCAATCCCAAGGCCAGCTCTCGCCACATTCCCGCCTTCGGCAACTGCAGCGTGGTCCCGACGGCCACCAGCGCCACCGGAGACAGGGTGCTGCCCAGGCGCGCCAGCAGCTCCTCCACCGCCGCGGGCATGGGCCAGTCCCGGCTGAGCAGACCCAAGATACTCGCGTAGACCGCCGGAAACCGGGCCATCGCCAACAGCAACTTCCGAGGGCTGGTCGCCCCCCCTGCCGCCACCGACGCGATCACCTGCCCGACGGTAGATACCAGGAAGAAGGAGCCTAATTGGTCGATTTGTGCTGCGTAGGGAAGGGCGTCGTGCCCCACATAGGCCTCCAGCAGCGGAAAACCCACAAAGGAGGTGTTGGAAAAGGCGGCACAAAGCACTACCGCCCCGATGGTCTGCCGATCCCAGCCCAGAGCTTTGCCAAGGATCAAGGTCCACAACATCCCACCACCGAGCACCACCCACACCGACGCCACCAGGGCCGGCTCCAGCTTCTGTACCCGGTGCATCGACAACAGGGTGATCGCTGGTAGCGCCACGCGTAGCGCCCAGTGGTTCAGGGTTGCAGTCTGAAGATCACGACGGAGCAGCACACCGAGGGGGACACAGAGCGCCACCAGAAGCAGGCTACCCAACTGCCTCTCCACCAAAGGACCTCACCCAGCTCTGACGACGCTCACGCCGCAACAACTCGGCCATGAAGATACTCTGCAGGGCAAGAATGGAGGTGGGGAGATCATCATTCACCACCAGGTAGTCATAGCTGCCACAGCCAGCCAGCTGTACCTTGGCGTCGGCCACCCGCCGCGCGATCACCTCGGGAGCGTCGGCAGCGCGCGCCACCAGACGCTCGCGGATCACGTCGAGGGAAGGTGGCAGAATGAAGATACGGACTGCCTCTGGCATCGACACCTTGACCTGAGCTGCGCCCTGGGTATCGATGTCCAGGACAATCGAGCGACCCGCTTCCAGTGCTTCCACGACCGGCGCCCTGGGGGTCCCGTAAAAATTGCCGTAGACCTCCGCATTCTCCAAAAGGGAGCCTTCCGCCCGCAGCTTCAAAAACGCTTCGCGCTTCACAAAATGATACTCGCGACCGTCCTGCTCCCCGGGGCGTGGGGCACGGGTGGTGGCGGACACCGAAAACTCCAAACCCGGCAACTTAGCGAAGACATGCTTCAACAGAGTACTTTTTCCTGTACCAGATGCGCCACTGACCACAAAAAGGGCGCCCCGATCGGGCACGGTCCATTGCAACGGCCCCATGCTCAGCGTCCGAACCACAGGTAGACCCGTCCCGCGTCGGCAGCGCCCTGATCATGGCGCTGTGCTCCTACCGCAAAATCAGCACGTCCATCCCCGTTGATATCGCCCCGGCCCACCCCCAGGGCATCCCCAAAGAGGTCCCCGGCACCCTCCCCATAGGACTGCCAGGGCAGATCGGCGGCACCGGAGAAGCTGGCCCAGTCCGGCCCCAGAAGCAGGTAGGCCGAACCCTGGTCGGCGGCACCCGTCGGCTCGGTGAACAGGGCACCGATCAGCAGGTCTTCCACACCGTCGCTGTCGAGATCGCCGGGAGAGGCAAGCACATGGCCAAAGCGATCGCCGCTGCCGCCTCCCAACACCGTTGCGTCCGCATCCGACGGCAGGTAGTCGCTGGCCCAGGTACCCCGTCCCAGGTACACATGCAGCGCACCGGCGTCGGCACCCACCGTGTCATCCAGGTAGGCACCCACCACCAGATCGTCGATTCCATCCTCGTCTACATCCAACTGCCCCACCACGTCGTAGCCCAGACGATCCCCGCTCTGGCTGCCCGTGAACACCGCACCTGCCAGACCGCTCAGAATCCCCGACCCGCCGGGGTTGGCACGTCCAAAAAACAGCCCCATCTGACCCGCGCTCGCCTCCGCGTAGAAGGAGGTCGCGGCAAAATCCTCGTAGCCGTCGTCGTTGACGTCGCCCACCGCTTTCAGCGTCCAGCCCAGCTCGTCCAGCTCCCGGTCCCCATAGATGGACCAGTTCGCCTGATCAACGCGGGCCGAACCGGAAAAGCGCTGGCCACTCCCCAGGTAGACCCCGACCGTACCCGCACGCCGTCCAGACGCCGACGCCCCCGTAGACGACGCGAGAATGTCCACATCCCCATCTCCGTCAATGTCGGCAACACTCATCCGCACGCCGGTGGTATCATTGGCGTCTCCCGTCAGGATCCAGTCCGCCTGGGTCTGCGGATCGCCATCCAGACCCCAGCTGCCCCCTCCGTAGAGCAGGTAGACAACGCCCGAACCTTCGCCGTTGGCGGCCGCCTCTGGTGCTCCAAAAAGCAGCTCTGCACTGCCATCCCCATCGAGATCCCCTGGCGCCGACATAGAGCGATAGCTGGCCAGCGCGCCATCCACGAAGGAGCCCGTCCAGGAGGCCGTCGCATCGGTGGTGGTCAAGGCCCCATTGAGGCTCGCTCCGGAAAAGAGGTAGACCGAACCCCGGTTACCATACTCACCGCTGGCGCCAACGGCCAGCTCGGAAAGACCGTCACCATCGATATCGCCGGTCAAAGCAATGGACTTGCCAAACAAACCTGCATCCGATTGACCGTCGATGGTCACCTCCGCCCCGGAGGCGGAGTTGGAACCCACCCAGGCCAGACCAACCTGAACCGAGGTATTCGTAACTCCCGACGCCCCGCCCGCGGAATCGGTACCAAAAACCTCGCAGGTCCACAGTTCATCGCGGTGGGTGTCGGCCGCAGGAACGGTCCAGGTTGTGGCCGCCGGTACGCCATCCACATACCACTGCACCGCGTAGGTGATGGTCTGCCCGTCGGGGTCCACAGAGGGGGTGGCCACCGCACAGCTCAGGTCGTCTGTGTCCAAAGGTGCGGCGGGCGAAATCTCAATCGTGGGGGCAGAGGGCGGCTCGTTGCCAATGGTCACAGCGGCCGACGAAGCCTGGGCGGACTGCTGCTGATCGGAGAGGGTTGCCGTGCAGACCACCTCCTGGTTCCATGTGGCACGGCCCGCAGGAAGGACGGCATCGGACCAGCCGATGTCCACCCCATCCAACGACCAAGCCAGCGTGGTGCTGAGAAGTGCCCCCTCCGGGTCATAGCCTACGACAATACAGCTCAATTCCGTGGAAACCGTCGGGTCTGAAGGCTGCACTTCCACGCGGGAGATCACCGGCGCCGCATTGCCGATCACCACCTCGGTGCTGATGGACGCGGTGTTTTCGCCATCCGAGCAGGTCCGGGTAGCCCGCCAGAGATCCTGGTCGTAGACCACCCCAGCCGCAACGGTGGCGCCGGTGGTGTAGGGGACCCCGTTGCGAAACCAGGCCACCTGCGTCGTGACCGGTGCACCTTCTTCGTCTACACAATCGCCCAGACTTTCCACCTGCAACGCGTCTCCGGTCACCGGATCCGCGGGGCTGATCCCGATGGAGCCGGGTTCGGGAGGGGCGTTGACTGCCGAGGGATCCACCGAGATCTGCACCACGTCGCTGGCGACAAGGCCCGCGCTATCGGTCACCTGGACGGACAGCGCGTGGGTCGCGTTGCTGAGGGTGGAGATATCCAGGGTAAAGGTCCCATCCAGAGCCACCGTCGGCGCCGGTAGGCCCCCGTCCACATCGCTGGCCACCACCAGCGTCAAGAGCTGGGGCCCGTCCTGGTCATCGACCACCCAACCAGAAAGCCGAACCGACTCGCCTGGCGCAAAGGCGTCCCGCTCGCGAGGACTGTCGATGGTCAGCACGGGCGGGCGATTTTCCTCGACTACCGCGCTATCATCCTTTGGATTCCCCGAATCGGGTTTGGGGCAACCCACCGCCACAAGCGCCAGCAGTACCGTGCAGCGACGCATCCACACCTCCAGAACGCAGCCTAACCCGGGACAGGCGGGGATGTCCTGTCCATCGGAAATCCTGTACCAATGCTGGACTACTCGACGTTTGCCGCCTGTTCCCGCATCCGCTCCAATACCGACTTCATCTCCACCACCCGCGCCGAGATGGGGTGCTCGGCAGCTTTACTGCCGATGGTATTGATCTCCCGGTTCATCTCCTGCAGGAGAAAATCCAGCTTCCGACCAACGGGTTCGTCCGCATCCAGCGCCTGCTCAAATTGGTCGCAGTGCGAACGCAAACGTGCAAGCTCCTCGGATACATCCGCTTTTTCGCCGAGAATCGCCGCCTCCTGTGTCAGGCGATAGGCATCCACACGCTCCCCCGCCAAGCGTACGATGCGCTCCAGCAGCTTTACGCGCAGACGTTCGGCCACGCCTTCCGAGACCGCCTCCACCTCCGCACGCAGGCGCATCAGATCGTGCAGGTGACGACGGAGATCCTGGCAAAGTGCCATCCCCTCAGCACCACGCATTTTGCCGAGATCCTCCAGCGCCGAGCTGAGCGCCAGCTCACACAGGTCCCACTCTCGGAGAGCATCGGGCTCATGTTCCGCCGCCACCAGCACCCCGGGCTGCGAGAGGATCCAGCTTAACGGCACCTCCGCCACATCCCGCTGAAGACGTTTGGCGACTTCCACGACCGCTTTGCGATACTGTTCGGCCAAGCCAAAATCTGGGACGATACGGGTGACTCCCTCTACCGAAGAGCGCCGAAGTACGGCCTCCACCCGCCCACGATGGACCCCCTCCCGAAGCACCTGCACCACCCGAGGCTCCAGGACATAGTACTCCCGAGGCACCCGCACCTGAACATCACGAAAACGGTTGTTCACCGTCTTGATCTCAGCGACTACAGAAACGGAGCCGTTGGACGCCTCACCCCGCCCAAAGCCGGTCATCGAGTTCATTTGGGATGGCTAACCGATCTGCGGCTCTGGGGCACGCCAACCACGGGCCTCAGCAGGAGCCGTCGCTGCCATCGTCGCAGGTGTAGCTGCAATTGCCGTTCGGCTTTTCTTCATAGGAACACTCGATGGTCGAAGATCCATCGTAGAAGATTCCGGTACCCGTGCCACCGCCACCGTAGTCATAGTGCCAGCTCATGTCGGCCACCTTCGTGTTCCCGTCAAAGGCGCTGTAGTCCTGTTCGACGTCACCATTAAACTTCGTCTGGGTGACTCCGGAGCAGGTGTAGCTGCTGCCGCAGGGACCGTCCCACTCGTCCGTGGCAGTGCCCTCAGGCACAAAGCTACGCTTGGAATGATAGCTTCCATCATCAGCTTCGACGATTGTTGTAGAGGACAGGTTGCGACGATTGGCGCCTGACCAGCTATAGGTGCCGTCGCCATAGGTCCATTCGAAGGTGGAGTCGTCGGTGTACTCGCCGGTCTGCGTGAAGACCCCGGCCTCGGTGGCATCGCTCTCGCCTGCCCAGGAGGAGATGGTCATCTTGCAGGACTGACGTTCTACCCGGTAGGAGTTGGTGAACTCCTCGTCCAAACGATCCGTCGCAACCGTCTCATAGAGCAGGTCAAGGTCGCCGTTGTGATAGACCGTACCAAACCCGGTGGTTTCTGACGACGAGATATAAAATTCTCCCGTGTACTCGGTGTCATAGGCAAAATCGCCCGACTTGGGCATGTAGGCGCCTACGATCTGGCCCCGGGGGGTATCCTCAGGATCGAAGTCGAATTCCCCTGACCCATCGCCGGTAAGGACATAGGAAAGCAGGTCGTCCGACCAGGAGTAGACGTCCTTTCCACAGGCCGGATCCCGGTCGATCCACGATGTGCAGCCCACCAACAAAAGTCCGAAAAGCATCCTGCCCTCCGCCGCGTGCCACCTTAGCCTGACTGGCGCCGACTCGCTACGGCCGACCCCACAGCTCTAACATCCCCTGAACTTGCGCCTTTACGTTGCGCCCCATTCGTCGCAACCGCTCCCTCCCCCGCTCTCCTCTTTTTCGTGCATCTTCTGGATTTTTCAGAATCTCCACCAGTACCGATCGTAGCGTTTCCACATCGCCGGGGGGCACCAGCCAGCCCACCTCGTTGTCCACCAGCTCGGGAATGCCGGACACCGGGGTCGTCACCACCGGCAGTCCAGCCGCCATCGCCTCCAGGATTACCAAGGGGATACCGTCCTGATCGCCGTCGGGTGCCACCACACAAGGCAGGACAAAGGCGGTGGCCCGGGCCATCGCCGCGTGCAGCTCCCGTCGTGACCGCAGACCCATCGGTCGGACCGAGGGAGGGGGAGGAGGAAGCGGCGGAATGTCGCTATACAGCTCCAGGATGGCCTGGACCCCCGTCATGGCATCTATCAAGATGGGGAAGCCTTTTTTGGGTACCCAGCGGCCCGCAGAAAGCAGGATGGGCGGGCTTTCCGGCTGCGGCTCCGCGAAATGCTCCAGGTCCACCCCACAGGGCACGATTGCGGCCTCCAACCCGTACAAACGACGGATCCATGCCTGGTTGTAGGCGGAGATGGTCACCAATGGCGTGGCCACCCCCAAGAGCTTGCCCAGCTTCGGCCGGGGTTTGAACAGGTCCACCGCGTGCACCGTGATGCCGATGGGCAGGCCAACCCGCTCCGCAGCGCCTGCGGCCCACTCCGCGGCCTCGCCAGCAAAATGGACATGCACACGTTGAACCTTGAGTCTCCGCAACAACACCGCAAGCCAGAGCACCCTGGGAACGATGTGGCCTGGACGACGAAACCACTCCTTCAGGAGCGCGGGGAGCCAGGGCAGCCAGCCCCAACGATGGGGTGGGTGGTACACTGGATGACCCAATGGCTCGGCACCTGGATCGCCCCGGCTTCCAAAAGCAGCAAGAGCAACAGGCACTCCTGCCGCGGCCACTCCGCGAATCTCATCGTGCGCAAAAGTCTCGGTCAGGGTGGGATAGTAGCGGAGTACATAGAGGATCATCGGGGAAGACCCATCAAAAACTCCTCCACCTCTGCTGCGCGCTCCTCCCAGAGACGAAGGCGGCGTGGGCTCTCTCCCATCGTAAGTGCCCTTTCGACTGCCGCCGCGATCGAGGAAGGCCTATGTGGATCATAGTAGCAGGGCAGATCCCCGGCGATGGCACGCACCGTCGGCAGATCTGCCGCCACGATCGGAATTCCGGTGGCCAGGTAGTCCCAGAGCTTCAACGGAGAGGTGAGCTGCCGCCCGAAAAGATTGTCCTCCAGGGGCAACAATAGCACATGGGCCGTGGCCAACACCGCCGGAAGTTTCTGGTAGTCCACTCCAGCTTGTACCTCCACATTTTCTGGAACTCCCGGTGGAGCACCGCCGACCAGCACCAGCCTTACCCCCGCAGGCCAAAGGGACAATGAGTCAAAAACAATCTTTAGACCCTTATAATCCCTCGGAGAACCCGTATAGAGCACCCGTACCTCTGCCGAAGGCTGCCGCTGCACCTTCCGGTCGCTACGCGTCGCATTGTGGATCACCCGCCGAGAAGCAGGTAAAAACGGCCCGTGGTGCTGCTCCCATAGCGCCATCGTCCCCTCACAATTGGTGACCAGTCCGCAACAACGCTGCAGCACCTCCCGCTCCAGGCGCTCAGAGGCCCCCGGATCCCGACCGGCCTCGCGATCCAGGGCCGAGTCCAGCTCGTGGCTCTCCAACACCACGGGGATCCGCGCGGGGAGAAGCCGGATATAGCGCTTTGCCCGCGCATAGACGACGCCCGGCTCCCGACCCCAGGCCCACAGGCGACTGCGAAACCATAGACCTGCTCCAGGAGGCCATATGGTAGGCGCAAGCTCCAACTCCAGGCCGGGGGGAAGCTCCAGGCCAAAGGGAGCCAGAGCCTCCTCCACTCCTCCCTCCCCTCCCCGGTCCGCTAACAGCCGCACCTGGTGCCCGCGGAGCGCCAGGGCATGCGTCGTATGCAGCACCTGGATGGCCTGGGCACGCAGGCTCGGCAGACGGGGTCGGTAGAGGTGGAGAATACGCACCTCTCCGATCTATCCCGCGCCGGGACGAATTTCGGGGGAAGGTCCGCGCCCGCTTGAGGGTTGCTCGGCCGGTTCCGCTTGACGTGGGCCCAACGATGTAATAGACGCCCGCCGGAAAGAAGCTCGTTGTTCGTGCATTCTCAAAATCCGGCTCTTTGCCTGCCACTGGAGTTTCCATGCGTTCCATCCGCCTCCTCCTCGCCTGTGCTGTCCTCGGTACCACCGCATTGGTGCTCGCCACTCCCGCAACTGCGGCGAAGAAAGAGGAACCTTCCGGCCCCGTGGACCCCTTCAAGGGTGTACCCGACATCAAACGCAGCACCATCTCCGAGTTCGACTCGGTCTTCGACGAGGCGGGCGGGATCCAGAACAAGCTGAAGGAAGCCTGGACCACCCTGAAGACTGCCGAAAAAGAGCTGAAGACCGTGCTGGGCGTGGCGGAGGATCAGCCCATTAAGACCGCGCTGCAGGACCTTCAGCAGAAGGCCGCTGGAAAGGTCAAAGTTGCCCTCGACGGTCGCAAGCCCAAGCTGAAAGCCCAGGATGGCATCCCCGAAAACGTGCAGCCCGGCATCGACGCGACCAACAAGCTGGTGGATGCCGGCGAAAATGCCGCTCAAACCGCCCTGGCGCTCAAGGACAAGACCGTGGCTCTGGGCCAGCAATCTGCGGCTTTCCCCGGGAAGATCCCCAGCATGTTGGGATCGTTGACCGGCGATCAGGTCAAGACTGCGCCGAAGATCGTGGGCGACAACGCCAAGGCGATCAAGGCCATGCCCAGCCAGATCGAAGCAATCGCTGGCGTGGTCGAGCAGATGTTCACCGATATCAAGGGGCTCTTTCCCGCCGAGTGAGCCTTTTCACCGATGCGCTTCGCTGCGTGCGGCTAACAATTCCGCGCGCACCCCCACGTGCCGACGCAGGCGCTCACAGTCGGCGCGCAGCCACTCCGGAGATTCCTGCTGCCAACGTCGGAAGGCAGGCAGGATCTCGGTTTTCATCCAGCGGCGACGCTGATCCAGATTTCCGGGGTCTGTCCCCGGGAATTTGAGCACCGGCTGGGCAGTGTCATAGCCCAGACGGAAGACGTAGACCTGCGCCATAAAATGCCGAATCTGGGGGGAGAGGTCGTTGTAGAGTGGCTGGACGATCACCTCCTGCTCGATGTCGCACAGCTCCACCAGTGCCTCATGTACGAGCTTATCCGCCGACATCAGGTCGCTGCGGGCAAGGATGTCGGCCTGTTGCAGCTTCCGGTAGCCGCCCTCCAGCTCCCCGCCGATCACCTCACCATCGCGGAAGGCCAGCGCCCCCGCGGTGATGGTCCGATAGATCTTCAGGTTGCCCGCCGCCAACATATTGTAAAAATCGGGCAAGGGCAGAGCAGTGCCCAACAGTACCGCATTGACCTGCCGGGCCACGAAGGCGGCCAGCCCGAACCAGCGAAAGAGGAAAGGATCCTCCAGGTAGATCGAAGCATAGATGCCAGCGATCCGCAGTGCCCGCTCCGGCGGACGATCCCGGAGCTCCCCTAACAGACTCAGTGCCAACGCATCGTAGTCTTTGGCCATTTCCGCTGTTAACCGGAAATCAGGGCAGCGGGACTATCGAGCGTACACCTCAAAACGCTCCGGGTGCAGGTGCTGCAGCGCGCGTACCACCACCCGCTTGCCGATCCGCTGCTCCAGCAGCTCCAAAGTTGAGAATTCGTCGCCGTACATCATGTCGGCCACAGCGGGATGGGTATTTACAAACACCGTCTCTTTCCCGATGGCGCGCGTACATTCCCGTTGTACTTCGCGGAAAATCTCGTAGCAGATCGTCTGGCGACTGCGCAGCGAGCCTCGACCCTCGCAGTACATGCAGGGCTCGGACAGGTAGCGGACCAGATCCTCCTGCACACGTTTGCGGGTCATCTCCACCAGCCCCAGCTCGGAGATCTTCAAAACATTGGTGCGCGCGCGATCTTTCTTCAGTTCCTCGTCCAGAGCCCGGTACACCTTGTCCCGGTTCTGCTCCTTGTCCATGTCGATGAAGTCAATGATGATGATGCCACCGATGTTGCGCAGGCGCAGCTGGTAGACCACCTCTTTGACCGCTTCCAAGTTGATCTTCAGCGTGGTGTCTTCCAGGGAGGTCTGGCCGACGTAGCGCCCGGAGTTCACGTCGATGGCCACCAGCGCCTCGGTCTGGTCGATCACCAGGTAGCCGCCGCTCTTCAACCACACCTTACGGGCAAGAGAGCGGGAGATCTGGGCTTCCACGTGGAAGGTATCGAAGACCGGCTCCATCCCCTTGTACATATGCACTTTCTCCTTCAGCTGAGGAGAAAATTCATCCATGAAGGCGCAGACCTCTTCGTAGACCTTGGGGGTGTCCACCACCATCCGGTCCACGTCGTCGTGGAAAGCGTCACGCACCAGCCGCAGCACCAGACCATGATCGATGTGCAGCGGGGCCGGCGACTTCCGGTGTTTCTGTGCTTCCTGGATTTTGTCCCAGATACCGAGCAGGTAGGTCATGTCCTGCTTCAAGGTCACATTGGTCTGGTTCTGGCAGATGGTGCGGACGATAAAACCCGCGCCCTTGGGCCGGTTCTTCTCTACAAATTCCCGAAGCCGACGGCGCTCTTTGTCGCGATCGATACGCCGGGAAATGCCGACGTGATCCACCGTCGGCATAAAAACCAAATAGCGACCCGGAAGGGTGATGTGCGTCGTGACGCGTGCACCTTTGGTGCCGATGGGATCTTTGGCCACCTGCACGACAACGTCCTGACCTTCGGTAAGAAGATCCTGGATCAGCGGCTGCCCCGGCCGGGGAGCTTCCCCCTGGGGTCCATCTTCGGCAACGGTCAGGTCAGGTTCATCGACCTCTTCTTCTTCATCATGCTTGTGTCCGAGCATGGGGGAGAAGATGTCTCCCACATAGAGGAAGGCGGCCCTTTCCAGACCGATATCCACAAAAGCAGCCTGCATGCCTGGGAGCACACGTACCACTTTGCCCAGATACACATTCCCGACGTAGCCGCGGTCGTTCCCCCGGTCCAGATGCAGCTCGGTCAGCTGCTCGTTCTCCAGGATCGCGACGCGGGTTTCCCTTCCGGTCGTATTTACGATAAGTTCGGTAGCCAAAGCGGTCTCCATTGGACCGCCGCAGGAGCACGCCGGGCGAAGCAGGCATTTGGTCTGATCGCATCGTCACCGGCTGACACTCCATTTCTCGGAATTCGGCCGCCCAGCTCGATAGCTGAGCGCACAACCGTGCGCGGCGGTCCGAAAGGGGGTTAAGGAAAGAGGGTGGTGCGCACACCGCACCTGCTTTTCCATGTCACCTGCCACCGGCCCGTCGTCAACCACCACGGGCGTGCTTATGGTTGTTTTCTGGCGGTAGGCCCGTCAGGAGGAAGCCAATGAGTGTGCGGGTAGCGGTGATGGGGGAAGACCCCCTGGTGCGTCAGGGGTTGGCGCGCGGTCTGGCGGACTACCCCGGTCTGGCCGTGGTGGAGCGCCTGGACGCGCAGGCGGTAGTCTGGGATTTTGGGCCTCTGGCCGGGCAGACCATGCCGTCGATGCGGGCGGCCGATCAGCCTGTGGTGGCCCTGGTGGTGGACCCGCGGGATGCGGAAGCATCGCTACGCATGGGTGCACGGGGAGTACTGTACCGCGACGGGGATACGGCGCGGATCGGCGCCGCTATCCATGCCGTGGTGAGTGGTATGGTGGTGGTGGATGAGCCCTTTCGTACTGGCTTTTCAGCCAGCGAAGGGAGGAGCGAGCGGCGTCCGAACCTGTCCCCGCGCGAGCAGCAGGTGCTCGGGCTGTTGGCAGCGGGAAAGTCCAACAAAGAAGTGGCGGTAGCCCTGGATATTTCGGAGCACACTGCCAAGTTCCACGTGAATGCCCTGCTCGAAAAGCTCGGAGCCACGACGCGCACCGAGGTGGTGGTCCGCGCGATCCGCAAGGGCCTGATCACCGTCTGACGCTGGCCATCAGAAGCTGAGTGGGCGGGATTCCTGGGGAATTGCGCTGCCTTCCTGGACGGGAAGTTCCTGAACGGGGGGCGGTGGCAGCGGTTCGGCCATGGGCATCTCCAGCTGCGGCATGGCCGCGCTGTCCGGGGCGGGGCCAAACATGCTGTAGGTGGGGACGGCAGGGGGTGGCGGCGGAAGTGCGACTTCTTCCTGGAGAATCGGCGGAGGAGCATAGGTGGCTGCGACCGGTGGCAGCACGGCCTGCGGCGCAGGATCCTCCATGGGGAGGGAGGGAGGAGGGGGCGGTGCGGCATCCGCCACTGCAACTCCCTCTCCGCTCTGGTTTACAGGCGGCAAAGGCGAAGAAGCTGGAGGCGGCTCAAAGCGTGCTACCGGCACCGGCGCGGGAGCGGTACGCACAAAACTCTGGACCCGGAAGCAGGGGGCGATCAGCACCACTCCTTCAAGATCTCCGCCGGTAACCGTGACTTCACAGTCGCCGCCGTGTTCGTAGCGGTTCAGGTCGCCCTCGACCACCGCGCCGGTGTCCAGGGTGATGGTGTCGGCATAGGCAAGAAAGGCCAGGAAGCTGAGCATGGATCCCTCATCTGCTCCTTCGACACCAGCCCGAGAAAAAAGCGCTACTTCCAGCGCCGATGTAGCCAAAGCCAGGCCCACGGGCGTGCACGGATCTGCTCCTCGTACCAGCGATTGGCGGCAAGACTGAGGAGCCTGCGATCTTCCTGCGGATCTTCGCTACGTTCCGGCAAAAAAAAGGGGGCAAAGTGGATCCGGTGCCGCCCCACGCCCTCCCGCCAAACGCTGACCGTCCACACCGGACACAAGGGGCGGCGCTGAATTGCGGCCGCAAAACCCACCGAGGTCCGTGCAGGCTGCCCGAAAAAGGGAAGCTCGATCCCCCGGTTCAGCCGCTGGTCCTGGACAAAAAACAGATTTTTGCCGGCATCCAACATCACCAAGCCGTCGTCCAGCGTGCTGCCGTCCCACAGGCAGGTCACCCGATGGGCAAGGCGCTGGGCCTCCAGCCAAGCAAATACATGCGGGTTTTTCGGTCGCTTCAGAAAGAGCGCCATCGGCACTGCGTCTCCACTGGCCAGAACGCCGATGTCCCAACTGCCCAGGTGCCCCGCCAGGACGATGCCGGGACGCTCGCAAAGGGCCTCCGCACCGGTAACCTCCAGCTCCAAGCGGTCATAACATAGGATCTCCAGGTAGCCCAAAATGAGCTCCTGCATCATTTTACGAAGCACTGGACCGGGGGCCAGCTCGGGAAAGACCCGCTGCAGGTTCTGCCGGGCTTGGCCCACCCGGATGGGCAGCACATACCACCATAGCAGGCTTAGCACCCCACTGATTTGCGCCATAGCCCACAGGGGCACACGGGCGATCATCCGCAGAGGCCAGGGAGCAGTATACATCCCCACCCGCTATCCGACGCCTCCCGGTGCTGCTGCCCGAAAAAGGTGTAAGCTGCGGTGCTACCGGCCGTTGCCGACCCGAGGTTTCTTCATGTCCCCTTTGCTCCTGGTTGCTTTGAGTCTGGCCGCCCCCTCCCCAGAAGAGCAGGCCCTACGGCTGGAATTGGCCGGAAAGCCCGAACAGGCGGTCGCTTTGTTGCGTGCCCAAAGTGCCAGCCTTCCCGAGCTGGCACGCTACGCGGCGGCGCTGAGCTTACGCCATCGCCTACCGACGGGAAACCTGCTGTTCGGTGCGGAGGGCTGGAAGCTCTGGGCACGGGTGGATCAGGCAAAAATTCAGGGCCGCCTGGAAGAAGCCCTGAGCATCAGCCTGCAGCAGATGGACGAGATTCTGGCAGGCTCCCAGCGCCGACGTCTGGCCACAACGCTACTGGAGTGGGGACGCCAGCGTCCGGAGGAGGATACACTTGGTGCTCTGCCCCTTTTGGAGGGTGCCCTGGCCCTGGGTCCCGATCCCGAGCCACGCCGAGCCATCGAGGACGAGCTCTTGAGTCGAGACGATGGGGTGTCGGAAGTGATCGGCGAAGTTGCCCGTCTTCGGCTGATTTCGGCCCCGGACGATGCCCGGGCCGCCCTCGCAGTGGCCCGCCGCAGCACCGAGGCCGCCCGGGTCTGGTCCATCCTGACGCCGATCTGGACCGGCAACGCCGACCCCGGCCTGCAGCAGAAGGCGCTGCTCCTGGTGGTGGAGAATTTCGGGCTCCAGCTCCCACATCCTTGGATTCATGCCCTTTTTCTCGATCTCTACAGCAAAGTTCCCCGCCCGGCCGAGCTGGAGCAGCCGCACCTGGACTGGCTGGCTGCCGTGGGGAGCCAGGATTCGGACCAGGCGTTCAGACTCCTGGATCCGCTCCTGACGCGGCCCGGTACCCGCGAGCGTGCCCTTGGCCTTCAGGCCCAGCTCCCCGAAGATCCCTGGCTTCGTGCGCAGATTCTCAACCAGCTCGCGGCGGAAGCGGGCAGCTCCACGGTGGGAGCGGAGGCGAGGCGGGGCCTGGTCGCAGCGGTGCAAGAGGCCCTGCTCGCCGCGCCAGACCACAAGACGGCGCGCGATCTTGCAGAAAAGGCGAAATCTCTGCCGGGAATCAGCGAGCTTCCCGAGCTAGCCTACTACCTTCTGGATGCCGACGCGAGCGGCTACCTCCAAAAATTGGAGGCCCTGGCCAGCCGTAGCCCGGGCGACGGTCCCTGGTGCGCGGAGCTGGTGACCGACGCCCTGGAAAAAGGGACCACAGAACGGATAAAATGGGTGTCGGACTGGTGCAGCGAGAGCCCCGGACAACAGGCCAATGCCTTGCGCCTGGCGGCTGTGGGTGCCGACGTTCTGTTGGTGACCCCGAAGGAAGGAAGCCTGGAAGTGCTGGCGAGTGGTCCGGTTGAGGTGGCCCAGCAGCCGGTGGATCCGCTGGAGTTGCTGAAGGTGGCCTCAGGCCATCCCCTGGAAACCCACCTTGATGCGGACCTTCTGGAGGCTCAGCAGAGCTGGACCCTTTCCTTTCCAGCCGACCGCGCGTTGCGTCGGCTGCCGTTGCGACCCCGTGGAAATGCGGCCCTGGTGGCCCTGACCCTCCGGGTGGGCGAGCTGCAGACCACCAGTCTGGTCCCCACGAAGCCCCTGACCGTGCAGGCGATTCGCCAGGAAGGACGTATCTATGTGGCGGCCTTCAGCGGTGCGGCCATACACCCGCGCGAGGTATGGCTGCGGGATGACCGGGGGGTCCGGCGGCTGGAGGTGGGCAGCAACCACATCGCAAGCGGAGATGTGGAGGGAGCAGCAACCATCCTCGTACAAAATGGCGATGCCATTGGCTACGCGACGGTGGAGGACGATGGAAGCGGGCTGCCCTCGAAGGTCTGGGGGAACA
>CAITDR010000692.1 GCA_903891165.1 uncultured Pseudomonadota bacterium
CACCAGGAAAAAAGCCAGCAGCCGCAACACCAGCTCATAGACCAACAGCAGCAGGTTGGTGGGGCCCAGGGCACCCACCGCCAGCGAGTAGCCGATGGAGGCCATCAGGCCGGTCCACAGCGCCGCAGCGCCGGGGATCAGGAAGGGGGAGGCGGCGATCACGGGGAAGTAGAGGAAGGCCACCAGCGAAGAGCCGCTGCCGCTCAGGTAGACCAGCGTGCTCACCCCCAACACGTCCAGGGCCACCTGACCGTACAGGTCCACGGCGGTGGCCGGGTGGCGGTCGTACCAGACCTGGGTGAGCAGGAAGATCAGGAGTGCCGCGAGCGAGATCTCAAAATAGGGCAGGAGCTGCCGAAAAGAAACCCCACCCAGGCCCGAGTAGGCGCTGGTCATCGCCAGCACACCGAGTCCGACCAGGAGGCGATAGCCGGAGTACTGCTGGAGCGCCGAAAGGTGGGCTCTCTCCATCAGCCGACGTGGGCGGCCATCTCGAAGATCGGCATGTACATCGCGATCACGAGCCCGCCGACCACCACCCCCAGGAAGGCCATGATCATGGGCTCCATCATCGAGGTCAGCGATTCTACGGCTTGATCCGTCTCATCTTCGTAGAAGTCGGCGATCTTGCTGAGCATGGTGTCCAGGGCACCCGTCGCCTCGCCAATCGAGATCATCTGGCAGACCATCTGCGGGAAAACCTTGGATTCCATGAGCGGATCGGCGATGGTGCGGCCCTCGGAAATGCTGATGGAGGCCTTCTGGATGGCGTTCTCGATCACCTTGTTGCCGGCGGTACGCGAGCAGATGGCCAGGGCTTCCAGGATGGGCACACCGGAGGAGATCATCGTGCTCAGGGTGCGGCAGAAGCGGGCGACCGCCACCTTCTTCAGCAGATCCCCGAAGACCGGCAAGGCCAACATCAGCTTGTCCAAGGCCAGTTTTCCGGCAGAGGTCTTGTAGGCGTACTGTACCCCGTAGATGGTAGCGGCAATCGCGGCCACAATAAGGAGGATGTAGCTCTGCAAGAAGGCTGAGCAGGCGATCACGAAGAGTGTGGGGGCGGGTAGTGCGGCGCCGAAGTCCGCAAACATGCCTTCAAACTGCGGAACCACCTTCAGGAGCAGAATGGAGATGACGATGGCGGCCACAATGAGCACCACGATGGGGTAGCTCATGGCTCCCTTCACCTGCGCCACCAGCTTCTGGTTTTTCTCCAGGTAGGCGGCCAGACGATTCATGATCGTATCCAGCATACCGCCCACCTCACCGGCGGCGACGAGGTTGACGTACAGGTCGTCAAAAGTTTCGGGGAAGCCCTTGAGAGACTCCCCAAAGGTGGATCCGCTCTCCACCTTCTCCTTTACGATGGCCAGCTGCGTACGCATCGTGGGATTTTCCGCCTGCTTCGCCTGAATATCCAGGCACTGCACCAGCGGCAGGCCGGAGTCGATCATGGTGGCGAACTGCCGCGTAAAAATCACCAGATCGCGGGTGCTCACCTTCGGCTTCAGGAAGCCGGGCATGGGAATATTGAGGGAGAAACCCTTGGATTCGGTCAGCGTCGTCGGGTTGATACGCTGTTCGCGCAGGCGTGCCCGGGCCGCCTGAGGATCGGGAGCGTCGAGCTTGCCGGTGCGGGTCTCGCCGCCGGAGGTCTTGTACTCGTAGTTGAAGGTGGCCATCGGCATTCCCTCGGGTCGCTGCGGGCAGGCGCAAAGACGCAGCCTTCAATATAGCTGGTGCAGGCAGCTTGAGACAAGGGCACGGGTTAGCCGCGTAGCCCCGGTCCCGGAAGCCCGGCATTGGGGGCGGAGAGAGTGGTGGAAGAAAAGCTGAAACGTCGCCTGCCGGCGGCATCCTGGGAGCGGGCGGGGACCTGGGTGCAGCAGGGGCTGGTGCGTCCCGCGCGCCGCAGCCCGGAGGAGGAAGCCTGGGTGGTCCAGCAGCCCGGCGCCAGTGCACGCTTCGAAGTGCTGGTCTGGCCTCGCGAAAAAGACTGGGCATGCTCCTGCGAGCAGGATGCCTGCGTACATGCCGCGGCCGCTCTTCAGGCGCGCAAGCTCGATGTGGCCCCCCCTTCCACAACGACCGAAGTGCGCACCCGCTATGCCTTGACACGTCAAGAGGGACAATTGCTGTTGGATCGGGTGGTTCCACCCGCAGCGGTGCGCAGCCCGGAGGACCAGGAGCTGAACCGCCTGATGGCCGGTTGGTGGGGAAAGGCCATCCCCCGCAACCTCGCGCCGCTGGTGCTGCCGCTCTTGGCCAACCGCCCGCTGGAGCTGCGCGGGCCGGTGCTGCAGGGCACTCCGGAGCACCAGGGGGCGGTCACGGTCGACCCCAAGCCGCTGATGCCGATCATCCGCGTGGAAGACGATAAGTCCGGCTTCAAAGTACGGATGGTGCGCGCATCCGGCATCGACGAGGTTTTTTCGAGTGGCATCCTGCGGATGGGCAGCACCCTGCGGATGATCGGCCAGGCCGACTTCGAAGAGAGTTTTCGCAGCCGCCTGATGACGGGGATCTCCTACGCGGAAACAGAAGTCTACCGGTTGGTAGCAGAAACCTTGCCGGAGCTGCGCAAGCGGTTGAAGGTGGAGGTGGTGACGGCGCGGCTGCCCGAGCTGCGGGTGGTGCCGGCGCGCCTGGATTTTGAGGTGGAGAGCGACAGCGGGCGTGTCGCGATCACCGCGCGTCTGGTCTATGGAGATCCGCCCATTGCCCGTCTGGAGCGGGAGACACTTCGGAGTCTTGGAAAAGACCTTGCTGAGAGAAATATCTCGGAGGAACGCCGCCTGAAGGACCACTTGGAGCGCTATGCTCCGGGGCTGGCGTTGAACCTGAGGGTGGAGCGGGAGGGGGAGCGGGCGCTGGCGCTGATCGACAGTCTTTCGGGGCCGATCAAGGAGGAGATCAGCAAAAAATTGCCGGGCTTCCGCAAGGTGCGGGAGGAGGTGACGCCCACACTGCGGCTCCAGGAAGATGGGCGGGGAGGCTGGAAAGTAGAGGTAGAAGCCGGAGGTGTTTCGGAGGACAGCCTTTTAAAGGCCTGGCAGGATCGCAGTGCCTACATGCCGGTGGCGGGCGGGGGCTGGAGACCGGTGCCCAAAGCCTGGTTGGAAGCCCATATCCATGTGCTCCAAGAGCTGCTCTCGGCGCGCGACAGCAAGGGCTCGATCCCGCAGTCGGCGGGCATGATGCTGCTCTCTACGCTGGAGGCACTGCAGCAGCAGCCGCCGGTAGAGCTGGGGCGACTGCGGGCCTTGGCCGGGGATTTTGAGGCGGTTCCCGTGGCGGATATGCCCGAGGGGGTGGAGGCGGAGCTGAGGCCCTACCAGCAGCGCGGGGTGGACTGGCTGGTCTGGCTACGCAGCATCAAAATGGGCGGCTTGTTGGCGGATGATATGGGTCTGGGTAAGACCCTGCAAACGCTGGTGGGTCTGGCCGCGGCGGGGGGGCGGAACCTCGTGGTGGCGCCCACGTCGGTGCTGCGGAACTGGGAGAACGAGGCGCGCCGCTTCCTTCCCGGAAAGCGCATCTGTGTGTACCATGGGGCCAAAAGAGAGCTGGATCCTCGGGCATGGCTGACGGTGACCTCCTATGCGCTGTTGCGGCTGGATCAGGAGCTGCTGCAAAAAGTGTCATGGACCACCTTGGTGTTGGACGAGGCCCAGGCCATTAAAAATCCCGACGCGCAGGTGGCGCAGGCCGCCTACGCGCTCGCGGCCGAGCAGCGGCTGGCGCTGACCGGCACGCCGGTAGAGAACCGGCTGGAGGAGCTGTGGAGTGCCTTCCACTTCATCAACCCGGGGCTCTTGGGCAGTCGATCCTCCTTCCGGCAGCGTTTTGAGGATCCCATCCACTTCGGCAACCGGGCGGCGCAGCAGGCGCTACGGAAGCGCATCCGTCCCTTCCTCCTCAGAAGAATGAAGAAGGATGTGGCAAAAGAATTGCCCGAGCGCACCGAGCTGGTGCTGCGCTGCACCTTGAGCGAGGACGAGCGCAATTTCTATGAATCCGTCCGAAACATCGGAAAAGCCGATGTGCAGAAGTTGCTGGAGGGTGGGCGGATGTTGCACGTGCTGGAGCTGCTGCTGCGGATGCGGCAGGCCGCATGTTCGGCGGCGCTGGTGTCCAAGAGCTGGGAGAAGGGTTCGTCCAAGCTGGATCTGTTGTTAGAAACTCTGGACGAAGTGCTGGCCGAGGGGCACGCGGCCCTGGTCTTTTCGCAGTGGACCAGTCTGTTGGATCAGGTGGAGCCGATGTTGAAGGAGCGTCAGATCCGCTACTGCCGACTGGATGGCTCTACCCGCGATCGTGCCGCAGTGGTGGCGCAGTTTTCGGCAGAAGATGGGCCGCCGGTCTTTCTGTTGTCGCTGAAAGCGGGTGGCACCGGGCTGAACCTGACCCGG
Organism: uncultured Pseudomonadota bacterium; assembly: GCA_903891165.1. Taxonomy (GTDB): domain Bacteria; phylum Myxococcota_A; class UBA796; order UBA796; family SXON01; genus CAITDR01. The sequence goes on from CAITDR010000692.1 coordinate 4,416, forward strand.
GCCGACTACGTGTTCCACCTGGATCCCTGGTGGAACCCCGCCGCCGAAGATCAGGCCACCGACCGGGCACACCGGATCGGCCAGCAGCGTCCGGTCTTCTCCTGCAAGCTCATCGCCGAGGACACCGTCGAGGAGCGCATTCTGGAGCTACAGAGTCGCAAGCGCGACATTGTCAAAGCAGCATTGGATGACGACGCATTGGCGCGCTCGCTGACGCGGGAGGAGTTGTTGGCGTTGTTTGATTGAGGGGTGCTATCCGAGGGGGCCGCGCGTCTGGGTGCAGGCGCCGCTTGGGGGCACCAACTCGACCGCGCCAAAGGCCGCCTGGAACGGCGCCTACCTCACTGTCCTTCTTTGCTCAGGTTGTGTAAGAACCGGCGCAAGAGGCTGGAGGTCTCCAGCTTAGATTCAGGACATACGGCAATCAAGGTGGGCAAGACCCGCGCCAGTTCTGGCAAGAAGGGGATGTCGGCCAGGGGAGCCCCTTTAAGAATACCACGGGCCTGGCGAGCCACACTCTCTATCGCTTTTTGAGCTTCAGGTGTTGCTTTGATGGGTTGACAGGCCTCAGGTAGCCATAAACGTAGCCAATTCTCGGCCAGAAATTGCCGCGTGGCTTCGAATGCATGAAGGGGCCGGAGCGGTTTTAAACGGAGGGCCTTCGGTGTTGTTATGGCTTGATAGACCAAGACAGATGTTGGTGCTTTCCCCATCATCAAGGCCAAAACGTCGGCAGGCGTTACTGCGGTACGGCAGGCCAGATCCAGGGTACAGGCCTCCGGGCGGGCACAGGGAGCACAGTCCAAGGGTGCCATTAACGATTGTGCCCCTATCAGGGCAGGCCCCGTATCGATGGGCGATGAAATCCCAAAACAGAGGGCCATCACCGGGGTTCCCAACATGGCGGCCAGGTGCATGGGACCAGTGTCATTGCTCAGCAACAGTCTTGCTTGTTTTAATAGGATACGCAATTCCAGCAGATCCAGGCCCGCTGCAAAAGTGGCTTGGGAGGGCTGACAAATGGCCTCGGCCAAGGCCCGTTCTGCATTGGAACCCAATACCGCCACCTGAATTTTTTGCGCTTGCAATTGCTTGGCAACCGCTGCGTAATTTTCTGCCGCCCAACAACGATAAGGGTCGGCGCTGGCGGGCTGAATGCAGACCAGGGGACGCGCGGGGTCCAGACCCAGACGGGCCAACAAGGCATCGGCGGGGCCTGCGGTCAAAAAAGGACCCTGAGGCGCTGGCAGCGGACCGACGTTTAAACGGAAGACATCGCATAAATTCAATGTGATCAAATTCCGAAACATGACGGTACTGGCCAGATAAAGGGCCATCTCGCCATAGCGCAGGCTGCGATTCCCGTGGGCAAAAGTCCCCACCCGGCGTTGCGTGGGGATCTCAGAGGCCAAAAGACGCATCTGAAGATCTGGCGATAGGTTGATCACCAGATCATAGGGTTTTTCAAGCAATAATCGTAGAAGTGCCTCTGCTCCCTCCACCGTGAGGAGCGGGCCATCGATGGCCGCCGCCGGGGGTTGCGAAGGCTCTGCACGGTAGGCCAGCACCCGACTGGGATCACGCACCCCATCCAGCAAAATGGCATATTTTGCGGCCACCACCATATCAATATGCGCCGTTGGGTATGCCAGTCTTAAGGCTCGCAATAACGGCAAAATCTGAAGCACATCCCCTAGACGATGGGTTTTAATCAGGAGAATACGCTGCCCCATGCTCAGTCCACCCCAATGGGATCTTTGAAGCGTAAGGCATCATTCGAAGGCCTCATCCCCGCATCGTAGCCCACCCCTACCATCCCCGTCAACGCCCGGGTCCCCTCCGCCGCCCCCCGATCTCCGTCCAAATGCCACCCTTTTTCCCATCCGGGCACAGGTCTCGCCCTGGTCCTGTCAGGGTGCGGCGTCGGTGAGTAGCCCCGGCCGAACTCTTCCACGAGGCGACTGGAGAGGCTTCGGACGATCTCTCGAAAGTGCTGACCTATCGGTGGGCGAAGCTCCCGAAGGGGAGGTACTGCGGTGGTCTACCCTGTTGGGCTCGGCGATTTGCTCCTGGACCCTCCGTGAGCAACCAGCGCACCGTCGTCCAGGAAGGCGCCTGCGGCGCTTTGGCCGCACGCGCCTTGCGTGGTGTAGAGAATATTCTGCTTGTTGCCGTGGTTTCTTGTGAATGAATGCTCATTCATTGCGGCAATGCCAGCCCATCTTGGCGAATCCACGCAGCGCCGCGTGGCTGGTGATGAGGCGCCGTCTCCGGACTGGTTCAACGGGCCAGGATCGTCAGCCCCGCGCCGGATTGTAGACGGTAAGACCCTGAAAATTCTTGAAGTGGCGCTCGTTCTCGGTCACCAGGATCAGCTCGCGGGTGACCGCCACGGCCGCGATCATGCTATCCGCCAAGTCTACCGGAGTTCCTTCCCTCTCCAATCGGGCCTTTTCCTTCCCCAGCCACAAGGAGGCAGGTAGATCGTAAGGAAGTATCTTCAGATCCTGGCATAGTGTTTCCAGGTATTCTTCGATCAAACGACGGCGGTTGGACACTGGAAGCCGGGATGCCCCGTAGCAGATCTCCGCCACAGTGACCGTTGAAAGAGCGCATTGTAACTGGTGTTGGACCAGCCATGCTGCAATTTCGGCGCGCGGGATTTTGCGTACACTCTCCGAAACAATGTTGGTATCAAGCAGAAACTTCAATCTGACCTTGCCTCATCCGTGTGACGCACCCCTTTCAGGGCATCGTCGATGTCCATCAGCGCGATCCCTTCTTCACCAATTTTCTCCCGGAATGCCAGAATATTGTCCATAAACCTACCCTTTTTTGGGGCAGGCTCCTTGGCCTTCTGTGCCTTAGTTGCTTGCTTCCCGCTGCTGCGTGCAACCATGACCACCTCCTTCGACCAGGGTAGCTCTTCCGCCCACGGCCAGCCACTTTTTCGGCGCTGGGGAGCCGGGCGTAGGTTGATCTACGGTCCGTTTAGGGTTCTGACCGCAATCCGGCAACAAGCCGGGGGCTCAATGGGGGCCAGATGGTGCCCGCGCCCGCTGACGCCCACCCAGGCGCCTGCGGCGCTTTGGCCGCACGCGCCTTGCGTGGTTTGGAGAATACTCCCCTTATTTCCAACCCTTCTCCTGAATGAGCCCTCATTCAGGGAGCGGTGACCCGGAGTTCCCCTCCCCCACATAGCCCCTCAGCCTCTTCTGCATCACCTCCACCGCCTCCGCACTCTGGTCCACCAGCACCACCTTGCGGCCATGTTTGGCGGCGGCTTCTCCAAAAGTGCCACTTCCGGCAAAGAAATCCAGGAGGCGGTCGCCGGGGTTGGAGTGGACGCGGACGATCCGCTCCAGGATCGCAAGGGGTTTTTGAGTTGGGTAGCCGGTTTTTTCTTTGCCGCTGGGGCTCACGATGGTGTTCCACCAACAGTCGGTGGGCGTTTTGCCGCGTGCTGCTTTTTCGGGACCTACCAGCTCGGGCGCCATGTAGGGGATCCGGTCGATGTCCTCGAAGCGGTAGGTGTATTTTTTGGGATTCTTGGCGTACCACAAGAGGTTGTCGTGTTTGGGGGACCAGCGACGCTGGGTGCGCCCGCCGTAGTCGTAGGACCAGATGATTTCGTTGATGAAGCTGGACCGGCCGAAAATCTGGTCGCATAACACTTTAGCGTAGTGCACCTCCCGGAAGTCCAGGTGCAGGAAGAAGCTGCCGCTGGGGCTTAGCAGTCGATGTGCTTCTTCGAGGCGCGGTTCGAGAAAAGCCAAGTAGTCATCGAAGCTATCGCCGTAGGAGCGTGTGCCCAGCTTCACACTCCGGTACCGACGCCCGTGGAAGCCGTTCCGATCGCCCTCCACGTCGGAGGTGGTCTTCATCTGGGTTCGGGTTTGTGCTTTCCCGGTATTAAAGGGCGGATCGATGTAGATCAGATCGAAGGATGCGTCGGCAAAGGTGGGCAATACGGCAGCATTGTCCCCCAAAATGATCTCGATGGACAACCGCTCTCCCCCTCAAACCGCCCGGTCGCAGACCACACAGCGTCGTGGATCTCCACGGTACATCGCCTGTTTTGCTTTGAAGCAGCCTACATGAAAAATCTGACCGCAGCCGTGTACGCAGTCGTTCCGTACACTCTGGTCCACCGGTCTTGCGCAGATTCCACAGGTAGCCTGGGCCAAAGCCACCGGCGCCTCCGCCTGCATCACCTGCATGGGCGGCAGCGGCTCCACCGCCCCCCACCAGGCCAGCCAACTGACCAGCACCCCCAACATCCCGGCGATCACCCCCGGTAAAGCCTGTGCGACCAGTCCCTGGTAGTCCACCGCGTCCATCTGCCCGGTCGTCGCATAGGCATAGAGTACGGGGGTCAGAAAAACAAAGAAAGAAAGCGCCAGCTCTAAGGCGAGGCCGGTCATGGGAATGCGTACCCGGTTCCCGCGCCCTCCCCAGGTGTGCCTTGCCAGTGTCCCGCACCACAGCCCCAGCCCGAGTCCGGGCAGCAGCACCACCGGCAGCGACCGGTCGTGCACCACGGCAAGCCCCCAGCCCACCGACCACAGGATGACGCCGAAAAGCGAAACAAGTACCTGCACATAGCCCGCACCGGCGTAGGGGTGCGTCTCCGGGTATTCCGGCGGCTGCTCGATCACCCCGGAGTCGGGAGGCGGCTGTGGCAGCAGGTAGACCAACTCTCCGTCGATCACCTGGAGATCCGAGAGTTTTTCGTCGTCCCCTACGAGTCGTCCGCGCGCCCGCAGCCAGTAGAGCCGACGCCGTTTGTCGGGCCAGTAGGCATCGAGTCCCGCGTCCCTCGCGATACGCTGAGTCACGTCGCGGCCTGGAAGGTAGGTCGGAACCTGAAGATCCAGGCTGAAGCTGTTGACGTCGATCACCTGCACCCGAAGGCTGACGACGTTCTGCTCCATCAGACGGCGCCGCGCCGGGTGTCGGCGGTGGTCTCCAGCTCCTCGTTGACCTTTGCCAGCGGTTGCAGGAGCCGGTCGAATTTCTCGAACCACCGCAGCCAGATCTCGTCGGACTGCTCGGGGCCGGGAACTTCGGCGTGTACCCGCCGAATGAACTCTTTGAAGCGGTCCAATCGCTCGGTGGTGGGCGGCAGCGGGTTGTAGAAGTCGTGGGAGTAGCCCACCAGTGCCCCGGCGGTCCGGTAGAGCACCCGATCGGAAGTCCCCTCTTCGATCAACAGAAATTCCGCGGACAGCATGGAGGAGTAGAAGCCGAGTGTACCCAGCGACAGCTCCTGCAACATGGTGGTGCGGAAGAGGTTGTTGATGATATTTTTGTTCAAACGAATGAACTCAACAACTTTGGGCTTCAGGTAGGACTCGGCGGCGCGGGACTGCCGCCCGGCCCGGGGCACGGGGATGCCGGTCACCTGCACCATCCGGCTGAAGCGCACGTTGATCCGGGTGAGTGCGACGGCATCGGGATGATCTTCTTCGACCGGGTGCAGGCGCGGAGCCGCAAATTCCTTGGTCCGACCTTCTTTCTTCTCGTTGGTGTCGAAGACGGGGCGGCTGCTCTGGTCGTCGGGCGCCTCCACATGGAAGAGCCACAGCATGTACTCCCCGTCCTGCCGGGGAATTTCCAAGGGCACCGCCATGGGCTCGGCAAGGTAGACCCCCTGCCCGGCGCGCGTCACCCCGTAGCCGGCCTGGATCACGGCGACGTATTTGTCTTTCCGCTGCTCGATCTCCACCTGGAGACCCTGCACAATCCCGTGACCGTGCATGTGTACCACATGACGGTGAAGGTTGTTGCGGTGGTAGCCCTGCTCGTCCAGCAGGTCCCGGGCGGTCAGCGCCAGACCCTCGAAGGGGCGCAGGCGGCTGAGATGAAATAGTTCTTTGTGGTCCACGGCTATTCGCTCTTGAACAGAATGGTGAATGTGACGTGGGCGGGCTTCTCGTTGGTGACAATCTGCGCAATACGGCGCAGCACCTGCGGGGCCCTCTCCCCAAAGCTTTTGTGGAAGGCCGGCATCGACTCCAGCTCCACGGCAAAAAAGCTGGTGGCGGCACGCTCAGGCTCCACCAAAAAGGCCGCACCCGGCTCCCGCCGCAGGTAGCGGTCCTCTACTGCGGGACCGCCCGCAAGAGTGCCTTTGCCCAGCACAAAGGGCCGGGGCTTCTTCAATTCCAGGACCCGCACCGGCGCGGCGGTGAGCACCTGGATCATCTCCTGGATGCCCGGCACCGTTCCGCGGGTCCGGTACAGCCGGATGGCGCGGCGCACCAGCTCCCGCTGCTGGTGGATGGGCAGCGAAGTATCCAGCTCAAAGCCCACCCAGCTCGCAATCCACGGCAGAAAGCGCGGATCGGTGGTGGAGGGGTCGATGAGTGACGGCAGTGCGTCGATGCGGTCGGTGACCGTCGTCATCACATGCTGGAAGATGAAGAGGAAACGCCGCAATGCTTCGGCGTTGATCCCTGCTACTTCGGTGCTGTGGACGGTCTGCTGGCCGCCGCCCCAGCGGCGCTGGCTCACTTCGTCGGCACGCACGATGTCGCGACGTTGTGCGGGGACAGCACCCTGGTAGATCCCCGGCAAATAGCGCAGGTAGCCGCGCACCGGCACATGCAGCACCACCTGATCGCGGGGGCTCAGGGCACCCGGTGGCCGTCCATCGGGCGTGACCACTTCGGTAACCGTGGTTACCAGATCGTCCGGTGTGAAGTAGGAGGCCGGGCTGCCATCGGGCAGCACCCGTGCGGCGCGTACATAGGTGGGCTCGCCGCCCGCGGCGGGCAGGATCTCGATGGCGCGCACAAAACCGGGCCGCTCGCCGCGCTGTGTTTCCACAAGCCGGTAGGACAGCGGATTTCCCAGGTGCCGCTTCAGGAAGGTGAGCGCTTCCCGGACGGGAAAACTCACCCGCACCACCTCTTCGAGGTAGTGGTAGTCCCGTGGACCGCTGCTCGCGGGGACCTGAGGTTGGTAGGGGCCGGGGAGGTTGCTCACGCGGCGTCTCCGGGCTCCTCAGTACGGATGCGAACACGACGGATGGCGTAGAGATCGTGCTCGACCAACGCCAGCTCCCGCACACCCTCCCCTTCTTCCCAGCCCGGCACTCCCCGGCGGCGGCGCTCGCCGCTCATGTCAAAGAGCTGCACATCCACCACGTGGCGGACTTCGGGAAGATCCAGCACCATCCGGGCGAAGTCCTGGGCATACAGCGTACCGCCAAAGGGCCAGCCTTCGCGGTCCAGACCCCCTTCGTAGGGGTCCAGGAAGCGCTCCACCCAGTGCGTGGCCACCTCCCGCAACGCAACAAGGTTTGCGTTGGGGCGCAGGCGCACCGTGACCGACACATCCACCGGAAGGAAGGTTGCAAGCCGTACCTTCGGGATCACGTTCACCAGACAGCGACGCTTGATGTAGTTCTGGACGTGGTCACGCAGGCCGGTGGAGAGGAAGGGATCGGGGATACGCTCGCCCTCCCGGCGCCGAGGCAGGATCACCACCTCGACCGTGCCGTCCGCGCCCATCTTTCCGTCGCAGGCCGCACGTGCCACCTCTCCCGATGCTTCGCGGGCGATGATGGCAAAATCGGCGCGGGTAACCGCCCGATCCCGAGAGGTCAGCAGACTCGGCGCACGGCGGACGATCTCTTCGATGGTCTCTGCATCCCGACCACCCGAGGCGGGCAGCAGGTTTTCGCAGCGCACCGCCTCGGCAAAACCTTCGACGATGACGATCTCGCCCGCGGCAACATTGCCCTTTGCGCCTGGAATATACTGGTAGTTGTCCACCACCACATTCGCACTGCCCACCGGCAACATCCGCCCGTGGATGCCGTTGCCGAAGGTCAGGCTCCCCTCCACCGCGTCCACCACAAAGACTTTGTCGTCTTTCTTGGCGGTTAAAAGCTCGGCGTCGGTGACCCGCTTCCACTCTTCGAAGACACCGTCGCCCGGATCCACCCGGACCTTGACGTCGGAGAATTTTTCGGGGTTCGGAAAGGGGCTGCGTTCGCCTTCCACATGATGGAGGAAGATCGGGGCTTTACGAAGCTGGATGCTCTGGTTGGGCACGCCGAGGCCGGGGTACTTTTCGGTACGCACGGTTACAAGATTGACCACATCCACCGTGTTCAGGAGCAGGTGGGTCACCGGTGGCATGGACGGCATATGGTCCAGCCCCAGGTCGTCGGGCACCACAAAACGTCCGCGCAGCCAGAAGCCGTCGGGCATAATTTTCGGGAGGTCGGGGAGCGGGAATTCCAGGGTACCGGTGCCGGTGAGCTGGTAGGGCAGCACCCCTTCCCCCTGGGCATGCAGGCGGCGCCAGGCCCAGCGTCCGTGCTCCTTGGCCTCCAAAAGCTCCCAGTCCAGGCGTACACCCTCGGGAAGATAGGTCTCGCCACGGGTGCGGAAGTGCAGCACATGCCGACGACCGGGCGGAAGGGGGCGGTCGAATTGGAAGTAGAGGGCGAGGTTCTCGTCCTTGATGTCCACAAAGGGGAAGTAGGGGTAGAACTCTTCGTTCCGGCCGATGGCGCGGGTGATAATTCTGGTCAGACGCCGGTTATATTCCCGGTAGTCCAACTGCGCCATCCGCGGCGCCGGAAGGGGCTGGTCGTAGGAGCGCGCCCCCACCGCATCCGCCACACCCAGGCGGATGCCGTGGATCTTGGGGATGATCGGGAATTGTTGCTTGGCGGCGTCTTGACCCGTCAAGGAGCTCTTGATCAGCTCAAAGCGGATCCAGGTGGTCTCGCGGTCGTTGACCACATGGCGGGCCAGACCGCGGAGCTGGGTCTTGGGGTCAATGGCGAGGCGGATGGTGCGGACGCCGGCGGTCTTGGCGCCTTCGGGATCGAGGTTGGCGAAGGTGAAGGCCGAAAAGATCTTGTCTTCAGACCACAGAACACGCCAGTTGTCCTCGGCCCGGTAGGTGAGCTGGAGGAGGTAGAGATTTTCGGGCTCGGGGATGGGGGTGCCATTCATCTCGAAGCCGATATCAATTTCGAGAATCACCGGCTGCTGACGCCGATTTTCAAAGAGGTCAGAGCCGATGTACCACTTGCGGGCGATGGTGGGCGGGATCACCGGGGCAAGCTGGAAGGGCGACCAGGGGCCCTCGTCCATCAGCAGCGCTTCCAGGCGGCGGGGATCGTCGCCTGCGAGCATGTCCACTTCGATGGGGCGGACCCAGGTAAGATCCAGCTCCAAGCCGGGCATAAAGCCCTGGAGGTACACCGTCTCGATACGTTCAGCGCGCAGGTTGTAGCCGTCGATGGCCATGTCGGTCATCGGGCCGGTCAGGATCACCACGGTGCCTTCGGTGCGGACCCGCTCGCGGGGGATCTCTTCCCAGCCGTCGCGCCGACGGTAATACCAGCGATAGCGTGGGAGGTAGCTGGTTTTTCCAGCGGGCAGACCGCGGTCGATCAGGCCAAAACGAATGGTCCAGCCACCCCGGATGGGCGGTACGTCCTGAAGGGAAAATTCCAGGGTCCGGCCTGTGCCGCGCACTTCCCAGTTGTTGATGGGGCGCTCTTCGCCACCGCGGTCGTCGCGCCAGTGGATCTCCAGATCCTCCAGCATGCGGGCGGCGATCCAGCGCTCGTAGTCGAGGCGCCCGCGGATCCACCACTCGGAGTCGGCCAAGGGCTCCGGGAAGGGCAGCGGAGAGTTGACCGCGAAGCCGCTTAGGGGAGCCAGGCCGGGAAGGGCTGTAACCAGGGAGGTCTCGGGCATGCCCAGGACCTCTTCGGCCTCCACATCCACAGGAATCGGAAACCAGCCGTCCGGTGTGGGATATTCCCAGATGAAGAAGGATGTGATGGAGAGGGAGTCGGTGTTGTCCCCTCCCCTCCGAACTTTCAAACGACCTGTAGGTCGGTTGTCTTCGGGAAGTACATCCATCAGGCGGAAGTCAGCGTGGCTCACATAGAGGTACTGGTCCGGGGTGTAGGCATCCGGGCCGTATTCAATGGGATCCAGGTCGAAAAACTCCACACCGCGGCCTCCGGCAAAGGCCAGGGCGGAGAGGTTGTCGCGCAGGTAGGTGTAGGGCAGCTCGCGCACGGCGGGGCGTTTGCCGCCGCGTACCGACATCACCCGGGTGATGGTGGCGCCGTGGACGGTGACCTGCTCGGTGGTGAGGTAGTCGGCCGCGGTGGAGTCCTCGCGCTGGCGGGTGGCACAGCGGGCAAAGGCAGGGAGTTCCACGGCAACCCGCTCCTGCTGGCGCAGGGAGAAGGTGAGTGGCGCCACCGCCGGGCGTGCAGGCTTCCGCTCTTCCCCAATAAAATTGAGGAAGTGGAGGTAGGTCTTGTCGGGGACCTGGTTGAGCCGGAAGATGATCATCTCGGTCATCCAGCCAAAAAGCTGGACCAGGGTCATCCCGGGATCGGCATCGGAGAGGTTGGTCCACTCCGGGGTGTATTGGGGGATAAGCTGGCGCGCTTCGCGGAGGATGTCCTCGTAGCGGCGATCGTCGAGGTTCGGGGGCCGGATGGGCATCTGCTACCTGTTCCCGAGGGAGTACGAGAGCGTCTGGACGGTGTCCGTCAGCACCACCTTGTACTCCACCTGTACCCGTATTGCGCCGCCGGGTTCGGGGATGGAGTCCACTTTCAGCACTTCGATCCGTCGTTCCCAACGACGAAGCGCCTCAGAGACATGGTGCGCGATCACCGCTGCTGTGGCGCGCGTATGGGGGGCAAAGAGATATTCGTGCACCCGACAGCCGAAGTCTGGCAACATCTGCCGTTCTCCGGGTCGGGTACCGATGATGATGGTGATGTTCTGCCGGATGTTCTCTTCAAATTCGGAGAGGGCTACGGAGCCGCGTGCGGGGTCGAACTGAAAGGGAAAGGACCAGCCCCGCCCGAGCTGCTCTTTCGGGTTCGGCATCTCATACCTTGCCGGGGTTCCGTCCGGCGCGGAAAATCGGTCTGGCTTCAGCTCCCGTAGGAGTTGCTGCAGAAGGTAACCTCGGTAACATAGCCGGATTTGGCCGTGATCATGTGGCGGGTAGAGATGATGTAGTACTTCCCGTTGTGCTGTGTGGACAGCCCCTTGAAGTCTACCACCTGACCGGCACGCAGCTTATCGTTGCCTTCCACCGTGCAGGATCCCTTGGCAAACTGACGCGCCATACGATTCAGCTCGGCCTTGGCAAGCTCGTTGGCCTGGGCCTGGGAAGAGACGGGTACATCGGTGATATAGGCGGTAGAATCGCCGAATTTGCCTGCCGCGGAGGAAGCGCCGACCTCACCACCGCCGATATTCTCGATGTCCCCGGTGCTGGCTTTGCCCACGATCTCTTTCTTCTCGCGGATATCCCAGCCGCGAACAATCACTTCCTTCACCTGCTCCATGCTGTTGAAGGACATCCGTACCGAGCGGATGTTGGCACCTTCGCCACCCATCTGCAGGGAAACCGGACCACCGGAGGTGGAGGCCTTCTTGAAGATCAGCTTGTTTTCATCGACGGTGAGCTGGAAATTGTTACGGGCCGCAAGCCGCTTGAGGAAGGTGAGGTTGGACTCGTTACGCTGCAGCGTGTAGTCGTGGACTTCGGGGGTGTCGTCCACTTCGACGGAGAGCTTGCTCTCAGAGCCGACGGTCTGAGCGATCTCGCTGTCCTTCTTCTTCTCGAAGAAGCGGGTCTTCCGGCCACGGGAGAGGCGATGGGCGTTGTCCAAGGCGCGGACATTGTAGGTGGCCAGACCGTCCGAGCCCCAAGAAGGCTCCACGGCGATCACCTCGCCTTGAAAGAGGACTACATTCCCTTCGCCTGCTTCCACCTTGACCGGATCGCCGATCTTCACATTCCACTCGGGCTGCTTTTCGGTGCCGCCCAGGCGGAAGGTGGCGCTCTCCACCATGTCCACGTGGTCTTCGATGACCATGGACTCCAGGCCGTCCGAATCAGGCTGCCGCAAGGTGCGGCCCCCGATGGTGACCCGATAGCTGGTTGTGCTGGAGTGTCCTGCCTGCATGGTTTAACATCCTCCCCGGTATGGTTCCGGAGCGTAAGAGCAAAGCTCAGAAGCCTGGGATGGCCACCTTGATACCGGTCAGGTCCGCCATCGGATCGGCAATCTTGTTCATCGCAGCGATGGCCTGAGCCGTGGTGCCGTTGGCCGCAGCCACCTGCGACAGTGTCTGGCCACCCAGTACCTCGACCACCTTGGAGGCCTTCCCGCCGCCGCCTGCGCTCAGGTTGACGCGGGACTGATCCAGGGAGCTGCCACCACCGCCACCCGCGGTGCTCGCAACAACCCATTCCTTCAGCTTCACCGTGCACTTTGCGCGCACAGCCGAGCCGTTGGAATTGAACATGAGGTAGGTCACGTCCACGTTTTCGATCACGCAGTTCATGGTGAAGCTGCCCCAGGTGAAGCAGAGCGCGGGAGGGCGCTTTTTGCCCAGCTTCTTCTGCTCGCCACCCACGGCCTGTTCATCCGCATTGGTGAGGGACAAAAGCCCGTTCACCCAGGTGGTCTTCACGTCGGAGCCGTCGTGGGTCGTGTCGAAGATCAGCTCCATCGTGGCGCTCATCGGAGCACCCTTCTGGTACTGAATGGGCTGAGTGGAGTCTCCCTGCGTCTCGGCCTCTTCCCAAGTCACAGACTTGCTGACCGAGAATTCCCGGGGATTGTACTGCACCGCAAAATTGGCGCTTGAACCTTCGATTCCAATAAAGGAAGCTTTACCACCCGAACTCATCGGAGTCCTCCATCCGCCGCGAGCGACGGTGTTCGATTTCTCTGGTCACAATCTCGGTAACTTCGCGGCTGAGGGCCTCGACGTCCACATGGCGCTGGTGGGCGGGGCTGCCGCCCTTGCCCATGGGCGCCTGGCCTTCTGCACGGGCCGAAGCGCTATCTTCCGCCATACGCACCCGACGGCGAGCATCAGAAAGACGGCGCTCTTCCTCGGCAAGATGAATCAGTCCCTGGAGCTTGCGCACCAGCTTCATCACCCGGGAGTTGCCCACCCCATCCACCGCCATGGCGGAGGCGCCCACCGAACGACCGCCGTGGCGGAAGCTGCGGGTGCGGGAAGGCTGGAGCGGAGCGGCTTCCGGCGCGGCCATCCGGTTGGGACGGGTCACCGGTGCTTCGGCCGCCAGGGCACGATCCACCTCGGCGCGGGCCTCGTTGCGGAGCTGCTGCACTACGTCGTTGAAAGGAGAGGAAAGAACGGCAGGAATTTCAACCCCGCTGCCTTCCACCCGCTGGACGATCACCCGCACCACCTCTTCCACCGAGGTCGCCCGCGCCAAAGAGGCGACGAGGCTGTCCACGGTGCGCAGTCCGGTGGCCTGCTCGCTGGTGCGTGCAGCCCAGCTTGGGGCTGCAGAATCCGGCGTTCCCTGCGACACCTGATGCAGTGTCGAGCCCAGATCCGCGGTGCGTGCGCTGCTGCGGAGGGCCGGGCTGCGGCTCTGGCGGGAGGCTCGGGCGGCGCTGCGGATTGCTGCGGGAGAGGAGGAGGCGGTCCCGCCAACCTGAGGATTCCCGGCAGCATCGGTAGTCTGGGCTACAGGTTGAGCCAGAGGAGCCATCGCCATCAAGGCAGCAGGGGTAGAGGCGCGGCGCCCCTGAGTGACACCCGGCGCGTCGTTGACGGCGGCGCGGCGGAGTGCCCAGCTGCTGCTGCGGACGGGGCGGACTTCCTGATTCCCCGCAGAGATCGCGGCAACATTGGCGCTCGGAGCCCCGACCGGACTGGCCAGGGTACCGGTGTCCGCCACGGCCACCCGACGCCGACCGGCGCTGCGCTGCGGGGCAGCACCTTCCACCGACATCAGGCGTGCGGCTACTACCGAAGGGGCGGTGCCGGGGGGCAGACCCAGGGCTGCGGCCACTGCGGGTGCGGCGGCGAGAAAGGCCTGATCATCCACGGAAGGGACGGCGATCCGGCGTCCGGCGCGGTCGCGGATGACCCGCACCGTGCGGGCCACCGAGCGGGCGGCCACAAAGCGACCACGGGCGTCCGGCACCGGAGCCGAGCCACTGTAGTCCCGACTACCAAAGCTCGTGCCATCGCCACCCATCGCTGCACTGGCAGAAGGAGTATCCGCCTGAGTACTGGCAAAGAACATGGGGCTGGGGCTGAAGGCCAGGCTGCGGCTGCGCAACGGCTTGAGCGCCGCCTCCAGAGCACCCAGGCTACGCTGGGCGGCACTATTCTGCATCAGCGGAGCCCGTTCGCGCTCAATTGCGGCAGCAAGCGTACCGAGGTTGCGACGGGCCGTCTCCTGCAGCGCCGGGCTGGTAGCCTGGTCCGAAAGCGGCAGGAGCAGCGGCTCCGAAGCAGCTTCAATCCGGGAAATCAGCTCATCCAGCACCGCGGGGTCCAGACGGGCGGGCACCATCTTGCCATCGGCACGCAGCGAGGGGGCGGCCGAACGACGCACCGGGCTGCGACGGATCGCAGACGGTACACTGCGGAAATCCGGGGTTGTACCGCTCGAAGCCGCCGCACGTTCGATGGTACGTGGGGCACCCGCGGGGCGTCCAGGGCGCGAGGGGCTGCGGCCATCGGCACCGCGGCTTTCGCCACGGCTATCCGCCGGGACTTCCGGGGTAGCGCCAAGGGGCTGTGGCAACGAGCTGGTTTCGGCCACCGGGAGGCTGCGGCTGCGCGGGGCCGCCGTGACGGCGCCGGTCAAACGTTGCTGAACGGGCGCCTCAGAAGCCGCCGGAACATCGGCGCGGGCGCTGATGGCTTCGAGGCGGCTGCGCAGCTCGGGGGCCGCGGCGAGGGCTTCCGCCAGCTCTGCGGGGGCGGCGTCGATCGCAGCTTTCAGCCCGGCCAAGGCCGAACGTCGGGCTACCGGCAGGGCGCGGGTGAGCGAACGTGCGAGGTGGCTGCTGCGGGGCACGACGGCCTGGACGGCATCGGTCTCCGAGGGCTCCCCAGACAACAGACTGCGGCGAACCGGCGCTTCTTCGCGGGCCGGTGTGGCCCGGGGCGAAAGCGGACCGGCAAGGCCACCCAAGGCGACGGGACGGGCGCCGATGGTGAGCGGCCGTTGGGCGACCGTTCTTTCGGAGCTGGCGGCAGCGGTCGTTGGGACGCGGGGAGAGGCCGGAGCTGCAGAGGCTGCAGGCGAAGGCCGACCGGGCGCCACCGGGGCGAGCATGGTCTTGGCCGAAGCCGAGGTGGAGGCGACGGCACCCAAGCGCTGGGCGGCATGGGCGGCGCTGCGGGCGGCCGGCTTTTTGACACGGACTTCGCGGGTCTTTTCGCCTACCGTTGCTCCTTGCACTTCCGTCGTTGCCCGTTCGGAAGTTGCGCCCAGAGGCTGCGGAAGCACGGCTTCGGGAGCGGCAGGAAGGCTGGATCGCGCTGCCACTTTGGGCGCAACCGCACGTTCGGCGGCACGTTCCAGGGCTGGGCTCTGCTCGGGGGCGGCCGCAGCGCGGCTGGAGAGGAAGCGTCCTCCGGTCTGGACCGGCTCGCTGGCGCGGGGACGATCCACAGCCGTGGCTTCCATCCCGCGAATTGCCGCCCGCGCCGAGGCGCGAAGGGGAGCCTGCACCTGCACTTCTGCCTCCTCCTCCACCACTTCGGGAGCATGTGTAGCCTGGGCTACAATGTTCCGGGAAGGGACGTTGGAGGCGGAAAGAGCGGGAGCAGGTCTGACGGGAGCGGCAGCGGCGCCCCTGGCCACAGGGGCCCGATCGGCGGCAGGAAGCCGAGCTTCCACAGCGGCGGTGGGGGCAGCGTCCTGCGAAGCAACCTGCTTACCGACGGTTGGCGTCGGGTTTGTCCGGACGGAGGAGGGAGCTCCCGAAGTAGAGCCTGCCGAGGAGGGGGCCGGGGACGCGGGGGCGGTCCGTACCGGGGAGCCAGCCACGGTGCTGCGGGGTGCGGGCTGCGAGATCGCTGGAGAGCGGGCTTCGGCAGCGCCGATATTGGACCGAGCGGTCGTCACCGAAGGGGTGTTGGTTGCCCCAGAAGAAGAGGAAGTACGACTGGCCTTCCGTGGGCGAGAAGCGGCCCGAGACACCGCGCGCGGCACCAAGCTGCCGGTTTCGCTCGTGGTGTCGTTGGTTGCCCCGGCGGACGGGGCCGCAGGCGCAACCACCGCCATGCTGGGCGAGCTGCCCGACAGGCTGCGCATGGCCCCGGAGGCGGCCGGAGACAGCCGCTCCACCGCCCGACGTGAGGGGCGGGGCTTGGCATCAGGAGCAACTTCCGCTTCTACGCGGGGATTCAGCGCGTGGAGGATACGCTCCACCACGGGGGCCGGTGCATCGGAGAGCAGCTCGGCAAAAAGAGCGCTCTGGCGAGCCTGATGCGGGGGAAGACGCTTTTCCAGTGCTTTGGCCAGCGGCGAGGCACTGGCGGTGGCCTTGCGCATACGGCTGCCCACACGGTCCATCGGGCGGGCGCGGGCTGGCGAAACGATGGGAGAAAGCTCTACTTCCTCTTCCACCGAAGGGAGCAGCTTCCGACTGGTAGAAGAAGACGTGCTCCGTTGAGCCGCCGGAGCCCGGCTGACCGGGGAAGTGCTGCGAGAAAGAGCAGGCCGAACCCCACGATCTTCCACGGGGCGCTGGTTTTCAGCGGAAGGCTGGCTGGCCGACCGCCCGGTGATCTGCACGACCGGACGCTCTTCTTCAAAGCGTGCCACTTCATCGAGGATGGCGCGGCCTTCTTTGCTGCCCTCCAGGAGGCTCAGGAGCGCACGTGCTTCCGAACGGCGCTGGGGGGCTTTCAGCCGACGCGGTGCAGGCCCGGCCTCGGTAGAAAGGGGTGCCTCAGGGGTGGGCGCCTGAGGCAAAATCAGACCATCGGCCTGTACAACAGCCGAGAATTTGGGCGTGGCCAGCTTGGCTTCGCCCGGCCAGCGACGGCTGAAGGCGCGCAGCTTGGGCTGGTAGCGCCGCTCCAGGGCCGCCGTACGCCGGTCACGACGCCAACGCGCCTGTGCAAGACGACGCATGAGCGCGTAGAAGGGAGCTGCGGAGAGGAAGGTGAAGTCCCCCTCAGTCGTTCCTTCCGAGCCAGCAAGCTCTGGAGTTGCGGAACGCATGAGCATGGCGGTGACCAGACCCACCCGTAGCTTCCGCGACTGCCGTTCGGCAATGCGGGAGACGGTGCGTTCACCAAGGGATTTACGAGGGGAGCCTTCTTCCAACATCGGTCCTCCGACCAGCTCCAAAGGGATCAGGTGATCTGGATACCGTTATGGGCGATCTCCAGAGACTCCACGGCAATCTCGGAGCCGGCCGAGGCGAAGGACGGACCTTCCCACGAAACCGGCCAGCCTTCGATGAAGTTGTAGCGGCGCACTTCGTCGCCCCCCATGGTCTTCATCACGATTGCGCCGTTGCGACGTCTGCCAAAGCTGAAGGAGTCCTGAAGGATCTCGTTTCGCCAGGTCAACATCGTTGTATCTGCGGTAACACCGTAGCGGAGTACGATGTTCTCCCACTTGGACTGCCCCGGAACCTTGTGGACCCGGTGGTTCATCCCCCCTTCCTGGATCTCGAAGGGCTCGGTGGTGGTCTTCAGGCCGCTGCACTCCATGAAGTAGCCGACTTCGGTGCCGCCGATCTCCAGCGCGAAGACGAAGTTTCCTTCGGGATCCGCCGTCCGGGGATCTTTGCTGCCGCCGGTGGTGGCGGATGCATGGCTGCTGGCACCCCGGTAAGAGCCGCTGGCCCCGTCGGGAGTGGCACTGTATTTCTTGCTGCTCTCCCCGAAGTCGGTGGGCTCGTCGAGGGTGGGCTGAGAACCTGGACGACCACTGCCCATGCCCGCCGTCGGCTTCATGTCGTTGTAGCCTCCCTGGCTCGCACGACCACCTCCCATCCCCGGTCCTCCGTTCAGCTCAAGGCTGGGCTGACCGGGATTCCGACCTTTGCCATGACCTACCCAAGACCTTTCGCTCATCGTGTACCTCCTGGCAGCTAGGGCTCACTGGAGCCCAAGCGCAGATCGATCAAAATCCGCTCTGTGGTTCCCACCGGCTTCAGGGCGACCTGGACATTGAGCTGTCCAGCATCCCGAAGCGCGAGGGGGTTCGTCGACTCACTACATTCTACTGAATATTCTTCCTGAGATCGAGTCCCTGCAAGAATTCCTGCCTGCCAAAACTGATCCAGGCGAACTATCACGTCTCTCTCTATGATTTTCCAAAGTGAGCGATTATTGGTCTCGAAGACCACCCACTCGTTGTCACGCCGCAATTGTTCGGTAATCATAGAGACGATACGCCGACTATTCACGAATGTCCAGCGCGGATCAGTGGATAGCGTCCGTGCCCCCCAGACGATCACACCCCGCCCGGGCTGCACCAGAATTGGATTAATTCCCGCGTCCTGCACCCGCCCGGCCTCGTCCCAGCTCAGATCCACCTCGGTGTGGGTGGTCCCCCACAGCGGGAGGTTGGCGGGTGGCCAGCCCACACCCGCAGGTGCGTGCTCCCGCTCGACGCGGGCGTAGAGCCCCAGGATCGCACCCGAGGGGGGAAAGAGATCGTCGCCGCGCTGCAGCCAGGGGTAGTAGACGGCGCCGAAGCCATCCACATGGGGATCCTTGCCCCGAAGCTGGGAAAGCCAGCGTTCCAGCAGCTCGGCGTGCAGACCCCGGGGCGCATCAATCACCAGGAAGCGGTTCACCATCTCCCGGCAGTGAGCGAGCAGCAGGCGGTAGAGTGCATCGGCCTCGGAATAGACCAGCCCCGAACGGGTGATCTCACAGCGCATGGTCGCGGCAGAGGGCACCGCCAATAGCGCAATGTCCTCCTCGGTTCTCAGGCGATCAAAGAGCGGAAGCAGCGGGCCGTCCGAGGAGGACGGCGCTTTGAGGTCGTCGATATGGTCGATACACACCGCGAACAGGTGCAGCGTGTCACCACCATTCTCGAAAAAGCAACGAACTGCGCGGGTGGTCACCGCATCGTACAGATATGCAAGCGGATGATCCTGCAGATCAGTGACACGACGGGCAATCAGCTCCACGAAGTCGCCGGAGGATGCTCCCTCCGGCCACTTCTCTTGCGGAACAAAGGCGATCATCGCGGCAATATCACAGCGCACCACCCCCGAAGTACGGGATGGGAGGGACGTATGCTGGATACTGATTCCGGGGCGCATCACTCCTCTATTTCGGCGCGTTGATCTTCTCGTTGATGGCCGAGATCTCTTTGACCCACAGGTGCCGCTCTTTGTGGGTCATCTCCATGACCCGATCTCGGTCCCAGTGGAAATGGTAGGCGATAAAAGCTACCTCCTTGAATATGTTCTCAAGGGGGTAGCTTACGATTCCCCCAGGCGTCCATACTCCTTCTCGAACTTCCCACCGCAGTGCGGGCAGGAAACCGAGATGGTCGCTTCATCCTCGTTGATCCGGTTGTACATCTCTTCCAGGAAGCGCAGATCCCCGGCAAAGAGGTTCTCCACCACGCCGGTGTTCACTTCGCCCAGGGTGCCCAGGCGGGTGACCACGCGGGAGAGCAGCACGATGATCAGGTAGGCCCGGTTGCGCTGGACGCGCATGTCGGAGAGGGGGACGATCTCGTCCTTGGCGTTGGCGAGGCGCATGACACCTTCGCGGTGCAGGACGCCGTCCTTGTCCACATAGCCACGGGGAAGAATGAATTCGTACTCGGTCTTGAATTCCATGACCTACCTGCAAGGGGGAGAGAAGAATCTAATCACTGAAGGCAGCAGCGGGGGCCGCAGCCCCCCTCTGGTGCCCCCGATGTGGAAAGGGGGCGCCTCCGCCCCAGGGGACGGAGGCTTTTGTAGCCTGGGCTACTCTTCGACCAGCGCGCCGCCGTCCCACTGACCGATCGTGAAGATCACGAACTCGGCAGGCTTCACGGGGCAGATACCGATCTGCACGTTGACCTGGCCCGCATCCACGAGGTAGCGGGGGTTGGTCTCGTTGTCACACTTGACGTAGAAGGCCTCTTCGGGGGTCTGGCCGAAGAGCGCGCCGGAGCGCCACACCCGCATGAGGTAGGCACGCACATCGCGGGTGAGCTTCTTCCACAGGGTGATGTCGTTGGGCTCGAACACCGCCCACTGCGACCCGATCAGGATGGACTGCTCCACCATGATAAAGAGGCGGCGAACGTTGATGTACTTCCACTCGGGGTTGGACATGGTGGCGAGGGTACGCGCGCCCCACACCCGGATGCCGCGATCCTTGAAGATGCGGATCACGTTGATGCCCCGGTCGTTGTACTGGCCCTGCTCCAGACGGTTGATGTTCTGGGACAGGCCGGTGATGCCCATCACGATCTCGTTCGCGGGGGCCTTGTGCACACCGCGCTCGGTATCAACGCGGGAGTAGATACCCGCCATGTGCCCGGAGGGGGGCACAAAGACTTCGTTCTTCTCGCACTTGATCAGCTTGCGGCGGTTGGGGCCGGTGACCTTGATGTGCTCCTGGGTGCCGGTGAACCAAGAGGGCTTGGTGATCTTGACCCACGGCACGTAGAGCGCGCCGTAGCCCTTCTGGGAGGCGGGAGCATCCATCGCACCATCGGAGACGATGGGGCCGTCCAGAAGTGCAAAGCGATCCTTGCGGACTTCGCACAGCTCCAGCATCTCGCGCTGCTGGTTGGCATTCAGGCCGGGGGCCACCATAAGCGCCATGTCATCCACGTCGTCGAAGGCGTAGAGACCGAGCTTGTCGGCCTGGTTCTCACGGATGGAGTTCTCCAGGTCCTGGGTGCCCATCAGGTAGACGTAGCACTTGCCGCCGCCGTTGTCGTAGAAGCCGTTGACGCCCGCCACGAAGTTGAAGACCGAAGGCTTGGAGAGCCAATCGCGGAACTCCTTCTTCAGGGCTTCGTCGGAGGTGAGGGCTTCGTAGACGGCATCGGCCGCATCGTCGGAGTCGGCGATGGAGCGACCAACCAGATCTTCGATGGGGCGGCTCTCCACCAGGTACTGGGCGAAGTAGCTCTGCAGCCAGCGGAAGAACTCGGCCTTGTTGGTCAGACCAACGGGAGGCACGGAGTATTCGGTGCGGAGTGCAGTGCCTTCGGTGGACTTCACTTCGTAGCCGTAGGCGCCGAGGATGTCCGCCGCGGTCTTAGCGGCAACCTTCTCCAGGGGGAAGGTCTCGTGGAGCTGGTTGAGCAGCTTCTCGACGGCCTGGTCGTCATCGCTGACCACCTTGCCTTCCACGTTCACCACCACATCGGCCACTTCCAATTCCTTGGTGGCCCAGGTGATCTTGGTGCGCTTCACGGTACCGGCCGCTGCCTCGAACTTCGGGGCGTTGGCGCCGGACTTGGGAGCGCCGTAGACTTCAAAGTACTTCTTGACGTCGCGCACATCTTTGCGGGACAGCTTGAAGGTGGTGGCCAGAGCGGTGGTGGCTTCGTTCCCGTCGCCTTTGATTCCGCCCTTCTCGTCCACCAATTGCGGAAGTACTTTGCCGCGAAGGGTGCGCTTGCCGTTGCTGACCGTAACGGCCACGGCATCGTTGGTGGGGCGGTACTCAAAGAGTCCGATGAACCCCGGGACCGAGGTAGCTACCGAAGCAATGGGCTTCGGGCCACTATCGATCTCGCGGATATATACGCCTGGGGTATGGTATTCCATGGTACCTAGTCCTCCGATTCGTTAGATTCATCCTTGCGGATTCGGTGCGGCAATGGCCCGGGCAGCTTTTTTTGACCGGGTGTTACGGGGGTACCCCGCACCCGGCCATTCGGGGAGTGCCCCGAAGCCGGGCCGGAGGGGGCATCCCTCCGCTCCAGGCGATCCATCCGAACGATGGAGCCCCCAGAACTCTTGTAGAGTGGACCATCTAGCGCCATGCGGGCCCGGTACGTCAAGAAGGGACGGTAGGGTGCTTCATGGAGCGTGAAGAGATTAATGGCGTCCCCAACGGTCAGATCGTCCACCAGGGAAAGTGAAACCTTTTCCATGTAGAGGCCGTCGTCCTCGTCCTCGTCTGCGCCAGGCTCGCCGTCGAAGCGGTTGGGGTCGTAGGGACGGCCCAGGCTGTCCACTTCCCGACCATCGGGCAAAGCGAAGCGTCGCGGCCGATAGATCAGGTGGGTGGCCTCGTTCAGGCGCAGCATCATCCAGCCCAAAAGACGCTCCGCGTCGGAGCGGAACTTGGAGTGAACGCCCAGCAGGTAGTACACGTCCACGATGATCGGCGGGCGGTGGTAGTAGATCTCCGACTTCTCGTCGTTGGGATCCTGCTTCACAAAAACCGGCGCCAGACGCGGCCTTTTCTGGTTCATCAGGTTGGGGTTCTGCGCCACCCGATACATGTAGATGTAGATGACCTCTTCGCGATCCTTGGGGATAAACTTGAGGTCTTCCTCCAAACGTGCCGGAGCCTCCCAGCTCCGCATGCCGTCCAGGAGGAATTTATGGAGATGTTCTGTAGTCTCCCCTACGACATTTCTGCCCGACATCGGGCCTCCCCCCTCGGGGGAGACGGCGCCGGGGCGCCAGATCGGCGGCTGCGGGGTGGGCTGGCTCATTTCCGCTCACCCGGTAGCAGCTTCCAGCGCGAGGGAAGGATAGAAAAGGCGCGCGGACGGCTTTTGGTGGGCGAGGCCACTTCCGGGCGCTGCCACTCGGCTTTGGCGTCGCGCACTTGTTGCTTCCAGTCCACCCGCTCGGCGCGAGGCTCCTGCTTCTCCAGGTAGATTTTGCGCGTTGGCCGTACCGTATTCAGACGGTAGGGGTGCCGCACCAAGCGGATCAGCGCCGGGGCATTGGGAGTCGGCTGCGCGAGGTGGCTGTTTTTGCGCAGCGTGGGTTCTTTGCGGCCATCCTGCAGATCACGGCGGGGAATCAGGTCTTTCTTCTCCGGCTCCTCGGAGCGGCGAAATACGGAGGTCACCCACTCCTCCTCTTCGAAGAAGCGCTGTCCGGGGAGTGGCCGCTGCAGTCTCTGGCGAGGGTCGAATGGCACGCCCGGCCATTCTAAACAGGTGGGGCGCCGGGGAAAGGGGGCACGACGAATTTTCTTTCTCTCTTCGCGGGTCCGGGTCTCTGGAGCATCGGATAGAGGAGGACGATGGACCGTCAGCGGCGTCTATCGGGCAGTACCGATCGCCTGACGCGGGTGTTCCGCGGGGCGAAGGGCATGATGGGAGATGTAGGCTCTCGCGAGCTTGCACGCCTGGGAAAGCTGATTGGCAACGACGAAGCGCTGGCGATGGTGGCGCGGGCGGAGGCACAGCGGGATGCACTTTTAGAGTTCATCCGCGAGCGGCTGCGAACGATGATGATGGTCCAGCAGCTCGAAAAAAAGGCCATGACCGAGCGGCCGGACTGGGCGAGGAAGGTGGGCCTTGGAGCGCCGGGCTTCAAACTCCCCGATCCGTCGCGCTGGAAGCAGCCCGCCGAGCTGTACCGGAAGGCCGCCGAGGCCCTTTGTTCCGGGCAATTGGGCCGGGCTGCCGAAGTGATGGACAAAGCGGTGGAGGCCGAACGTCTGGCCTTTGAGTCGCTGCCGCAGCAGGTGGAGCTGAACTCCGAGCTGACGAAGCCAGAAAATACGCCGGATGAGCGCGCCTTTGTGGAGGAGGGAGGAGGATGTAATCAGACCTCCGCTCCCGATGTTTTTGCCACCGCCGACCGCATTATTGCCGGGGCCAACAGTATGGGACCGGTGGGTACACCCTGGGTGCAGAAGCCCCATGCCTGGTGGGAGGTGGAAGAGGTCGAGGATCCTGAGAAAAAGAAGGCAAAGAAGGCGGCAGAGGGCGAGGCCAAGGCCCCCGAACGTGCGCCGTCTTTGGGTCCCACTGCCGAGGAGCGGGCGGCCAAAGAAGGCGGAAAAGAGGCGGAGAAGGCGCCGGATCAACAGGTGGCCCAGGACCTGGGGCTGCAGCAGGCGCAGCCAAAGCAGGGGGGGGAGGAGGAGGCGGAGCCGGATCGCAAGGTTGCGCGTCCGTTGGCATCGCGCTGGTGGGGCAAAAAGAGAAAGGAGTAGGCTATGGAGTCGGTGGAGCAGCTCTTGGAAAAGCTGGTGGCATTTCCCACCGTCAGCGACCGCCCGGTGACCGGGATCGCCGCTTGGATGGCCGAGCGGCTGGAACATATGGGTCTTCGGCCCGAGCTGATCGCCGGTCCCGGAGAGGGCAAGTGCAACCTCGTGGTGCGCGCCGGTCCCCCCGATACGGAGGGACTCGTGCTGTCCGGGCATATGGACGTGGTGCCGGTGGTGGGACAGCCCTGGACCAGCGATCCCTTTGTGCTGACCCGACGCGATGACCGGCTGATCGGCCGGGGTTCCTGTGACATGAAGGCTTTTCTGGCGGCCGTGCTCTCTGCACTCCCGACTCTCCCCCTCCAAAAACTCCAGAAAGAGCTGGTGCTGGTCTTCACCCACGACGAAGAAGTGGGTTGCCTGGGCTCGCGCGCCCTGGTGGATCTCTATCAGGAGCAGGGCAAAAAACTCCCGCATACCTGCCTGATCGGGGAGCCCACCTCCTTCAAGATTTTCCGGATGCACCCCGGCCACGTCGCCTTGCGCATCTATTGCCAGGGCAAGGCGGCGCACTCCAGCAAGCCGGACCTGGGCCGCAATGCCATCCTCAAGGCGACGCAGGTCATCGCCCGATTGGAAGAAATTTCCGATGAATGGCGTCGAGACATCCGTTTTTCCGATATGCTGGATCGGCCCTTTGTGGTGATGAACGTCGCGACGATCCACGGTGGATCTGCGGTGAACATCGTGCCGGATTCCTGTGTGATCGAGGTAGGCTTCCGGCCCCTTCCCGGCATGGATGCCGAAGCCCTCTACGCCCAATTACGCGAGCGTGTGGAGGCCCTGGGCGATGTCCGCGCCGAGCTGGTGCGGGTCACCCCCTCCCTCCACACCCCCGAGGGAACTCCTCTCCAGGGACTTCTGACGCCCTGGGCCTGTGATCATCGGACGGCGGCCGCCGCCTTTGCGACGGATGGCGGCAACCTGGAGCGCCTCGGCGTCCGCACCCTGGTTTTTGGCCCCGGCAGCATCGACGTGGCGCATCAGGCCGACGAGTATGTGCCGGTGGGCGAGCTGCACCGCGCCGTGGATGTGGTGCGCGATGTTGTGCAGAAGGTGTGTTTGTAGGCGGCTATTGTGCGGGCTGGGGCGGAGGCGTAGCTGCTGGCACTGCCGGGGGAGCCTCGGCGGGTGGTTCTGCCGCAGGCGCCACCTCATTCTTCGGCGGGCGCGACACCTCCACCATACTGTCGCCAAAACGGGGGTTTGGATCGCCTAATTTTGTGCCGATAGCGCCCAGCCAGGTGTCCAAAAAGGCCTTGCGGTCGTTGGTGGTGGTGGTCAGGCGCATCCAGGGCGAGTGGATGGTCAGGCCCTCGGTGATGGCGATGGCGCAGTCGCCACCGTCGCGGTCGTAGATCTCAAAGGTCCAGCATCCTCCAAAATCTCCGCCCTGGTCCACCACGCAGCGCACCATGCGGCGGCCGTCGATGGCTTCCACCGTCTCCAGGCTTACACTCCGGCCATCGTTCCAGCTTTCCCGCCACACTTCGTGGCCACGTACCTTGGGAAGTGCCTCCATTCCTTTCAGATCGCTGCGCCACTCCATGGCCGTGCCAAAGTCGGTGGCCACCTTCCACAATTCGTCGGCCGTGTGACCATGGTAGCGCGCCGCCCGCACGATCTTGTGGTTTATCGGAATGGCCGCCTTCCAGCGCCAGAAACCCAGTCCACCCACCAGCGCAAGCAGCAGCAGGATGGCGATCAGGATCCGCTGGCGACCGCCGCTTTTCATTGTTGGTTCCGGAAGAAGAGCAACGAGCCAGTGTCGCCCTGGCCAGCCAGCCACAGGTCGTCATCACCATCTCCATCCCGATCTTCCACCAACATCCCCGTACCAAACAAGTCCCCCATCACGACAGACGTGAAAAAGGGCACCCCCTCCACCGGGCTGTGGTCGCCGCCCGTATACAGGGCGGCCAGGGGCACCCCGGCGCAAGAACCGGTGACCTGCATCGTGTCATTTCCCGGCGAACAAACCAGAAGGTCCGGGTTACCCTCGCCGTCCAGATCGATGATCTGGCCAGCCCAGAGCGCGGCATCCGAGGCGCCCCCGGTCAGGGTTGCCGCGGCATTGTTCTCAAAGGTGTCCAGGTCGGTGGGCATGGCATTCAGGAGCCAGACCCGACCTTTGCTGCTTTCGGCAGTGCTATTGGAAACCAGCGCTTCATCGTGGCCATCCCCATCCTGATCACCGATCGTGCTGATATGTGTGGCCGCGCCGTCGCTGCTGATGCCGTCCAGGTCGTCCAGGGAGAGGCTGCCGCCACCCCGCACCAGCTCCCCGGATGCGATGCGCATGGAGTTGAAGCGCGAGGCGGTAGAGATCCCCAGCTCGGGGTTGCCGTCGCCGTCGAGATCGCCGAGCGAACCTGCCACATTGATGGTCAGCGAGGAGGAGGAGAAGCTGACGTGGCTGGCGGTCAGGTTGCTGTCCAGGTAGATGTCCAGGCCCGACAAAGTGGGGGAGTAGGCCAGGACTTCGTCCTCACCACCATTGAAGTCCGGGAAGGAGCTCAGGACCAGCCCGCCGCCGGTGCTGGTGACCGCCACCCCCTCGGTGGGCGTCAGTGCGGCGCCGCCGACCAGGGCACTGTGGTTGTACAACAACAGCCCGGTGACCGTACCGACCACAAGCTGGCTTCCGCGGCTTAAGGTTCCGGCACCGACATTGTAGATGGTGTCGTCGCCCTGGATAGTGGCGATGGACTGTGTAGTCTGGGATACAAGTCCATCTACGATAGGAAGAATGTAGACTTTTCCGTAGCCGCTGCTCCAGCCGGGTACCCCGACGGCGAGGTTGTCGGCGCCGTTCCCATCCAGGTCGGGCAGCGGGGTGAAAGCGTAGGCGAATTGGGCGTCCGTCACAAAATTACTGCCGTAGTAGCTGGATGTTCCACGACGGGTGGTCATGCGGTCGGTGCTGCCGTCGCAGTCGTTGTCGTAGCCGTCCCAGATCTCATCGGCGGCGCTGTTCACGACGGGGTTCAGGTCGTCGCAGTCGGGACCGCCATTGCCGCTCCAGTCCTCGCCATCCATGTCCTGATCGTAGTCGTTGAGGCCATCGCAGTTGCTGTCGATGCCGTCGTACCAGGCATCGTCGGCGCCGGGGTGGATGCTGGGGTCGGCCTCGTTGCAGTCGTCCAGGATCTGGTAGCCGTCTCCGTCGCAATCGTTGGGTAGCTCGGCGGTGCCGTCGCAGTCGTCATCCAGGCCGTTGTAGCAGATTTCTTCGGCACCGGGATGGACAGTGGGGTTGTTGTCGTTGCAGTCGTCGCCGTCGCCACCGGTGCCGATGTAGCCGTCACCATCGACATCGTTGATGTCCTCGCCGTCGCAGTCCTGGTCCTTGCCGTCGTAGGGGACCTCGCGGGCGCCGGGGTAGGTGTAGGGGTCGGCTGGGTCACAGTCGGCGCTGTAGGCGGTGCCGTCGCCATCGCTGTCGGTAATCGGAGTTTCTTCCGAGTCTACCGGGCTGGAGTCGTCTGCGGGTTTGGGGCCGTCGCAGGCGACGAGCAGGAGGAGAGGGAGGAGGAGGCAGCGCATGCGGTTGGCTAACCTGCAAGCTGCGGATCTGCCGCCCCAAGGGCGCCTGGGCGCTTTGGCCCATGCGCCTGGCGTGAACCCGAAAGCGGCGGCTTATTCCTTGGCCGCTTCCATCCGACGGGATGCCACTCCCAGCAGCCCGGCCGCCACCGCCAGCGCGATCGGACAGATCACCAACGCAACGCCAAGTTGCTCGGGATGATCTTTTCCGCCGAGCATGTCCGAGAGTTTTCCGACGATCGGCGGTGCAATTCCGTAGCCGATGCCATTCACTACGAAAAAGTACACGGCTACACCCAGGCCGCGCAACTTCGGCCCCACGATGTCGTGGACGTCGGCGGCCGCCGGTCCCAGCCAGCCCAACCCCAGCCCAGCAAGGAGGAAGAAGCAGCCTTTCATCACGGTCAGGTCGCCGGAAAACAGCAGCCCTAGCCACAGCGGGATACACAGGAGCGCCAACAGAGCGCCAAAGCGCAATCGGCCGCCTTTGCCGGTCTTTTTGAAGCGATCCGCCACCGCGCCGCCAAAGGCCGTGGCCAGACCGCCAGAGATGGCCATCGAGGTGCCGATCAGCACGCCCACTTCGGCAAGAGGCACTTTGTAGGCCTGAACCAGCAGCGACGGAATCCAGATGGACAGGCTGTTGGCCGCCACCGCCATCACCGCGTAGCCGGTCACATGCCAGCGCAGCACCGGCGACTGAAGCAGGAGCCGCCAGTCCACGGGAGCCGTATTCTCAGGTTGGGTACTTTTTACCTCTGTTGTTCCCCGCTCCGGCTCGGGAATCATCAGCACCAGACCGGCGAAGAAAATTCCCGGAAAACCCAGGGCGTAGAAGGCGGGACGCCAACCCCACTCCGCGCCCATGTGCCCGCCCAGAAAGAAGGCCGCGGCGGCACCCAAGGGAATGCCCGCCGAGTAGGCCGACTGCACGGTTCCCCGCTTCTCAGGCGGAAAAAGGTCAGAGAGCAGCGACATGGCGGCCGGACCCAGCGTCGCCTCGCCTACGCCCACCATCACCCGGCAGAAAAAGATACTCCAGAAGTCATTGGCCACCCCGGTCAGACCCGAAAACAGGCTCCAGATGACCAGACCCGCCGCGATCATCTTCTTCCGGCTGACCCGGTCGGCGAGTCGGCCAAAAGGGATGCCCAGAATGGTGTAGAAGATCACAAAGGACGTGGTGCCCAACAGCGCTAGCTGCATATCGTTAAAAACAAGCTCTTTCTTGATAAGGGGAAAGAGAATGTAGATCAGTGTCCGGTCGAGAAAATTCAACAGGTACACAAGACACAGCAGGGCGAGGGATGCCCAGGCGGCGGGGGTCGGGGAGCGGTTCACGGCGGCGTCCATGCTGTGGTGCAGCATAGCACTGTTGCTGCACAGCAGCAAGGGCTCAGCGCGGTTTCAGGCGTCGGGCGGCTTCACAGCCGTCTGCATAGCCCAGCTCGCAGGATTTTTTAGCGTCTGCCCGAGCTTTTTCCATATTTCCCTGATTGTACCTGGCGTCACTTCGCAGCTTGTAGGCCCTTCCGTTTTGGGGGGACAGCGCAATGAGCTGGTCGGCATCGGCGGCTGCTTCCGGATACATCTGCTCCTGAATGTAGATAAAGGCACGGTAGTCCAGGGCTTCCGTATTTTTTTCGTCGGCTGCGATGGCACGACTGAAGTCCTGCAGGGCCAGGACGTTATCCTTCAGCTTGACAAAGCAGCGGCCCCGCAACATGGCCGCTTCGGTGTTGTTGGGGATGAGGATTACGGCCCGATCCAGGGCATTGATGGCATCCTGGTAGCGTCCGGCGGAAAAAAGTTCCTTTCCTTGAAACAGGGCTTCTTCACCAGATTTTTTGTTCTCGGCCTCCAGGGCTTCTGCCTGCTTCATCTCCCGCTCGATGCGGTCATGTTCGGCACGTCTTTCGACCACATTTTTGATCGCCCAGGTCCCGGCCAGAGCAAGGATCACTCCCACCAGGAGTGCCCCCAGGCCCAACGCAAACAGCCCTCCGGCCAGCCATCGCCGCCGTGTGCTGGCCTGCTCCTGCTTTTTGTCGGCATCCGGCTCCTGAAATGACCGCATGACAGCCCCCGCTCCTCTTCTAACCCTGTTGTGCGGAAAAGCCTCAAGCGCGGCCCACCCCCTTCCGTAAGCATTGTCGTGAGGGAAACCTCTCTCCTTGCGGCCTTCTCCTGGCTTGAGTCTTTCGCGGTGGGCCTTGGGCTCCTGATCAGGGAGGGCGCTTCTCCGCCCGGGAATCTTCGGATTCCCGGGCCTTTCCCATTTAAGCCTGGGCTTCCTTCAAAAGTTCGGCGGCGGCCCGCCGGGTGGCCTCGCTGACCTTCAGCCCGCCCAACATCCGGGCGACCTCGTCCAGCCGCTCGGCCGGGCTAAGTCGGGTGATGGCCGAGCGGGTGCGCCCGTCGCTCACCCCTTTTCGGACATGGAAGTGCAGATCTCCATAGACGGCGATCTGCGGCAGATGGGTGATGCAGAGCACCTGAGAGTGTCGGGAGACTTCCCGTAATTTTTGGGCAATCACTTCAGCGATGGCGCCGCCTACACCGGTGTCCACCTCGTCGAAGACGTAGAGTCCTTTGGGCCCCAGTCCAGAAAGGGTCCGCTTTAAGGCCAGCAAGGCGCGGGAAAGTTCTCCGCCGCTGGCCACTTTGCGCAGCGGTCGTGGCTCCTCGCCCCGGTTGGTGGCGATCAGAAATTCCACCCGATCCATGCCGGTCGGCCCGATATTCTGCTCGGAGAGCGGGTCCACCTCCACCTGGACCCGGGCGTCGCCCATGCCCAGGGACTGAAGCTCGGCGGTGATCGAAGATCCTAACTTGGCTGCGTTCAAGTGCCTTTTTTGGGAAAGTTGCTCGGCGAGGCCGCGGGCATGATCGCGGGCGGCGGTCCAGGCACGGTGCAGGCGCTCGCGGCTGTCCTCGGCATTGTCCAGTGCGGCGAGCTCCGCCTTTAGTACGCGGCGATGCTCCAACATTGCGTCGCTGCTACCGCCATATTTACGCAGGAGACGGCGGAGCTGGTGCAGGCGCTCCTCCTTGTTGGACAGAGTGTCGGGATCCATCCGCACCCGCTCGGCGTAGCGGCGCACCTGGCGTGCGGCGTCTTCGATCTCGGTACGGGCACTCTCCAGCTGCTGCACCGGGGCTTCCAAAGCGGGGTCAAAACGGCAAAGATCCTGGAGATCTCCGAGCACCCGCCCCAGCCTCGCGCACAGGGCATCGTCGCCCGAGTAGAGCTTTTCTTCAGCTTCGCGGGTGCCCGTGGCCAGCTCGGCGGCATGTCGAAGGCGGCTCAGCTCCTCGGTCAGGGCTACCTCCTCCCCTGGCTGCGGATCCAGTTTTTCGATCTCGCTCAGCTGAAAACGGAGGAGATCCTCGCGCTCTCCGCGCTCGCGCAGTTGTTTTTCGACAGCGGCCAGCTCGCTGGCGGCACGGTTCACCGCCGCGAAGGCTTCGCCCATCTGGCCACGCTCGGTCTCCAACTGCGCAAAGGCATCCAGATAGCCGAGGTGGTTACTGGCTTCTACTAGGCTGTGGTGCTCGTGCTGCGAGCAGATGTCCACGAGTCCGCGCATCACCGTGCTCAATTGATTCAACGGAGTCAGACGTCCGTTGAGAAAGGCACGCGAGCGCCCGGAGAGATCGACGGTGCGGC
>CAITDR010000693.1 GCA_903891165.1 uncultured Pseudomonadota bacterium
ACCTCCACCTCTACCTCCAGCTGCTCCAGTCGCCGCCGTGCCGCGGGCAGGGCACTCAGGTCAAAGAGCGCCTCCACCTCGGCCCGCTCCGCGCCACTACGCACCAGCTCGGGGCGACCGCGCTCCCCCAAAAGCAGCTTCATCGCATTCACGAGGATCGATTTTCCGGCGCCGGTTTCCCCGGTCACTACGTTCAGACCGGGCCCCAGCTCGACTTCCAGCTCGTCAATGATGGCAAGCTGTCGCACGCGCAGACAGGTAAGCATGCTATCTTGATACCCGATCCGTATGCGTCCTGCACACCTGACAGAGTTCACGCCTGCGCTCGTACTTGCGCTGGCGTTGCCCCTCGCGCTGCTTTTGCCTTCCGCTGCCATGGCCGCACCGGGCGCACTAGAGACGCGCTCGACTCCCGTAGGCTGCGAAACAGGTGTGCCTTTTTCTACGATCGATGCGCTGCTTCGGTCGCAGGAAGTTTCGTTTGAAAGTCTGGAGTTGGACTCGTTCCAGGTTTCGTTTTCACAAATGCAGGGTCAGCTTTCCTGCCTGAACGAACGAATTTCGACTGCGGATGCAGCGCGAATCCATCGGATGACCGGGATCGCCCTTTTTACCGAAAGAAAGAATGATCAGGCTGCACGTGCCTTCGCGGCGGCACGCCTTTTGGATCCGGCGTGGACCTTCCCGGCCTCCATTCCCGAGGGTATTGCCCTGAGAAAGGTGTGGGAGGGCTCGCTCGCCGAGCAAAAGACGGAGGTGGTGGCCATCGGTCTGCCCGGTAGTTGGGTGGTGGACGGGGTGGCCTCCTCCCGTCGGCCGTCAGAATGGCCCGCTCTTTTGCAGGAAGAACGTCGGGGATCGGTCTACTCCACCCAGTATCTGCCGCCGGGGCAGGTGCCCTCCCAGGCCACTCCTCCGCGCAGTCCGGCCACCACTCCGCTGGCCATTGCCGCGGGTGCGACCGCTCTGGGTGGGATCACCACGCTGGTGATCGCGGGGATAAATCACGGGAGTTTTGAGAACGAGCGTCACACCGCCGGAGAGCTGGCCGAGCTGCAGACCCGCACCAATAGCTTTGGGGGGACCGGGGTGGGCTTGGGCCTTCTGGCGGTGGGACTCGGAGTGGGCTGCGTGCTGACGGTGGACTGGAAGTGAACCTCAAAGTAGACGAATCTATCGAAAAGTATGTGGTGGAGGCCGAGATCGGTGTCGGCGCCATGGCGACCGTCTACCGGGTGCGTCACGCACAACTGGGTAGCCTCCACGCGCTGAAGGTACTGCACGTCAACAACGAGAGTGTGAAGCAGCGTATGATCCAGGAAGGTCAGGTACAAAGCGGCCTGCGCCATCCGAACATCGTGACCGTCACCGACATCGTAGATGTGAACGGTTCGCCGGGGCTGGTGATGGAGCTGGTGGAGGGTCCGACCTTGGACTCCTGGCTGCAGAACCACCGCCCGTCGATGGACGATGCAGAATCCCTTTTTCACGGGATCCTCAACGGGATGGAGCGTGCCCACGCCCACCGGCTGATCCACCGCGACCTGAAGCCAGCAAATATCCTCCTGGCACCGGTGGATGGGCGCTGGGTACCCAAGATCGCGGACTTCGGGTTGGCAAAGGCGCAGGGCAAGAACCTGGATCAGAAGCGTACCCAGGCCGGGGTGATGATGGGAACCCCCGCCTATATGGCGCCGGAACAGATCAAAGATGCTTCTGCAGTGGATCATCGGGCAGATATTTTTTCGTTGGGTTGCCTGCTCTACGAGCTGATGGTGGGCCAGGTGCCCTTCCACGACGAGGACTGGATCGAGGTGCTGCATCGCATCCGCAAGGGTGACTATCAGGCCCCGGAAGATGCAAATCCGTTGCTTCCTCCTCGGATCTGTGCGGCGATCCGCTCGGCTCTGGTGGTGGATGTGAATGGTCGGGTGGCCACGGTAGCGGGGATGCGCTCGATCATGCTGGGGGAGTCGGAAGGCACTCTCCGGGGGCCGGTGGCCACATCGCCCACCTCACCGCTGGTGTCCCTGCCCGGAGCGCCCACCTTTATGGGCGGCGAGACCCCGCAGTCCTCCCGGCGGGACGACGAAGCGGTGCTGGTCCCGCCCGCTCCCATCTCCGACAGCCAGGCCATCGTGCGGGGTCTGGTGCGCGGGCTGGGGGCTGGGGGGGTGATCCTGCTGGTTGCCTTCGCCATCATCTTCTGGATGGACACCCAGCGCCAGAAGCTGCGGCTGCAGCCACCGGTAGAGGCGCCGGTCGTCGCACAACCGCAAGAGCCGGTGGCGCCACCTACGCCGGTTCCAGGTCCCCTTTTGACGCCGCCGGGCGGGACGACCGCTGCGGCGGGTACCACGCCGGCCAACGCCGGCACCAAGGGCCCGCGGAGCGGGACAGGTACAGTGAAAACCGGAGGCACGACCTCAGTGGTTCCCACGCCCGCACCTGTGGAGGTGGTGGCGCCTGTACCGGTGGTGGAGCCAAGGGGGAAGGCCAAATTCTCCTTCCCACCGGGGAGCCGTGGCCCGGACAGCTTTGGTCTGCGCGACTCCAAGGGGAACAAGGTGGAATTCGGAGATCTACCGGCGGGAAAGTACGTCTTCACCTATAGTTATGCGGGAACCACCACCGAACTCCCCGTTGTGATTGTTGCCGACAAGACCCTGTCCGTCAAGTGCGACGACGGCTTTGCCGTGTGCAAGACCAATTAGTATTCTGGGCTACGGGTTGCTGTTCGGCGGGAACAAGGCCTGAAAGTCAGCCCGGCCTTGGCAGAGTGGGCTCAGATCCTGGTGCAGCTTGCGGGCGGGCGCTTCGGCCGCGATCTGCAGCAGCAGCCGAACCGGGGGGGCGCAGGAGCCAAGAAAGGGAGGATCGGCCTGGATGGAGTCCAGATAGAGGCGAAAGGCCGCCTTGGGATCCCCCTGGGCTTCGCGCAGCAGGGCCAGACGATAGTGGGTGTAGGCGTTTGGGAGCTGGGCGGCTGCTACCTCGGTAAGTTCTTCCTCGGAAGACCACTGCCAAAGCCGCAATTCCAGCAGCGGCAGCGTGACCAGCGCCCACAGGCCTATGATCCGCAGCGGTAGCACACGGGCGACGGCCACCGATAGAAAAGCAAGGGGCAAGTACAGATAGCGCTCGCCGATCAGCGTGGTGGCGGCGACGGCCACGG
>CAITDR010000694.1 GCA_903891165.1 uncultured Pseudomonadota bacterium
GTCGGGCAGCAGTCTGGCACGGTGCCGCTGCAGAGTTGCTCTCGGAGCGCGGAGACGTGGCGGCGGGTCGGCACTTTGCGCTGGCGGGTCGCCACGCAGAGGCTCTGGGACCTCTGCGCCGGGCGGCGGCAGATGCGGTAAATCGGATGCAGCTGGAGCCCTGCCGGGCGCTGATCGCGCTCTGGGAGCGCTCGGCGGATGCGATGGGCATGGCATTGGAAGATCCACGTCGGGCCTCGGTGATTGTGGTACGTGTCCACTTGGCGCTTCACACGCAGGAGGACCCGGAGGGCCTGTTGCAGCAAGGTCTGGCGCTGGTAGCGGGGCGGGATGTGCAGATCGAAGCCCAGCTCCACTACACGCGGGGCTGGGTCCTGGCGCGGGCGGGACGCCATGTGGAGGCGGATCCCTCCTTTGTGGAGGCGGTCCGTCTGGCGGAGGGCTACGGGGAGCTGGTGGCGGTGGCTCAGCTGGGGCGTGCCGCCTCCCTTTTTGCCCGGGGCCTGGATGCGCGGGGTCTGGTGGAGGAGGCGCGGGGACGCCTGGGGTCGGGGCAGGAGGCCCTGGGGCTTCGTGCGGATGCCTGCCTGGGGAAAGGACTGTACCGCCTGGGTTTTTCGGGGGAAGCGCGGCGCTGGTTGCTGCGGGCGGCGGCACGCGCGGAGCGAGCGGGGGCGCGGGAGGTGGAGGCCGAGGCTGTGGCGGAGCTGGCGGAGCTTTCTTGGGCGGAAGGGGAATATTCGGAGGCGGTGCGCTGGATGGAGCGGGCGGTGGGCGTGCTGGCGGGCAGCGGCTCGGATCTGGCCTGGGGGACTGCGGTTCGTTTGGCCGGTTTTTTGTGGGGGACCCAGCGGGAGGAGGAGGCGCGCACCGTGTTGGCGCCGATCCGGCAGCGTTTTCTGGGGCGCCTCCGCGGCCCCGTGCGCGCCGAGTGGGCACTGGTTCACGGGCTTTTGAACGGGGAGGATGTCGGTGCGCTTCTGGAGCCCGGAGCGGGGGTGGAGGAGGGGGTCAGACAGCGGCTGGGGGCGCAGTGGCGCTCAGCAAAGGGCTGAAGCACCTTCCTCCTCAAACAACGCCCGCACCACCGGTGCCACCACCCGCGCCAGGGTTTGGAGGTGCACCTCACCGGCGGCGGGGTGGACTCCCCAACGCTCCAGGCCCGGCTGCGGCGCCATGGAGTGGGCGCTGGCCCGGTGCCGGGCCATTCCCACCTCCAGCCCCTGCCGGGCAAGCGGCCGCAGCTCGGGGTGGATCTGCAAGAGCCAGCGCAGACTCTTCCAGGCCAGCGCGGCATGTTGGCCTTCTTCCTCGGCCATCTGCAGCAGTGTGCCCCGCAAGGTCGGGTCGGCCAGCTCTGCGGCGGCGCGCAATTCGGCCGCCCCCAGCGTCTCCCCGATGCAGGCTTCGTCGATGAGCCCGTAGAGCACGGCCTGGGGATCAAAGGAGGAACCTGCCTTGTCCATGGCCAGTGGCCCCGGACCCTGCGGCTTTCCGGCAAAAGTGGAGGCCAGCCCATAGGCGAAGCGGGCATGCCGGATCTCGTCTCCGGCCGCCACCTGGGTGGCACTCAGGAGTTCTGCGGGCGCACCCAGGGCCAGCAATTGCAGCGTAAACCGGGCAAAGCTGCCGACGGAGGCATGTTCCAGCGCGGCGACCCGGTTCCAGTAGGCGGCAAGCTGAGCGCAGCTTCCCGGGGTGGGAAGGGGGATGGCACTGGAAGTGGTCCAGTCGCCCCGTTGTACAACGCCAGCCACCCGCGCCTCTCCCTCCACCAGAAGCGGTCGGCCGATGGCGCAGCTGGTTGTCTGACACACAAAGTCCTCACCCCCGGTGTCGGCGGCGCAGGCATCCTCACATTCGGCGTCGGCATGGCATCCGTCGCCATCGTCGCGGCAGATCGCCGTTACCACCCACCAACAACCGTTGTGAAAGGCCGAAAGTCCGCACTCGCCGGAGGAACAGTCCTCGGAGCTGTCGCAGGTGGCGGGCACACAGACGGGCCGGGTGGCATTCGGCGAGAGCTCGTCCGGGACGCAGATCGCGCCGGTCTCGCAGTCCGCATCCTTCGAACAGGCATACTCACAGCTGCACGACGGGCCTCCCGCAGTATCTGCCATGCCCCACCCGTCGGGCTCCTGGTGGATACAGGCCCCGTGAGGGCCTTCGGTACAGTCGGCGTCGGTGCTGCAATTCTGCACATCTTCGTCGCCCACACAGCGCGGCCCGCTGTTCACCGGATCGATGGGCTGGTCGCTGACCCGGTTGACGGCTTCGTCGGCGCAGCGCTCAAAGCCGCTGTTGGACCCGTCCGTGAGGAGAATGGTCTGCGGATCCTCGCAGAGCAACGCACTTTCTTTGCCCCCGGGGCAGCCGATGGCGATCAGGAGGAGAAGGCGAAGGGGCATCATGTTCATGGGGGACTCCCATGATCAGGGTAGCACGATGTCGCTACGGATGCGTTCTCCCGTTGCCAGAACCTCGGGGGTGAACGTCAGCTCTGGGGGGATGAACTCGGTGAGCCACTCGTCGTCACTGAAGTAGTACTGGGTGAACAGGGTCTGGTTGGCTTCGATTTCGTCGTCGCCCACGGACAGGTGGATGTGTGCCGGGTTCAAGCCACCATTTCCGTTGAAGTAGGGCAGGGGCCGGTTCATGGATACGCAGATCCGCCCCTCGGTGTCGCTGGCCTGCCAGCCGTAGCCGTTGGCTTCGGCACCCTCAAAGTCGTAGCGGGTGTCCAGGCCGACCGCCCACACGGTAAGCCGCTTTCCAACAAGCGGGTTGCCGTTGAGGTCCATCAGCCGCAGGCTCAGGATCAGGCGGCTGCCCGCCTCCTCCCACACATTCAGGGCGTCCCGCTCCGGGGTGTCCTCCCGCCAGTAGGGGCCAGCTCCCTGGGGAATGGTGGTTGCCATCGGATCAACGGCGGGAAAGGTGCCCCCACACTCCTCGGCAGAGGGCGGGAGGTTGCCGCCGGGGGGGACGGAGTCCTCTGAATCGACCGCCGAGTCATTTTCCGAGTCTGCCTTTGAGTCGGTGAGAGAATCTCCCACAGAATCGAGGGGGGCCTGGCTATCGTCGGTGGACTTCGGCGAGGAGGTGCAGGCGAGCAGCAGGAGGAACTTCATCCTTCCAGGATAACCGCAGGTACCGGGAGCGGGACTCAGCAGGGGCACACAAGATCGGTCACTGTAGCCAGAACCACAGGCTCCCCACGGCCAAGGCCAGCGCCACGCCGAGGATCCACAGGGCTACCCGAGGCCCACGGAAGGTGATGGGGCTTCGTTGAGCGGCAAGGGCTCGTTCACGTCGTTCCAGCCGCGGCGGTGGACGGAAGACGGCGACCTCCTCGACCCACCAGCCCTGGGATGCGGGTACCACAATGGGTGGACCTTTGAGATCCACGTCTCCTTGATTCTGGAGGGTAAAGGCGGGCTCCTTCCGGCGGATGGCCTCATAAGCTCCTGGCAGCTGCACCCGATCCTCGGTGGCCCGCTCCAGAAGCTGCAGGAGCTCCTCCGCCTCCGGCCGCCTCCGGATCCCCTGGTCGGAAATCCACTGAATTTCTGCCTCCCAGGAGGCAAGATCGTCCTTCTCCGGGGTGAATTAGGCCATCAGGGCGAGGTCTACGTCGTAGAGGGACAGCTCTCCGGCCGAAAGGACGGCCAAAATCCGATCATAGAGGGCGGCAACATCGTGACCGTAGCCACCCTCCTCCTCGTCTTCCTCCTCGCCAAAGGCTGCCGCGTAGAGTGCGGCGTCCTCACAGGAAAAGCCCCGGACGGTAGCCCCCTGGTGCAGCTCCAAAGCTCCTCCTCCGCCCACCCGGTGATAGGCCAGGAAGATCGCCTGCTCTCCGGCTTTGATAGCCCGGTGGGCCACCCCATCCTCCACCTGCACCAGGCGGGCCTGGGCCAGCCAGACCTGAAGCCGGGGCGCACCGACCAGCCGGCTCTCCGGCATTGGGAGCTGCTGCCGCTCGGCCGCCGCACGCGGTAGAAACCAACAGAAGCGCTTCCAGTCGGAAATTTCCGGGAGCTCGGCCACCCCGGCCAGCCGGTGTTGTACCACCTCTGCCCGGCCACTGCCCTCCCAGATTCGGGGAGCTATGGAGAGAAATCCGGGAATGACCGATGCTTCAGGCATGTGTACTCCGAGAATATGGTGGGAGTGTTCGCGATGGCCTCACCCCAGCGCGTCCTCTACCGAGCCCTTGGGCCGGACCACAAAAAACAGGCCGCTGAGTACCAGAAGGATCACTCCGGCGATGATCGGCGCCCGGCTGTCGGCGGCGGGGTCCAGCACCCGAGCGGCGATCAGCGCTGCGCAGATTCCCGCTCCGATGATCGGAATCGGCAGTGGTACCTCAAAGTGTCCCTTGGCCTCACCGGGACGCAGCTTCAGCACTACCAGAGACAGATTTACCACAACAAAGGCACTCAAAAGAAGGAGAGAGGTCGCAGATGCAAGGTGGTCAATATCGGCGGTAAGCATCAATGCGATGACGATGGCGAGCAACAGCCCGATGGCGACGTGCGGCGTCTGACGTATCGGATGGATACGCCCGATGACGGCGGGCAACAGCCCCTGCTTTGACATGCCGTACAGCAGCCGCGAGCCCATGATCAGGTTAAGAAGAGCAGTATTGGCGACAGCAAAAATGCCGATTCCGGTAAAGAGTTGGGGTGGAATTGCCGGGGCTGCCGCGGCCACCACATCCACCAGGGCCGCTTTGGAGGCGGCCAGGGTGCTCGGAGGCAGTACACTCACCGCGCCGATGGCGACGGCCATGTAGAGCACCGTCGCGATGGCGATGGCTCCAACCAGCGCTAAAGGAAGGTCCCTTTCTGGATTTTTGGCCTCCTCAGCTACGTTAAGCAGATCCTCAAATCCGACGAATGCGAAGAAGGTCAGTACCGCCCCCTGCATCGTCAGGCGGAAGAGATCGAAGCTGCCCATGTCGGGCTGCGGCGCCTGAACCAACGACACGCTGCCCCAGTAGGGCAGGGTTACGGCGATCACCACCAGGATTCCCAAGAGCTCTACACCGGTACAGATAGCGTTCATCCAGGTACTTTCGCGGATACCTCGGTAGACCACCGCTGCGACCAACAGCAGTGTCCCGATGGCCAACGGTATCGTGTCCACGGCGAGCCCAAATTTTTGTAAATAGCCGGCAATTACACGCGAGCCGGTAGCCATGGAAGTCAACCCCGAGGCGGCCACTGTGAGGCCTACCAGCCAGGTGAGGAAAGGCATTCCCCAGGCTCTTCCGGTAATATAGGCGGCTCCCGCCGCTTTGGGATAGCGCGAGCCCAGGCAGGCATAGGACAGGCCGGTGAATACCGCAGCCAGCATGGCCCCCAGAAAGCCCAGCCACACCAGATGCCCCATCAGACCGGCGGCCTTTCCCACCAGCCCGTAAATTCCCGCGCCGAGCATGTCGCCCACACCGTAGATGAGCAGGGCGCCCAGGCCCATATGTCGCTTGAGGCTTGTCATCGGAGCCCGCTATCCGGCTCCGGTAGCCTTCGCCTCCTCAGTCCGGGCGGCGTGCGCAGCGCTGGTCGGGAATGGCGAGGTCATTTTCTGCGATCCGGAGGGAAATTTCCTGATCTAACAGCTCTTTTTCATCATCCGTGGTCTTGCCATGCCCGTCGTGGCGACCGGAAGTGCAGGCGTACTCACGGTGACCTTGCTCCCCGTAGGCGGCCACTAGGTTCAGGGTGCCTGCATCCTGGGCATCGTAGAGGGTGGCCACCGGGGTACCGGTGCAGCCTTCCTGGAGAGGGTGTCCGTCCAGTCCCTCCGGCAGATCCACGTTCAGGCTGCGGAGAAGGGTAGGAAGTACGTCCATGTTGGAGGAGAGGCAGTTCATGTCGCCCCCGGCCAGATCCGGGTGGTGAACGAGGAAGGGAACGGAGAGCTGCTCCCACTCTACATTGGAGCCATGACCGAAAAGTCCATGTTCTCCCAGAGATTCTCCGTGGTCACCGATCAGCACCACCATGGTGTTGCTGCGACCGCTGCTCTCCAGCATCTGGAGCAGGTCG
This sequence comes from uncultured Pseudomonadota bacterium, assembly GCA_903891165.1. Taxonomy (GTDB): domain Bacteria; phylum Myxococcota_A; class UBA796; order UBA796; family SXON01; genus CAITDR01. The sequence continues at coordinate 6,057 of CAITDR010000694.1, forward strand.
TGCACGGACTGATCCAGGCCCAGGATCTCCTCGTCGTAGAGTGCGTTCAGCTCGTGTACGGTGCCTTCGGGATCGACATCGTAGAGTGCGCTCAGCTCCTCCTGCTGGGCATAGTCCTCCAGATCGGTGAGCATGCCCCCTTTGGACCAGGTGCCCGCCGTACCTTCCGGAGAGTAGTAGGGCGCGTGGACGTCCATGGTGTGCAGCATCGCGAAAAAGGGCTGATCGGAGGGGATCTCTTGTAGCCAGGTCTGAAGCTGGTCCTTCTCCTGCCCAAGGTTGCTGAAGGGGTACTGTTTGTTGACGAAGATCTGACGGTCAAAACCGACGTTCATGCCGGTGTCGCTGGACACGTAGGCATTACCGGTCACCAGGGCCGTGCGGTAGCCCGCACCCTTAAAAACTTCGACCAAAGAAGGGCCCTGCAACGGTTGATTTACCTCACGGTCGGAATGCTGTTTTGCATACTGCACGCCGTGCCGGTAGGGCTGCAACCCGGTGAGCAGCGAGGCTGTGGAAGGGGCAGTCCAGGAGGCGGCGGTGGTCAGGCCGTCCAGTACCAGCCAGTCTTTCTCCAGGTTGGGAGAGGTTTCCCGCTCGTAGCCGTAAATCGAAAGGTGGTCCCGGCGCAGAGCATCCACTTGGATCAGCAGCACCGAAGTGCCTGGATTGGGAGAAAAATCGAAGGAACGGGCAGATTCCTCTGTTTTTTCGATAGAATCGGATTTGACCTCTTCTTCAGGTACACAGCCGATAAGAAGGAAAAAAGTAAGATGGAAGGTGCTTCGCCCCATAGACTGCTCTCCCGTACCGGGGCGGCTCTCTGCCGTCCCTCTGGAGTATATGGTACACGGGCTTTCTCGCTGTAGTCGTCAGCGGGTCGTCAAAGAAAATTCTTGGTTTTCCGATAGGAGCTCTGCGTTCCGCGGTCTGACCGATGGGTGCTCCGCTTCACCGGAGGAAGCACCGGTGGAGCGTTCCTTCGGGACTGTCAAAACGGTGCTACCAAGCGGTATTGCCTACAAGTACCGGCTGCGCCCAGAAGCCCCGGTTGCCGATCTGTGTAGATAATGCAGTGCCGTAGCCAGAGGCCCCGTCATACAGGGTGCCGTAGGCCGTGCTGGCCCAAGAACCGGAATAATAGCCGGCAAAGGTCAGCTCTGGCCATCCGTCGCCATTGATGTCACCCATCGCCACATTCAGGGAGCCGGTGCTGCTCATGCCCGTGCGGCTGGCATTGCTCACCCCGGCGCTCGCTCCCCAGTAGATGTAGGAAGTCGTCGCATAGCCGGTGCCATCGTAGAGGACTGGCGTGACGATGTCGTCGTAGCCGTCGTTGTCCAGGTCAGCCACTTGGAGGTAGTAGGCACCTTTGGATCCAACCTCATCATAGACCACATTTGAGAAGCCATTGCTGCTGTTGTAGTAGATCCGCGTGGGGGCGGCGCTGGTCCAGGCGCCCGCATAGTAGCCACCAAAGATCAGGTCGATCAGGCCGTCCCCATCAATGTCGCCGGATTTCACCGACAGGGCACCGTAGGTGGTCAGGCTGGTGCGGTTGCTGGTGGAATATCCGGCAGAAGATCCGTAGTAGAGATAGGAGGAAGTTGCATAGTTGGTACCGTCGAAGTAGTTTGCGATGGCGATGTCTTCGTAGCCGTCGCCGTTGAAGTCGGCCACTTCGATGTCATAGGCGCCGTAGGTCGGCAGGTTGGTCCCGTTGGCGGCGCTGAAGCCGGCGGATGCTCCCCACCAGATCCGGGAATTGCTGGAGAAGCTGCTGCCCGAATAGTAGCTTGCGAAGATGATATCCAGGTAGCCGTCGTGGTTCAGATCGGCGATCTCCGCATCCCAGGCGCCCACGGTGGCCATCGCCGTGCGGTTGGCGGTGGAGTAGCCGGTGGAGGAGCCGTAGTAGACGTAGGAGGTGGAGGAGTAGGAGCTGCCGCTGTAGTAGGATGTGAAGAGAATATCTGTCCAACCATCGTTGTTGAAGTCGGCCAGCTCGGCGCGGGATGCACCGGTCACTCCCAGGCTGCTGCGGTTGGCAGTGGTGTAGCCGACGGCCGCCCCCCAGTACACGTAGCTGCTGGTGGCCTGGCCACTGTCGGTCGCGTAGTTGGGAACGACAATATCCTGGTAGCCATCCTCGTTCAGATCGGCGACGGCCAGGTCGTAGGATCCGTAGGCGGGCAGGACGGTGAGGCCAGTGGAGAAGTAGCCGGTACCATTATTGTTATAGAGATAGACGTTTCCGGCATTGCTGGTACCCGTGTAGTTCTGGACTTCGGCGAGGTCCGGCATTCCGTCGCAGTTCAGATCGGTGCAGGTGTCGTTGCCGTCGCAGTCGGTATCGACGCCATCAAAGGGGACTTCTGTGGTGGTAGAGCCGGGGTAGGCGGTCGCAACGGCATCATCACAGTCGCTGGCATCGCCCACGGCGCCCGCGGGTTGGCTGCAGGCCGGCAGGGCCGCGCCGGGGTCGCCGTAGCCGTCCCCGTCCGCGTCGGTGTACCAGGTCTGGCCATCCACGGGGTTGTTGTCGGCGTTGCCATCACAGTCTTCGTCGATGCCGTTGCAGTACTCGGCGGCGCCGGGGTGGATGTTTGCCGCCCCATCGCTGCAATCTGTATTGGAGCTTACATAGCCGTTGGGGGCGTTGCAGGAGCTGAGGGCGGCACCCGCCCCGTAGCCGTCGCCGTCGGCATCGCGGTACCATGGGCTGGCGTCCACGGCGCCCGCCTCGTCCACCTGGCCATCGCAGTCGTCGTCGTCTCCATCGCAATATTCGGAGGCTCCGGGGTAGACGGTGGCATCGGCATCATCGCAGTCATCGGAGGTGGCCACAGAGCCTGAGGGCCGACTGCAGGCGCGGCGGGAGGAGCTGGCCAAACCGCGCTGATCTCCGTCGGCATCCAGGTACCAGGCTGAGGCGTTCACGGCACTGTCTTCGTCGATGCTGCCATTGCAGTTGTCGTCGATCTGGTTGCAGCTTTCTGAGGCGCCGGGGTTCACGCTGGACCGGCCGTCGTCGCAGTCGCGGCCGTCGGCGGCGTAGCCGGGCGAGAGGCTGCAGGTGTCGGTGGCGGTGGTGGGATCTCCATAGCCGTCGCCGTCGGCATCGCGATATTGTGAAAATCCGCCGGAAGCACCCACTTCATCGACTACGCCGTCACAATTGTCGTCGGCGTTATTGCAAACCTCGGTGGCGGCGGGGTTGATGTCAACGTTCTGGTCCGCGCAGTCGGTTCCGTCCTGGACGTAGCCGGTCGGAGCGTCGCAAGAGAGGGTGGCGGTGGTGGCATCGCCGTAGCCGTCCCCGTCGCCATCCACGAACCAGGAGCTGGCATCCAGGGCGTTGTCGTCCACGGTGCCGTTGCAGTCCTGGTCGAGGCCGTCGCAGAGCTCGGCGGCAGCAGGGGAGCGGGAGGGGTCGGCATCGTCGCAGTCGCCTGGGAGGCCTACATAGCCGGTGGGAGCGGTACAATAGCCGGCCAGTGCGGTGGCTCCGTAGCCGTCGCCGTCGTTGTCCTGGTACCAGGTGGTGGCGTCCACGGCGCCCACCTCGTCGATGGTACCATCGCAATTATCGTCCGCACGATTGCAATATTCGGGAGCGCCCGGATAGGTAGCGGAGCTCTGGTCGTCACAATCCGTAGCATCTGCTACAAAAGTGGCCGGAGCTTCGCAGGCGGCTTGGGAGATCGTCGCATCGCCAAAACCGTCTCCGTCGGCATCCTGGTACCAGAATGGGGCGTCTATGGCGCTGTCTTCGTCGATAGTGCCGTTGCAGTTATCGTCCAGACCATTGCAGGACTCGGTGCCGGAGGGGTTCACCGCAGCAGACGTGTCGTCGCAGTCTTCGCAGGCGGGAAAAGTATCGCCGTCTGCATCGGCGTAGCCGACACTTCCGTCGCAATTATAGTCGTTTGGATCGGCGCAGTCCACTTCGGCGGCGCCAGGATTGTAGAGGAAGTCGCCGTCGTTGCAGTCGCCGGCGCGGGCGGCGGTGTTGGGGGGAGCATCGCAGGCCGCCACCGCAGAGCCATCGACTCCGTAGCCGTCGCCGTCGGAATCCACGTACCAGAGGCTGGCATCGACGGCGTCGGGACCGTCGGTGGTGCCATCACAATTGTCGTCCAGCCCGTTGCAGACTTCGGTGGCAGACGGATTTATGATCGCTGAGGCATCGTTACAGTCCCGGCAGGCGGGGAAACCGTCGGTATCGGCATCGGCGTAGGCCACCGATCCGTCGCAATTGTAGTCGTTGGGATCTTCGCAGTCGAACTCGGAGGCACTGGGGTGGAAGGCGGGATCGGTGTCGTTGCAGTCTCCGCCCTGCTCCACATAGCCTTCGTCGGGACGGCATCCGTCCACGGAGCCTGCACTATCCCCGTAGCCATCGGCATCCTGGTCGGGATACCAGGTGCCGGTGAGGCCATTGTCGATCACCGTATCGCAGTCCTGATCGACCCCATCGCAGAGCTCGGTGGCACCGGGGTGAATGCTCGGATCTTCGGAGGCGCAGTCCTCTTCGTCGGGAGTGCCATCACCATCGGCATCGGTAGGCAGCGGGTTCTTGGCGCTGTCTCCGGAATCTTTTGCGGGTTCCCCAGGGCAGCCAAGGAGGAGGGCGAGGGGGAGGAGGAACAAGCAGCGCATCAGCGGTCCCGGTAGAGGCCGGGATTCTACATCAAGGAAAGGGAGGTGTAAAGGGGGATTCGCGCTATCCGCCGTCGCCGGGACAATTTCGGGGGTCTTCATAGGCGTCGATACAGGCCTGCATCCAGTCATGGCGTGTATGAAACCATGCCTTCAACTGGGCTATTTCCCCAGTGAATTCCGCCTGGCCCCAGCGGTCGGCATCCCGCGCGGCCGGTTCCTCCAGGCCCTCCGCCAGCCCGTCGATGAGTGTGTCCATGGCCTCGTTGCTGAGCTCCCCGTTGAGGAGGTCGTCGAGGCGTTGCCAGTAGCGGGCGGACCAGGTGGGGTCATCAAAGAGTGGGTTGTACCAGCCAAAAGCGAAGACATCGGTGCAGTCGGAGGTGTAGTTCTGCGCATCCCACCAGGTGGGATCAAAGGATCGGTCGTCTTGGCTGTCTGCAGAGCGGTCAAAATCCCACACCGGACCTGCAACAATCAGGCCGCCGCGATCCTGGTGCATGTAGCCGGAGAGCCGGAAGGAGTCTGGGTTTTTCATGACGATGTTAATAATGTGGTGGTCAATAAAGGAATCGGCGTCCATAATTTCGTCGTAATGCAGACCGGTTCCGGGGTCGGTGCCGTCCTCACTGGCCAGGGCTTCGCCGAGCGCATTCAACCGGTTCTCCAGGTAGTTTTTCTGGACGTTCACCAGCTCGGCCTCCGAAGGATCGACGGCCACAAAACCCTGCTCAAAGGCCCACAGACCCCCGGCGGTGCCGGTACCGCTGTCCAGGCCGTACTCGCCGTCGGCGGTACGATCGATCTTGAAGAGGTAGCCGCCGGTCAGCTCGGGGAGGGCCACATCGGTGGGTAGAAGCTCGGTGATGTTCACGCGGTCCGGCGCTCGCTCGATCTCCTCCATGAGCACATAGACGCCCTGGTAGTCACTTTCGCGGATAGGCTGGCCCTGGTCAGCAAGAAAAACCTCGACAAAGCGGGATCGGGGGGCATAGCGACCCAGGGTCTCGCTCACCGAGAAGGCCAGGGGATTCCGAATCAGCGCCTCGTCAAAATAATAGGGTGCATACAAAATCCAGTCCCCGTTGGCGGGCATACCCAACAGTGTATCGCTGCGATCGGCGTTGGAGTCGTTCTCCCACAACTCCACATCCCAGCTCTTTTTGTCGAGGCCAGAGCTGGAGGATCCCCGTACCCTCAGGCGCACGCGGCCATCGTTCGCGAAATTCTCCGTCAGTCCAGACGTCGCACCGTCGGGGGGCTCTATCAAAACCATCGCCAGGGCCCGGTCGCTGTCCTCGTCGGGAACAGCGCCTGCAGAGGAGAGGAGAAGCACTGGAAGATTAGATTGAAAGCTGGATAAATTAGATGCTACTTCTACAAAGGTGCCGGCCGCCGGCTCGGAGTGGCGGTCGTCTTTCACCACCTCTGCCCGGAGTATACCGGATTCTTCCAGGAGGATGGGGCCGGTGTAGGGCTCCATGGTGCAGCTCGTTCCGGCAGGATTGGAGAGACACCAGTAGAGATCACCTTCGCCATCCATGACTTCCAGGATCACCTCTTGCTGCTCGAGGAAGCTCCCACCTTTGGGGCTCATCTCCACCCGGCCTACCGTGGCGTCGATGGTGGGCGTACTCTCTCCGGTATCGACGGGGAGGCTCTCGACCCCTGGGCTGTCGTCCTTGGCGGGAGGCAGGACGATCGGGGAGGTGGGGGTGCAGGCGGCAAGAAGTAGGAGCATGTCGCTTTTGTACACCAGCGGGGCGGGGGCGTCTACAGAAGCTTCCTCTTGCACGGTACCCGACCCGAAGGCGCCTGCGGCGCTTTGGCCGCACGCGCCTTGCGTGGTGTGGAGAGTACTCCCCTTATTTCCCACCTCCCTCCGTGGCTGCCCTTCAACCGCCGGATGGTTCGGAATCACCAAGGAGATCCACGCGGATCCGTAGCCCCCGGTGGTCGGAAAGGCGCAGTCGGCCCTCGCTCCACTCCTCACAGCGCACCTCGATGGGGCGTTCGGCCATGGCCGGGTTGAGGCCCACCCGATCCAGCGCCGCCTCCCCCAGGGGGTGGTTCAATTTTTGATCCGATCGGAGGGAGCCCAGCCAGGTGGAGCAGTCTCGGCGCAGGCGAATGCCACGTTCTTCCAGCATCCGCACCGAGGCGCTGTCCACCTCTCCAGCGATTCCCTCCACACCATCCTGCAGGTTCAGGTCGCCGGTCAACAGTGCTGGACCTTGCTCTTTTTCGAGGATCTCCGCCAGCTCTCCTAACTGGCCTGCGCGGCCGACGCCGGGTGTTCCCGGCCTCCCCATCCTTCCGGCCCCGCGCTCCGGCCGCTCGTAGCTGGCCTGGGTATGGGTCCATAACAGCCGCATCCCCGCCACCTCCACAGCAGCCCAGCCCTTCACAAAGCCCACCAGCCTGCCCAACACCCCTTCGGCAAAGGAGACCGGCTTGGAGCGAAAAGCCGCGCCCGCCGTCCCTTCCAGCGGCCAGAGGCGACCCTCCTCCCGGCGACGCACGCCCAGCACCAGCCCGCCCGGGGAGGCCCGGCCGTCCGCCTGCCTCCAATGATAGCCTTCGCCCGGGCCTTCCTGGCGATACAAGCACCATTCCGGCAGGGCTAGCTGGAGCGGGCTGGTCCGCCTTGCCTCGCTCAACAATAAAAGGTCCACCTCCGGGTCGGCCTCCAGCCGGCGTGCGAGGAGTTGTGCACGCGCCGCCTGCTGCCCACCGGTTACGATGAATTTCAGGTTTTGAGAAAGAACCACCAAGGCTTCGTCGTTGTTCCGCAGCGAAGGGGAGGGGCTGCAGTCGGCCTTCGCGAGTGTGGCAAGCAGGAGCAACATGCGGGAAGCTTGGCCTCAGTTCCGGCCGCGGCCTGTCACGTTTTGTCGCTGGGTTGACAGAGGCCGCGTTCTCCTCCACTTTCAAGGCATGCTCCTCCTCCTTGCCTCGTTGGCCTGCGTTCCGGCAGAGAAGACGGATCCTTCCTGGGATTGCCTGCTGGATCCGGCGTTGAGCCATGACTTCAGCTCCCAATTGGGCTGCCGGGCGGACTTTGAGCTCCTGGCTGCCGATCCCCTGGATGCATCCATTCCCGGTGCATCCTCCAGCAAGACCCTGATTGACCGTCTGGATGCAGATCAGCTCTATTTTACGAACTCCGAGCTGTACCCCGTTCACTATGACTTTGCCTCACACTTTTTGAGTGGCGACGGTCACCCCATCGTTCCTGACCTGCGGAGCTTCAACAGCAGCGAGTATTACTCTCCCGACCGACGTTTTTTGTTGGGTGCGCTGACCTGGTACGAGGAGCCGGGCGTCTGGGTCTATGAGGTTGCACCCTACGATACGGCCGACAGTACCATGATCAGCACGGCCTACCGAAAAATCCGGGACAATGCCTGGTTTGGAGACGATCTCCGTTTTCACCCCACCTCCGAGGCGGTGGAGCGGGTGGCCGTCGATCTGCCCAGCGACGTGAAGCAGATCTCCACGGAGGAGCTTTTTGCGGGGATCACCTACCAGCCGCTGAACCTGGGAAGCTCGATGGGGCAGCTCCGTTTTCGGCGGGCCACCGAGGTAGAGGACTATGTGAACTACCGGGAGATCGTGGTTCTGGATGAGATCCCGAACGACATTTCGGTAGTGGCTGCTACAATCACCTCCACTTTTCAGACGCCGCTGGCGCATATCAACGTGCTCGCCCAGAACCGGGGGACGCCGAATATGGCGCTTGTGGGCGCCTTTGACGCGCCGGAGCTGCGCGAGCTGGAGGGGAAGTGGGTGGAGCTGCGGGTGGAGGCCCTGGGCTGGGAGATCCGGGAGGTCACCGAGGCGGAGGCGACGGCATGGTGGGACAGCCACCGTCCGGAGCCACTGGAAGTGGGCGCCATGGATATTTCGGTGACCGGCCTCTGGGACTGTACCGATATCCTGGATCTTTCGCTGCCCTTGGGAGAGGCGCTGCGGGCGCGGGTGCCCGCCTTTGGCGGGAAGGCCACGAACATGGGCGGTCTGGTGCATATCGGCGGCGAAGTGCAGGTTCCTCCTTGTTTTGCGACACCGGTCTACTACTACGACCAGCACATGCGCCAGAATGGTCTTTGGGAGCGTTATGCGGCATTGACCCTGGATCCTTCCTGGGCGGATCCGACGGCCCGCGCCGAGCTGCTGCGCGGCTTCCAAGCGGAGCTCCAAGCAGCACCGCTGGATCCTACCTTCCTGGCGATGGTGCAGGCAAAGATCGATGCCGACTATGATCGGGTGAAGATGCGCTTCCGCTCTTCCACCAACGCAGAGGATCTGGGGAATTTTACGGGGGCGGGGCTGTACACCAGCAAGTCCGGGGAGTGGGATGACACCGGCGCGGACATCAGCGACGCCATCAAGGAGGTCTGGGCATCGGTCTGGGGCCCACGTGCATGGGAGGAACGGGAGTATTGGGGCATCGACCACACCAAAGTGGGGATGGCGATGCTCTCCAACCCCGCTTTTGAGGGCGAGCAGGCCAACGGGGTGGCGGTCACCGGAAATGTGTTCGATACTTCTGGATTGGAGCCCGCATTTTACATCAACGTGCAGGCGGGCGAAAATTCGGTGGTGCTGCCCGAAGATGGAGATAGCACCGACCAGATCCTGTACTACTACAGCCTTCCCGGTCAGCCGGTGGTCTACATCGCCCACTCCAACCTTGTGCCCGAGGGCAGCACCGTCCTGACGGCAGGACAGCTCTACGAGCTGGGGGGCGCTCTGGATGCCATTCACGGCTATTTTTATGAAGCCTATGGTAGTTCCGGCGGCTTCTATGCGATGGATACGGAGTTCAAGTTGGTGGATGGGCATATCCAGATGAAGCAGGCCCGCCCCTATCCGGGCTGGAGTAACCCATGAGCAGCTTCTTCCTCCTTTTTTTATCCTGTAGTGGAGCTTACAAAGAGTCGAAAGACTCTGGAGAAGCTAATAAACCGCCTGAAGGGGACCCGGCCACCGTGGAGCTGGCCGGCTCCTGTAGCCTCGATCAACGCCTGGGAGGATTTTCTGTGGCGGTGAACCAGCTCTATTCCGCCGTGGGTGGGGCGGTGGCCAACGGGGTGCTGCCCGCGGCCGTGCTCACGGAGGTACAGCGGGAGGGGGGCTGCGTGCTCTGGCGCCGGGAGAATCCCTTCTGCGACCCTGCTTGCGATGCGGGAGAGGCTTGTGACGTGGATGGAAGCTGCATTCCCTACCCAGAGAACCAGGATCTGGGCCGGGTGCGGGTCGCTGGGCTGAACGAGGCAGTTTTTATGGAGGCGGTGCAGCCGGGAAACAGCTACTACGCTCCGGAGCTGCCGCAGCCGGTGGTGGACCCGGATCGCCTGGTAGAGCTGACGACGGAGGGTGGGGCATTTTCTGCCTTGACCCTGCATGGTGTAGGGGCGGAGCCCCTGGTGCTGGAGCCGGCGGAGTGGGTGATCGGCGCCGGCGCGCTGGGGTTGAACTGGGGAGCCCCCTCCGGTTTGGGCCGCTCGGAGATTTTTCTGCGCCTCACCGTGGATCAGCATGGTCTGACCCCCCTGAGTCTGGAGTGTGTTCTTCCCGATTCCGGGAGCACAGAGATCCCGGCCAGCATGATCGATCCGCTCCTGCAGGCGGGGGTGAGTGGCTATCCAAATGCACTTGTTTCCCGACGGACGATGGATCGGGTGGCGCTGGAGGAAGGCTGTGTGGATTTCTCGGTCAGTTTTGATGTTGCACCCGACGTGACTGTAGAAGGGCATGTGCCCTGCGACAGCCACGACGACTGTCCCTTTGGCACCCGCTGCAATTTTGCGCTGGAGACCTGCGAATGATCCTCTTCCTCCTTGCCTGTACCTCTGACCCCTCCAAGGAGTCCTCGCCGCCCATTGAGGATGACTCCGGGGCCATGGACTCGGCCGATTCTCCTGAGCCCGTTTGTGAGCCGGCCCCTCTTCCCGTGGAAAAGGACTATACCGTTGGCTTTACCTCGGCCGAAGACTTCGCCTTTGACGCCGAGGGCTACCTGGTCAGTGTCGATCCCCTGGGCAACCTGATCGGGGTGAACCGGACCGGGGACATCAAGACGCTCCTGCCGTCCGCGACGACCTATGCAGCCGGAACCCGTATTCTTCCAGGGGGAGATATCCTCTTTTGTGATGCCCTGGAGGGCAGCCTGGTGCGGGTGGATCCCAGCACCGGCGCAGCACGGGTGGTGCTTTCAGGCTTCAATTATCCCAATGGAATGGAGCTGGATCAGCAGGGTCAGGCCTATGTGGCGGAGCAGATCACCGGGACCGTGCGGAAGGTGGACCCGGACAGTGGGGCCTCCGAGGTGGTGGTGTACGGCCTCTACAACCCCAATGGTGTGAGTTTTTCTCCCGATTATGAGACGATGTATGTGGGGAGTTTTGGAGCGGGGGTGGTGTGGGCCGTTCCGAAGGAGGGAGACGGTTGGGGAGAGGCCCGGGTCTATGGGACCACACCAGAAAGCCCTGGAATTCCGCCCGACTTCTGTGATACCGCGGCGGTTGGGGCGGAGTGCCCCCAGAACGGTGGCTACGGGCTGGGTCTTTGTGCGGACAGTGGCAATGGCGACTTCTACTGTGGTCCTGCCATCGACTATGATGCTTGTACGGGACTTTTGGAGGGTGCGGACTGCACATCCACCCGCTTTGGGGAGTCTCTTTCCCAACGTTGTCAGGCCGTCGCGGAGGGGGAGGAACTCTTCTGCCCGCGCACGCCGGAGGCTTACACTGCGGCATGTAAGGCGAAGGTACAAGGGGATGTTTGTAATGTCCCCGGAAAGGGATCGGGAAGCTGCTACCCGACCTGGGAGGGTGTCGTTGCCTGCTATGTTAATCCGGCCGTAGATCCCTACACTGCGGGCTGTGTGGGGCTGGAGTTAGGGGAGAGCTGCATCGTGGATGACTCGCACTATCCCTCCATTGGAACCTGCGAGGATGGTGCAATTTTTGGTCTTTCCGACAATGCCTGCATCCCGACGGGGCTGGTCTATGACGAGCACGGTGGAATCGACGGTGTGAACGTGGACCAGTGCGGGAACCTGTATGTAACGGAATATATTCAGGGGAATGTCTGGCGTTTTTCCCAGGAGAGTGCCGAGCCCGAGCTGGTGATCAAGCTCAATTCCTCCTGGATTCCCAACCTGCACTGGGGCAACGGGGTGGAGGGGTGGGAAAAAGACGTGCTCTATGTGATGGACCGCGACAAACGTGGCATTTTTGAGCTGAAGGTGGGCATCGAGGGATTTACGGAGCGGGTGGGTTGGTGAACAGTTTTTATCGCGGAGCAGGGATGGGCGGCTGTGGTCGCCCTTTTGACTATTCCACCACCACGTTTCGATGGGCGATCATCTGCCCATCCCGACGGACGACCACGGACCAGTCTCCGGGGCCCGGGGCCACCAGGGTAACCGTGCGGGTGGAATCTGTGATCGTCTCGGAGGCCAGCGGCTCGGCGTCGTAGGTCGATGCAATCCCGACTTCGTAGCGGTGGCCGGGGTCCTCCTTGAGGTAGAGAATCTCCACCTGCACCGGTTCTCCCGCCGTAAAGGTGGTCTTTTCCAGGTCGAAGGCCACACGGGATCCGAAAGGGTCCACCCCACCGCAGGTGCAGGCCAGAGCAAAAATGAGGAAGAAGGCGAGGAAGCTACGCAAGATTCACCGGGAGACCGTGGGCGCCACGAGGCTGATTTGGTCGGCGTAGAGCCCCGAGAGGTCGCCCGCCGCGCGCAGCTCGGGCTCGATGTCTTCTTCGCTGCAGCTCCGCCAAAGGCAGAGTCCCCAAGCCGGAAAACGCCAGGTGGTGGGATATTCAGCCTCGGTGGTGTCTACCGGGGTGTAGAGGGAGATGGCCTTGGCTATTTCTGTAAATGGTATTGAAAATAACGATCGCTCCTCCCAGAGCAGATCGAAGGGGCCGCCCCGGTTGGCGCCGATGAAGTCCACCCGGTTGTCTGCGTAGGTGATCTGGAGGCTGTTCTCCCAAAAATAGTCGGTTTCCGGGAAGGAGATTCCCCACTTTTTGTGGGCAGCCTTGACGGCCGAGGGGGCACCCAGAAGCTCGTGTACCCGCTCGCGCTCCATATCGATGCGGAGGGGACCGATGGCTTCACCAGGGATCAAACGCCAGATTCTCATGCCTGGTCTCAGTCTTCCCGCGCTTCAAAGATGTCGGTGGTTCCGTCCAAGGGGGTGGTACTACGGGTGAACCACTTGCTGCGGGCAGAGCGGTCCTGGTTGTAGCCGGGAGTGAAGACGTCTAACAATTCGGTGCGGGAGATGGCACGGAGGGAGTGGATGTTCCCGCGAGCGGCGGTAAGGGTGGCGTGTACGCCGGGGGTCACGTTGCTGACGGCGAGGCGCTTGAGCTGGAGGGCCCCAGAAGCGCTCAGCTCGGGGAGGAGGTCAAAGCTCTGGATTTCCACTTCGCCGGTCAGTCCGAGGATCACCCCGGTCATGTCGGGGTGGTCATGCAGGGGGATCTCTTCTCCCTCCTCAAAAACCACGATGGCCACGTCATAGCTGTGGTCTGGCCCCTCCACCAGGGTCACGATGTCGGGGAAGTTGCGGATGGCGCCGACGGCGTCGGCCAGCTCTTCGAGAAGGATAGGATCCTGCGGAGAAAGTCGCCGCATGAGCGTCGCCAGCTCCTCCACATAGGCTTCCTGGTCCCAGGCGCCCGAGAATTGCTCCAGGGCGAGCTGGTCCACTCCCGCAAGAAAGCCGGCCCAGTCCAGGGGCTCGGCAGCGGAGTCTTCAGGGTCGGGCTGGTTTTTTGCTGGGCTGGGCTGCGGAGCGCAGGCCTTCAAAAAGGGGAGGAGGCCGCAGAGGGCGGCCAGGCCGTGGGCGGAGAGTCCGACGAAGATGCGGCGGGTGAGCATGGGAATGCCATAGCCTGACGGGCGCGGGAAGGGAAGACCTTCGTTGCCCCGCCATGGCCATCAACCGATCTCCACCGTCCCCTTCGTATCCGGATGCCCCAAGGGCAGATAGATAGTACGCGGGAAATTGCCCACCAACTTCGGGCGCTTGTTCAAGGGCCCCAGGCCGCGCGCCAGCGCCACCGAAAGCTGCACGCACTCCATCCAGGCCACATGGTAGCCCAGGCAGAAGTGCGGCCCGCCGCCGAAGGCGATGGTCTCCACCGCGCCGGGGGGCTCGGGGCGGCGAATCCAGCGATCGGGGTCAAAACGGTCGGGATCGGGGTAGCGCTCGGGATCCCGACTGAGCGTGTAGATGGGGATTCCAAGCTGAACTCCCGCCGGGATCATCTGGTCGCCAACCGGGTAGGGCGCGGTGGTGAGGCGGGTGGCCATCGCTACCGGTGGATGCAGACGCAGGGCTTCCCGAAACACCCCTTCAGCCAGGGGAAAAGCCCGCAGCTCCTTGGGACTGTTGGGCACACCGGGGGCGGCCAGCGACTCGGCGACAATACGCTCCCAAAGTGCAGGATCCTGGCCCAGATAGAACAGGATCCACGCCATGGTCGAGGCGGTGGTCTCATGCCCGGCCAGGCACAACAACCACAGAATTTCGATGAGATCCTGGTTCCCAAGTGTCTGACCTTCGTCGTTTTTTCCGTGGACCAGCTCGCTCACCAGCTTGCCGGGTATCGGATTTTGCCGGACATCTTCAATAATTTTTGTGAGGCGTGCATCCAGCCAGACCTGCGCACGTTCGGCGCGGTATGCGGGGGATCCGGGGAATTTGAAGGGAAACGCGAGGCCTCCGAGCATAAATTCTTCGTAGTGGTGACGCCACTGGTCCAGCTCGGTAATATCCACGCCGATCATCCGAAAAAGGATGTGCAGCGTCAGCTCGCGGGTACGCGACAAGACCAGGAATTTTCCCAGACCCACCCAGCGCTGCACATGCTCGCCGATGGTCTCGGCCATCATCGGTCCCACCTCGGAGGCGGAGAGGCCCTTGGGGAGAAAAGGGGCGTTCATGGCGGAACGGACGCTGCTGTTCGGCTTTCCGTCCTTGACCAGGAGCGAGTCTCCCAA
>CAITDR010000695.1 GCA_903891165.1 uncultured Pseudomonadota bacterium
ACAGATGCTACCCGACGGCCAAGGGGCCGCCCAGCTACTTGCAGCAGACCAGAGCCGTGAGCTTCTTTCCAGCATTCAGGCATTTTTCAGAGGGGGAAGCTCCAGATCAGACAAATACCATTTGGAAATGTTTGTGGAGGCCGAAGACATCCGGCTACGGCTCAGTCCAGCAGATGCCCCGGCGATGTATGCGGATCTGGCAGACGCAGGGGAGGGGATGGCGCAGGTTTTCCCTGTGCTTGTGGCACTGGCACGCGCCGAACGTGGCGCGCCGGGTGATCCGCGATTGGTCATCGCAGAGCAGCCCGAGCTGCATCTTCATCCCCGGATGGAGCTTCGCCTCGGAGAGCGTTTGTGTGCGCTGGCCTCCCTGGAAAGTCCGCCGCGGGTGATCGTGGAAACCCACTCGGAAGCCCTCTTACTTTGCATTCAGCTCGCTCTGCTGGAGGGACGTTTGGACCCGAGCCGGGTGGCCATCCACTGGGTGCGGCAGCTTGCGGAGGGCGAGAGTGTGGTGGAGCGCGTCCAGATTGCGCCGGACGGCAGCCTGGATGCCAACTGGCCTCCCGGCAGTTTCCAGGAGGTGCCAAACCTTGCCATCCGGGTGGCACGGGCCCGCATGAAGAAGCACCTTGCATGAGGGTTATCCTTCATGATCCGGTGTTTTCACCGGCAGCACACGCCTTAAAGCTGCCGCGACTCTTTGATCTTGCCGATGATCGGGGTCATAGCCTGATCCTGTTTGAAGAGGGTCCCTGTTGGTAAAAATGGAGGTCGAGCCGTTCGGATGCCGAGGGAGTCCTTGTGGATGATATCCTGACGGCTTCTGCCTTTCGGGACAAAGATCGGCCGTCCACACGGGAGGTGCATGTCGGGCGGCCCGCTGATCCCCCGCTCGCTGAGCTGGTGGCCCTACTGGCACAGCCAGTGCGTGTGCTGCTTGAAGATGCGGAATCAGATTACCACTTCTTGTTGGCCATGGCGCAGGAGGACGTGCGGCGCTTTTTTGAGGACGCAAAAGCGAAGGGGGGCGTGGATTTTGTTCATGTAGGAGGGAAGACGCAGTTCCCCGCGAGCCTGGAGCGGATTCCGGCAAAGATGCGAGAAAAGGCCACCTTTGTGCTGATGGACTCTGACCTTTTGTTTGTCGGGGATCGGGACGAGCAGGGTGATGCGGTGAGGAAGAGGTTGGGACAAGAAATGGATCCGCAGAATCTGCACGCATTGCGGCGTCGTATGGCGGAAAACTATCTTCCGATTGCGGCATTGAGCCGGTGGGTCGAGAAAGAAAGTGGGCGGGGCAAAGAGGAGAAACGTCGTTTGTTGGAAGTGTTTGAGAGCCTAAGCGATGAGCAGCGCAACCATTATCCCATGAAGAATGGCCTGTCTGGGGACCGCAAACACCTTCAGTCACGCAAGCGGAAGTGCACTCTCGCAGCGGACCAGTTGGTCGGACCGGAGAATGCCCTCTGTCTTTATCTGTACGCTTCCATACCAAATAGTGACCGGGCTATCCTGGAGTCAGGCTTCGGGGATGTCGCCGAGGACTACAAGGAGAATGCAAGCTGGTATCGGGAGAATGAGCGATGGCGGCAGGGCGAGATCCAGGAGGAGTTCGCCCCTTTTCTGGATCGAATTCTGCGAGCGTTGTAAGGAACGAAATGGCTGAGCTCATCCGACGTGACCCCACCGTTGTCTTTCTTCACCAGCTTCTGGAGGAGCTTCAGTCTGGGCAGCTTCGAATTCCACCCTTTCAGCGACCATTTGTTTGGGAGCCTGAACAGCAGGTGGAGCTGCTGCGGAGTGTGCGCGATGGGATTCCGATGGGGGCCGTGCTGGTGTGGGAGACGGAGGAGAATTTGCCGGCCTACGACAAGATCGGCCATCATACCATCGTCCTCGACGATGGGAACTCGGGCGACGGGCGCCGGGTCCGGCGGTATGTTCTAGACGGGCTCCAGCGGCTTACGACCATGCTGGCAGCGTTGGTTCCGGTTACTGGAGAGCCCGCAAGTGCCGATCCACCCGACTTTGTTTTTGATTTAGCGGATGGCAATTTTACGCAGGTTCCCGTGGGGACGGACCTGAGCAGCACGCCCCAGTGGCTACCCACCCGGTTCCTCCTGGACGATGAGCTTCTGCTCGACTGGATGGAGAAGGCCCGCGCTGCTCTCAGCGTCGAACAAATACGCACCATCCGTCCGTTGGCGCGCGCGATGCGGGCCTACAAAGTTCCGGTCATCACCTTCTCCGGGGGCGACCTGGGCACTGCCGCGCGCATTATGAAGAGTGTAAATCGAGAGGGGACCCGTATGAGTGATCTTCATATGGTCCACGCCTTATCCTGGCGTCAGGAAGACAATTTTAATCTCACGGACCAGGTGGACAAATTAAGGGCATCCTACGAAGAGTTCGGCTGGTCCCGCATCAAGGAAGAGGCGATTCTTCACGCCGTTCAGCTCTCCCTGGGGTTGGATGCCCAGGATGAGCCGCAGCGCGTCGTGCGCGGTCTTGCCGGAAACCGAGGAGCGATCGGCGCTATGGGCGCAGGTTTCAAGGCCATGGCGGGGGTCTTGGCCAAAGAGAAAGTGCTTGGTCCTGAGACCGTCCCTTACGGCATTCAGCCCGTGATCTTGGCGGCTCTCTTTGCAGAATTTCCCGAGTTGTGTGACAAGCAGGCTGACCGCTTGCGGGCATGGTTTTGGTTGACCACCTACTGGCGCACCCTTTTCGGTCGGCCCAAGGTCCGAAGTGTCTATGAGCACCTCAAAGGGGTGATAGAGGGAAAACACTTGCCCTGGCCGCAGCGGAAGTGGAAGCAGTACGAACCACTCCCCTCCAGCCTGACGGGGTTCTCCGCCCGGGTCAAGGCACTCGGGCTGCTCCTGGCCCAACAGCCCGGTGCTGATGGTATCGCCCTGGATCGGCTCGGTTTGGATGCGATGCCAAGGCTGATCTCCCGGTTGCCGGGCCAGCGTGGCGACGGGGAGGGGGGCTCTTCCATTCTCAGCAGTCCAGGCAATCGGGTATTGGTGGTACACCCTGGCGAGGTGGACAACTTGCGTCGTACGCTTGAGAATCCGGCGACGTGTATACCGGAGCTTTGCGCGCAGCATTTGATTCCCGAATCGGCCGCCGCCCTGCTGCACAAGCAGGACTATGCCGGCTTCATTCGTACCCGCGAACAATGGATCGGCGAAAAGGAGAGGGCGAAAGAGGAGTGGGCGAGGAGAGTATTCTTTCAGGGCGCTGAGGGGTGAGTTCGCCGCAGCCCGGCCTTAGGGTACCCCCCCGATCGCGCTTGGGGAAGGAGGGCAGAAGCTCTCGTTCTTTGTCGGGATCTCCGGGATGGCGCGGCATCCGTCGGCGATGGGGGAAATGCTGCTGTCGTCGGTTTTTCTCTGGTTGGGGGAGTCTTCGGTGCGGGGGGGCGCAGGCGAGGAGGAGGAGCAGCATCGCGGGCGGTTGACATGGATGGCGGCGACCGGCCTGTGCCTTGGAGGGGTGTGATACATCGTGCGGTGTATCGGCGTGTCTCACTCACTTTGGAACGGAGGGTGTGTCGCAAAAGATAAGGTATCACATGTATTTTGGTGATACATACCGGGATGTATCATGCCACCGAATGACGATTCTTTCACCACCGGTCTCGCCCCTGTCCACCCGCAACCCCATCGGCGGAATGGTGTGGGCGCTGCTTCAACCAGCTATTGTGATGCCGTCGCGCTGCCTCCTCCCCCCTTGCTCCTCCCCCCCTCCATGCTTAGCTTCCACCCCTCGGGAGCCCTCATGGAAAAAATCCCCTCCGATCTCCTCGGTGCCATCGACGAGCTGCGCAAAGCCCGCAAGGCGGTGATCCTCGCGCACTACTATCAGGAGCCGGATATCCAGGATATTGCCGATTATATTGGTGATTCCCTACAATTGGCGCGCGCCGCGCAGAAGACCGATGCCGAGGTGATCCTCTTCTGCGGTGTCCACTTTATGGCCGAGACGGCCAAGATCCTGAACCCCACGCGAACCGTGCTGATCCCCGATATGAAAGCCGGTTGTTCGCTGGCGGACTCCTGCCCGGCGCCGCTGTTGCAGCGCATGAAGGACCGGCACCCGAACGCGAAGGTGGTCAGCTACATCAATTGTTCGGCTGCCGTAAAGGCGATCTCGGATGTGATCTGTACCTCCAGCAATGCCGAGCGGGTGATCCGCTCTTTTCCGGCAGAGCAGGAGATCATTTTTGCGCCCGACCGTAATCTGGGCGCCTGGCTGCAAAAGCAGACCGGCCGCCAGATGCAGCTCTGGCCGGGAACCTGCCAGGTCCACGAGACGTTTAATGAGCGCAAGCTGATCGAGCTTGCGACGCGCAACCCCGGTGCCAAGGTGGTGGCGCATCCGGAGTGTGAGCCTACGCTCCTGGCCTACGCCGATTTTGTGGGTTCCACCTCGGCTCTGCTGGACTATGTGACCCGCACCGACGCGCCCGCCTTCATCGTCGCCACCGAGTCGGGCATCCTCCACCAGATGAAGAAGCAGGCCCCGGGCAAAAACCTCATCCCCCTGCCGGGCATGGACGAGAACTGCGCCTGCAACGAATGTCCGCATATGCGTCGGAACACGCTCGAAAAAATCTACTTGGCCCTGCGCGACATGCAGCCGCGGCTGGAGATGGGGGAGGAGCTGCGTCTTGCGGCGCTGAAGCCTCTGGAAGCCATGATGGCGCTGGGCTGAGCGTCTGGTCTTGACGGCCGAGACCTCAGTTCCCGAGCGCGTCCACCACGTCCGCCATCCTGAAAGAACATGCTCGACAAACATGATGTTCGAGCTACATGATCTTTCATGAAGCTCTCCTTTCTGGATCGGCAGGACGAACAACGGCGCCTGGAACGCCAGCTACGCGCCCGTGACTCCCAGCTTTCAGTGGTCTACGGGCGCCGTCGCTGTGGCAAGTCCACGCTGCTCCAGCGGCTCTGCCAGGAAGGAGACCTGTACTTCCTGGCCGACCAGCGCGAAGCCCGGCTGCAACTTCAAGCACTGGCCACCGAAATTGGTCGCGTGCTCCCTGGTTTTGACGCGGCCGGCTACCCCTCCTGGGACAGTCTCTTGCAGGCACTGGAGGGGCGAGGGCAGCGGATCAACCTGATTTTGGACGAATTTCCCTACTTGGTGGCGACCAGCCCGGAGCTGCCCGGCATCGTGCAGCGGCACCTGGATCGCCCCGGTCCAAAACCAATTCATTTTTTGTTGTGCGGATCGTCCCAACACGTGATGCAGGGGCTGGTTCTCGACCGGAGTGCACCGCTGTACGGGCGGGCCGAGGAGATTTTGAAGCTCAGCCCGCTGGCGCCGGGATGGATCGTGGACGCCTTGGACCTGCAGGGCGCCGCCGCAGTGGAGGCATGGTCAGTCTGGGGAGGTGTGCCGCGCTATTGGGAGCTTGCACGACGCTATTCCAATACACGGGAAGCCGTCCGGGATCTGGTACTGCATCGGCACGGTGTCCTGCACGACGAAGTGCCTGGATTGTTGCTGGATGACCTGCGGAGCCCGGCACAGGCATCGTCGTTGCTGGGACTGGTGGGGGTCGGATGCCATCGCCTGTCCGAAATCGCCGCACGGATGGGCAAGCCGGCCGGGGCACTCACTCGGCCCATCCACAACCTGATCGACCTAGGCTACCTGGAGAAAGAACATCCTTTTGGGGAAAACGAACAGAACAGCAAGAGAACGCTCTACCACATCGCTGACCCCTTCCTGGCCTTCTGGTACCGCTACGTTCTGCCGGCACGGACGCTCTTACAACGTGACTTGCTGGCTCCAGTAGAAGCCACAATAGAACAGTCTTTTCCCCAGCATGTCGCCGCAGCCTGGGAGCAGCTTGCGCGGGCATCGGTCCCATGGCTGGAGCTGGGGGGGCGGCGCTGGGGCCCCGCCGCACGATGGTGGGGAACGACCAAGGATGGTCCTCGGGAATTCGATGTGGTGGCCGAGTCCCTCGACGGGGAGGCGGTGCTGGTCGGCGAGGTCAAGTGGAGCACGCGGATGGAAGCGGATCGCTGGCGCGCGGACCTACAGAGTCGTGCAGCTTCAGCGCCCTTTTTGCGGGGGAGGAAGGTCGTCTATGCCCTGTGGGTGAAGGGGGACCAGGACGCTGAGGACGTGGTGGGGCCGGATCGGGTGCTGGAGTTGTTGCGGTAGTAACCTGGACAATATGGCATGGTGAGACTACAATTCCAGCATGCCCGAAGCAGTGGATTCCCACCCCCTTCCCCACAATTTCTGGCGCCACTGGTTTGCGATGGCCGACGCATGGGCGGAGGAGCGGGATGCAGCGGCGCTCCATCACCTGCGCTATCTCGCCGCACCCCGATGGCGTGAATTCCGCGATCGCGCCGTGGTCCTGGAGCTCCGGGAACAGATCCTGCACCCCCAGACCCTTCCCGCGCTTCCAGAAGCGGAGGCATGGCCGCAGATCGCCGCCGCCCTTTCGCCAGCCGAGCAGGCGGACTGGTTGGTGGCCCGGCTGCCTCACATGGCCTGCCAGCAGCTGATGGATCCCGGCTGGATCGACTTTGCCAGCGACTACAGTTGTTTTATGTCAAAGCCCAAACGGTTGAATCCCTACGCCACGCTGCTGGCGATGGATCCGGACCCGGGCACCCTCGGATCGCTGGAAAATCTGCTCTTTGATTCTCACTTTGTCCACGCCTGGCACGCCGTCCGTACCTTTGCGCCGCCTCGGACCTGGTATCGGGTGAGTAATGTGGCCGCAACCCTCCTCTACGAGCTGGATCCGACATCTTCCTTTCCCGGTGACGGCTGGAATGGGAGTGCCGATGAGCAGGCCGAGCTTCGGCTTCAATTTCGGACTTGGATTACAGAAAATAGTGGCACCACCCTGCGCCAGAGACTACAACGGACAGTAGGCATGAATCAGCATTGGCCAACATTTGTCTACGCAATTAAGAGTCTGGAACCCACTCCAGAGCTGTTTCAAGCAGTAGCAGAGAGGGTAAACGCCCCCCCACCAGGCCGGGGAGCGCGCACGGAATTAGCGGCATGGCTCTACGTACACGCAAAGCCCGCCCCGCCGGAAGTAGAGAAATGGGCCGCCGGGGAGGATCCGTTTGCCAGGGCATGGGCAGTCGCTTTTCAGCTTCGTGACCACCAGATCGAGGACGACATCGCAAGCCAGTTACTGTTGCAGCTCAGCGGCAAATCGAATTGGGGAGGGTATGCACCGCTCCTGAGATGTGAATGGGTGGTGCAATACCCCACTTCCGCGAGCCTGGTTCCGGGGCTCTTGACCCAAGAGGCAGACACCCTTTGCCGGGCGATAGGCGGTGATGAAGCTGCGGCTACGCTGGTACGAACCTGGGCGGCGTCCCCCCAACCACCCATTGATTTCCGCAACTGGATCCCGATCGAGCTCTGGAAGGAGATCAACCCCTCGTGGGTGAGTCTTCAGATGGACCGGGCGGTGCAAGGACTTCCGACCCCGTTCCGGTATCCCGCCCAGCCGAACCTGGCGGTGTGGGTGGACGACACGGTGCGCTGGTAGCCCCCCCCAGGGGCATCCTTTAACCAAAGGAATCCTTTCTCCCCCCTTCGCAAAGGTACCATGGCGGGAAAAACGTGGATCCACAGCCACAGCCTTCTGGTCGCCCGAGACCTCAGTTCCCGAGCGCGTCCACCACGTCCTGCTTGGAAGTCGCAGTGAGCGCCCTCCGCTCACAACACCCGCCCAATCCGCTGCACCAAATCCGGAATATCTTCCTCCTCCATCGAGCAGAAGGCGATGCGCAGGGCGTTCGCCTGGGGCACGGCGATCACCCCCACCGACTGCTCGTGGATCAGGCGCTGGCGCAGCAGCTCGCAATCCTCCTGCACATAGAGCATCGCAAAACAGCCAGAATTGAAGGGGGCAAAGGGGATCTTCTCGGCGATCAGCGCGGCCTTCAGCGCCTTGTACCGGCCCTCCAGAATTCGGCGCACCTTCTCCACCTCTGCCGGGAGGCTCGGCGATTTCAGGGCTTCCAACACCAGCTCCTGCGACGCCGCACAGCCGCTCGAAATGGTGGCGCGGATCAGCGCCGCTGCCTTCTCCTCCAGTGCCGCCCCGGCGGGACCGTCCGCCGAAAAGGTCAGGAAGCCGACACGTCCGCCGAAAAAAACCAGCTCCTTGGTGGCGCCGTCGGCCTTGCAGACCAGCAGCTTTTTAGGATCGGCGCGGCGGACCAGCTCGCTGTACAGGCTGCGCCGGTACACGTCGGCCTCATAGTGTAAACCTGCATAAGCATCATCCAGAAGTACACAGAGCGGATGGGGGTGCGCGCAGAGGAGCTGCAGCAGCGGCTCCACCTCCGCCGTCCGCAGGCTATAGCCCGTCGGATTGTTGGGGAAATTCAGGATGATCGTGGCCGGCCCTTCAAGTTCTGCAAGAACTTTCTTCACCCCTGCGATGTTGTAAAAACCATCGTCCCCATAGGTGGAATAGGTCAGGATGGGCGCCCCGGCGTGCAGCGTAAACAGGTTGTCGTAGTTGTCCCAATAGGGGGTGCCCAGAATCAACGGACGATCGGGTCCGGTAAAAAGCTCCGCGCAGAGCGAGATGGCGTGGGAGATCCCGGTGGTCACCACCGGAAGGGAGGCGACCACGCCCTCTTCTACGATTCTACGTCGCCACTGAGTACGCAATTCCGGCTGGCCGGGCTGCGGGGCGTAGCGGAAGGCCCGCCGTAGGTCCAGTCCCACGTAGTGCTCGGCCAAGGACGGCAGCACCAGCGGATTGCCGGCCCCGTCGGTGATCTCTCCAATCGTCGCCTTGCGCAGACAATCTTTGGCCTGCGCAGCCTGCTGAGGAATGCCCAGCGGAAGGGCAGCCCGCTCGCCCAGGGGCGAGAGCAGCGCACGGGCGGCGGGGTGGCGGTCGGCAAGGATCTGGTTGAGCTGCGCTGGGGTCATGCCCGATTATCGCGCAGGCGGAGGAGCCGGTCTACGGGTTAAGCAGCAGGAATGCGCCAGCTCACCCCTCCGGTCGAGGATTTTCAGATTTCCAGGGAACCCTTCTATGTGCCTCAGGCCGAGGAGGTGGAGATTTTTTCAACTGCCTGGAAGACCCAGGTTCCCGTTCTTTTGAAGGGACCCACCGGGAGTGGGAAGACCCGCTTTGTCTCCTATATGGCCTACAAATTGGGAAGACCGCTGATCACCGTCGCCTGTCACGATGACTTGTCTTCCTCTGATCTGCTGGGCCGTTTTCTTTTGGAAGGCGACGAGACCATCTGGGTGGATGGCCCGCTGACCGCCGGGGTGCGCCACGGCGCCATCGTCTACCTGGACGAGGTGGTGGAGGCGCGGAAGGATACCCTTGTGGTGATCCATCCGCTCACCGATGATCGTCGTATCCTTCCGGTGGATCGCCTGGCGACGATCTTAAAAGCACCCGATTCATTTATGTTGGTAGTCAGCTACAACCCCGGCTACCAGTCGGCGATCAAGGAGATGAAGCCCTCCACTCGACAGCGTTTTGTAAGCTTGGACTTCCACTATCCCAACCTGGAAGTGGAGCGGGAGATCCTGGTGCGCGAGACGGGTATCGACGCCGAGCGTGCTGGGCGTCTGGTCAAAGTGGGCCAGAAAATCCGCAACCTCACCGATCGGGGCCTGGAGGAGGGGGCATCTACCCGTCTTCTTGTCTATTGTGCACGGCTGGTCCATGCGGGGGTGGATCCCCGGAAAGCCGCCCGTGCCGCCTTCACGCGCACACTCACGGATGATCGGGACTTGCAACGTACCATCGACGAGATCGTGGCGGACTTTTTCTGATGAAGGCCCCTGCGGCCTCCTTCTGGGATCGGCCTCTTGCCATCGCATCTGTGGTCGTAGGTACTCTGCTTGCGCTGGGTCTTTTTTCCTTGGTGCGCCTGGATAGCAGTGGCGAGGAGGCGCAGTCGCTGGTGCTGGTGGGGGTGGGGCTCTTGTCGCTCTGGCTCTTCCCCGAGTATCGTATTGCCGCGATGTTGATCTCCGCCGCCGGCTCCACCCGCTACTACCTCTGGCGGCTGACCGATACCCTGGCCTTGGAGGGCATCCCCAGGTTCAACGTGGAGGGGCGCTTTCAGTGGGCCACCTCCGAAGTACCCGACACCCTGATCTCCCTGGCCCTGCTTCTGGCCGAAGGCTACGCCTTTTTTGTGTTGATGGGTGGTTATTTTCAGACCGCCGTACATCGGGAGCGCACGCCTGTTCCCATCGATCTGAATGATCTTTCCCTGCCGACGGTGGACATCCTGGTGCCCTGCTACACCGAGGGGACGGAGATCCTGCGTCGGACCCTGATCGGGGCGCTGCAGATCCGCTATCCATACAAAAAAATCTATCTGTTGGATGACAGCCGGGTGGAGGAGGAGGATCACCCGGACAACCCGGAAGAAGCAGAGAGACATCGGAGCCTGCGTCGGGAGCGAGAGCAGCTTTGCCGGGAGCTGGGCGTCACCCGCATCTGCCGGGATCTTCACCCGCATGCCAAAGCTGGTAACCTGAACTACGCTCTACGTCGGACGCAGGGGGAGCTGGTCGCTTTTTTTGACGCGGATCACGTGCCGGTCTCCTCCTTTTTACAGACGACTGTCGGCTTTTTTGACGATCCGAAGGTGGCGCTGGTGCAGACGCCCCACCACTTCTACAATGCCGACGCCTTCGAGCGGAACCTCTACCTGGAGGGCCGCGCCCCCGCCGAGCAGATGCTCTTTTATCACCTGATCCAGAAGGGCAACGACTTCTGGAACAGTGCCTTCTTCTGCGGTTCCTGCGCGGTGATCCGTCGGAAGGCACTGGAGTCGGTGGGGGGCATCGCCACCGAGACCGTCACCGAGGACGCACACACCTCGC
>CAITDR010000696.1 GCA_903891165.1 uncultured Pseudomonadota bacterium
ATAAGTTTTCAGTATTCACATTTTGACCCGTTCTGAGATGGTCTTCAAGAGATTGCTGGCTGGGCGATGATTGAACCGCCATTCATACTCTTTGGGGAACAAATAGAGGTGACCTTTTGGTATTCCATTGTAACGGCGCATATGCCGTTTCGCCTGGTTGTGTCACCCACGTCAGCGGTCTTTTCTATCAAGGATGCATCCGGTTGCACAGGACCCGGCTTGTGGGTAAGCCCAGTAACCTACCCCCCCGCGCTCTGCTGAGAGCGGAAGGCCCAGCCGGTCATACGGCCTTCAAGCCAGGCGGTGACAGCGTACATACCGATACCCTCGATAGCCAGCAACAGTAGTCCGGCGAAGACGAGCGGCATTTGGAAGTTCGAGCCCGCCTGGGTCATCAGATGGCCCAGCCCCGCATTGGCGGCGATGGTCTCCGACACCACCGCGCCTACGAAGGCGAGGGTGATCGCCACCTTCAGGGAGCCGAAGAAATAGGGCATGGCCCTTGGAATGCCGACCTTGCGCATGACATCGAGCTTGGAGGCGCCAAGCGCCCTGAGCACATCCTCCAGCTCCGGCTCTATGGTGGCGAGGCCCGTCGCAACATTCACCACCACGGGGAAGAAGGAGATGAGGAAGGCCGTCAGGATGGCGGGCACCTCTCCAATACCAAACCAAAGCACCAGGATAGGCACCACAGCCACCTTCGGGATCGAATTGAAGCCGATCATCACGGGGTAGAGCCCGCGATAGATGGTGCGCGACCAGCCTACCAAGAGGCCCAGAAGCAGGCCAAAGCCAACCGCCATGAGGAAGCCCGCCAACGTGGTCCACAGCGTCACGAATGCGTTCTTCATCAGGGGCGACCAGTAGCGCACGGCTGCCGCATAGATTTCCGTGGGGGCGGGCAGGATGATGCTTGACACCTTGAACATGCGGCACGCCGCTTCCCAGATTAAGAAGAGCCCAATGGTGAAGATCCAGGGCGCGAGGATTTCGATTCTGCGTGTCATGTCTTGCGTGCCTCCGCGATCTTGTTTCGCAAAGCCAGCACCAGCGCCGAGAATTCCGGCTCGTAGCAGACTTCCAGCTCGCGGGGCCTTTGAATGGACACGGTCCGCGTCTCGATGATGCAGCCGGGGCGGGTGCTCATCACATGGATCGTGTCCGCTAGAAAAGCCGCCTCGCGCAGGTCATGGGTCACCAGCACCACGGTGAAGCCGTGTCGCTGCCAGACATCGCGTAGCACGCACCACAGCTCCTCGCGGGTGAAGGCGTCCAGCGCCGCGAAGGGCTCGTCGAGCATCAGCAGCGCGGGTTCATGGATCAGCGAGCGGCATAGTGAGGCGCGCTGCTGCATGCCGCCCGAAAGCTCCCAGGGGAAGCGGTCGCCAAAGCCTTTGAGGCCCACGGTGTCCAGCAGCTTTTCGGCGCGGGCGCGGTACTCGTCCTTCTTGGCGCGGAAGTTGGAGCGATAGGGCTCCACGATTTCCAGCGGCAGCAGGACATTGTCGATCACCGTGCGCCAGGGCAGCAGATTGGAGTTCTGGAACGCCATGCCCGCCAGTTTGACCGGCCCGGTGACCGGGGCGCCGTCCACGATCACCTTGCCGGAGGTGGGCTTCACCAGGCCGGTGACGAGCTTCATCAGGGTGGATTTGCCGCAGCCCGAGGGACCCACGACTGCGGCGAACTCACCTTTGGCGACGGAGATGCTGGTCCCCTCAAGGGCCA
>CAITDR010000697.1 GCA_903891165.1 uncultured Pseudomonadota bacterium
CCGCCGCCGCCGGTGCCGCCCGGATCAAGGTGGCCACCCCGGAGCGTCGCCACTGGGGCATCACAAGGGAGTGAGAGAGAAGGACATAGCAGAACTTCCGACTGGGAAAACACACCGAGAAGACATCGCGGATACCCACCAGCTGCTCTCCCTCGTGGAAGCTCATCAGGTGGTAGCGCACCACACCGCCATTTCGCGGCCGCGGCCCTGCCAGATCATCCAAAAGTACCGCCCGACTCTCGAGCTCCCCCTTTTCTCCGAACTCCTCCCAAAGTGCACCGTAGGCCCTGTCAAATTCGGGGCCAGCACCCTCGATCAGCCTGCCTTCGTAGTTGCGCATCACATCCAGACCACGTTGGCGCTCCGTCGGTGAAAAGTCTTCAGGAAGTAATTCAAGGGTAGGCATCCACCGTACTTAACCAGCCGCCACGACTGCCGCCGTCCACCTTCTCTGCCGACGTCTTGAAATTGGGGAGATTGACTGGTAGGCTGGAGGTCGATGGAGGTCTTATGGTTCTGTCTCTGCTTCTTGCCGCAACCCTCCCTGCCTTCGCGCAGGACGAACCGGAATGGGGAGGCGGCGTCGAAGTGGACACCAACCTGCGCTATCTCTGGAGAGGGCTGGTCTTTTCGGATCTCCCCGTGGTGCAGCCCTCGGGCTGGCTGTGGTGGAAGGACGGGCAGATCTCCTTGTGGACCAGCGTGCCGATGCCCGGCGATGAAAGCGCCATTTTTGAAATGGACCCGGCCGCTCAGTGGACCTTTTACCTGGGCCCGGTGGAGTTGACTCCGGCCCTCACCGGCTACGTCTACCCCACCGACATCGGCGCCAGTACTGCGGAAGCCGGGGCCACTTTGGCGATTCCGGTAGGTCCGGTCTCCTTTTATACGGGGCATTCCGTGGACCTGATCGCTGCGCCCGGTGGCTGGTACGGCACCGTTGGCATCGGGCTGGAGCAGGAGCTTCCGGCCTCCTTCGTGGTTGATGCCAAGGTAGAAGGTGCCTTTGGAGGCGCCCGCTACAACGACTTCTACCTGGGCGTGTCGAAGACGGCGGTGGACACGGTAATGGCCGGCATGGGCGTCGGGTGGTCCTACAACTTCTTCTATGTGCGCGCGCACGGCGAAGTTGCCCGGTGGGTCGCACCTTCGTTGGTGACAGCCACCGGGCGGCCCACGCCCGTCAATGTGGGTCTGGCCCTGGGCATCGACCTCTAAGGTATTTTCTTAACGATCGCTCTCCAACAGGAGGAAAACACAGGAATTGACCACCCCTCAGCCCCGGGCGCTTCCCCGCCCCCTGACCCATCTCTGGATCGTCTTTACGCTCCTCTGCTCCTTCTTCCTTGGCACACCCGCCCGAGCACAGACCCCAGAAGATACCTGGCAGAAAGCGAAGGCCAACGGCACCCTGCTCTGGGGCGCGGACCAGGAAGGCGGCGCCCCCTACATCTTCCCCAGCGAAGAGAACCAGGAGGTGATGATCGGCTTTGAAGTAGACATGGCGGCCAAAATGGCCGACTACATGGGGGTGAAGGTCGAGTTTCAGCAGTCGCAGTGGGATGCGCTGCCCAGCATGCTCCAGGCGAAAAAAGTCGACATCGTGATGAACGGCTACGAGTGGATGCCGGATCGCGCCAAGGACATGGGCGTTACCATTCCCTATTATGTCTACGCGCTGCAGCTCATGGTCAGCGAAAAGGGGCAGATCAAAGGCTGGGCGGACCTCGAAAAGCCCAAGCCCGATGGGAGCAAGTGGAAAGCCGGTGTACTCTCTGGCTCTGCAGCCGAAGAATACCTCTCAGGTTACGTAAACGTGGACCTTGCGTCTTACGACGGGGTCACGGACTCCATGCGCGAGGTGGAGACCGGCAAGCTGGACCTGACGCTGCAGGACACCCCCATCGCCAGCTTCTACATCAAGGACTTCCCGAAACTGCGTATGGCAGGAGACCCCGTTTCTCCTGGCTACTACGTCATCTATGTACGTAAGGGTGACGACGCACTCATCCAGAAGCTGAACGAAGCCATCATGGTGATGTTCCGCAGTGGGGACCTGGAGAAAATCTACACCCGCTACGGAATGTGGAACAAGGATCAGGAGATCCTGAAGCAGATCATCGAAAGTGGTCGCTTCTACGGCTACAACTCGGTACTGGAAGCCCAGACCGAAGAAAAGACCGGTCCCGCCGTCACTGCCGAGGAGGTCAAAGAGGGCGAGGAGTCCTCCAAGTTCGACAAAGTTGTGGAATTTGCTGGCTATCTGACCACTGCTGCGGGAATGACGGTGGTGCTCTCCGCCATCTCCTTCCCCCTGGCCATCATCATCGGCATGGCCATCGCGGTCGGCCGCCTGTACGGGCCGGTGTGGATCCAGGTTCCGCTGACCGCCTATGTGGAAGGTCTGCGGGGAACGCCGCTGATGCTTCAGCTCTACTTCATCTTCTACTTCCTTCCCGAGCTGGGCATCACCATTCCCGCATTCGCGACGGCCATCATCGGGCTGGCAGTGAACTACTCGGCCTATGAATCGGAGATCTATCGGGCGGGGCTCCAGGCCATCCCCACCGGACAGATGGAGGCTGCACTCTCGCTGGGCATGAGCCGCACGCAGGCCCTGCGTCGGATCATCGTTCCGCAGGCCTTCCGCATCGTTATCCCGCCGGTGATGAACGATTTTATCGCGATGTTCAAGGATACTTCGGTCTGCTCCGTCGTCACCATTGTGGAGTTGACCAAACGTTTCTCCATCCTGTCGCGTAACAACGTGCAGTCGTTGATCGAGCTGATGGTGCTGACGGCCGTCCTCTACCTGCTGATGAGCTACCCCATGTCCCTTCTGGCCCGCCGCCTGGAGAAGACGCTCGCCCGGGAGTCCGCATGATCCGGATCAATAATCTGTTCAAACGCCACGGTACTCTCGACGTTATCAAGGGTATCTCCCTGGAAGTGAAGACCGGGGAGGTGGCCGCAATCATCGGGCCCTCCGGTGGTGGAAAAAGTACCTTCCTCCGCTGTATCAACGGACTGGAGATGTTCCAGGGAGGCGAGGTACAGGTGGGGCCCCACAGCCTCACCCCCGATACCCACCCCCGTCGGGACGCCAAAAAGCTGGAGGCGGTGCGGCGAACGGTGGGTTTTGTGTTTCAGCAATTCAATCTGTTCCCCCACCTGACCACGCTGGAAAACTGCATTGAAGCACCTGTTCAGGTGTTGGGGGAACCTCGGGACAAGGCAATCGAGCGGGCGATGGAGATGCTGAACCGGGTGGGCCTGTCCAAGAAGGCGAATGCGCTGCCGCGTGACCTTTCCGGCGGGCAGCAGCAGCGGGTCGCTATCGCTCGCGCCCTGGTGATGCGTCCGGAAGCAATCCTGTTCGACGAGCCCACCTCGGCGCTGGACCCGGTGATGGCCAACGAGGTGTTGGCGGTCATGAGCGATCTGGCCCGCCAGGGACAGACGATGATCGTCGTGACCCACTCCATGAACTTTGCCAAAAATGTGTCTACGCATGTGCATGTTTTTGCGGAGGGCTACGACGTGGAGCACGGCCCACCGTCCCAGGTCTTCGGAAACCCCCAGCACGCGACCACCCGTTCTTTCCTGGAAGAAGCCTCCAGCGATTGACGCGTCAAGAGTTTGGGGAAACGCGCCAGATCGTGGACCCAGGATCGACCACGCCGCAGGAAAAATTCTTCCGGTCGGTCGATTTTTTCTGCGGTCTACCGCGAAAATTCGTGATGCCTTCCCGCAAGGGTAGGCGGAGCTACACGACGGCCCGGAATGTGGCACACTTCGCGGCCGCGGAGAGTGCTGCATGTGGGTCGGGATTCCGAAGGAAGTCCACGAGGGTGAGCGGCGGGTAGCCGCCACTCCGGACACGGTAAAAAAGCTTCGCAGTATGGGCTTTTCGGTGCGGGTGCAGGCAGGGGCCGGCGAAGAGGCCCAGCTACCCGACGCCCTCTACGAGACGGCGGGTGCCGAAATCAGCGCCGATCCGGCCACGATCTGGTCCTCGGATCTGGTCCTGAAGCTGCGGGCACCGAAGCCGGACGAGGTGGCGCTGCTGGACAAAAACCTGCTCATCAGCCTGCTCTGGCCTGCCCAGAACCGCGAGCTGCTGGCCGCCATTGCCGCCCGGGGCGCCTCAGCCATCGCCTTGGACCAGATCCCGCGTATCTCCCGCGCCCAGAAGATGGATGTGCTTTCGTCGATGGCCAACATCGCCGGCTATCGGGCGATTGTGGAGGCCGCCAACGCCTATACCGGCTTCTTTGCTGGGCAAATCACCGCTGCAGGGAAGACCCGGCCTGCCCAGGTGCTGGTGATTGGTGCCGGGGTGGCCGGGTTGGCCGCCATCGGTGCGGCACGCGGTCTCGGTGCAGAAGTACGCGCCTTCGACGTGCGGAAAGCGGCGCAGGAGCAGGTGGAGAGTATGGGAGCCCGCTTCCTGACCGTGGAGATCCAGGAGGAGGGGGAGGCTGCGGGCGGCTACGCCAAGGAGATGAGCCCCGCCTTTATCGCTGCGGAAATGGCGCTTTTCCTGCAGCAGGCCAAGGAAGTGGACATCATCGTCACCACGGCGTTGATCCCCGGAAAGCGTGCGCCAACCTTGATCACCACCGAGATGGTGCGGGCCATGCGGCCCGGCTCGGTGGTCGTGGACCTTGCTGCGGAGCAGGGTGGGAATTGTGAACTTACGCAGCCAGGAAAAGTAGTTGTGGATGGGGGCGTGACCATGGTGGGTCACCTGGATCTGCCCAGCCGCCTGCCCACCCACGCCAGCCAATTCCTGGGTTCGAACCTGTGCCACCTCCTGACCGACATGGGTGGCAAGGAAAAGTTCAAGATCGACCTGGAAGATGAGGTGATCTACCAGGCGCTGGTGGTGCAGGAAGGGCAGGTGCGCTACCCGGTGACCCCGCGGGCGCAGAAAGAGGCCCCCAAGGCACCCGCCGCCCCAAAACCGGCTCCCAAGGTGGAAGAGCCACAAGTTGTAGCCCCCACTACAGTCGCCCCCGCAAAGTCGCATGGAAAGGCCAAAGGGCACGGACATGCTCCGAAAGCAGCCACTCCAGGGGGCAGGGCCCTTGGGCTGATCACTGCCGTGGTCCTGGCGGTGTTGGCGGTCTACGCGCCGGGTGACTTCCTCCAGCACTTTACGGTGTTTGTGTTGGCCTGCTTTGTGGGCTGGCAGGTGGTATGGTCGGTTTCTCCCGCGCTGCACACCCCGCTGATGAGCGTGACCAACGCCATCTCCGGGATCATCCTGGTTGGGGGAATGTTGGCGGCTGGAGAGGGAAGTTTGAGCGTGGCTTCCATCCTTGGCGCGGTGGCCGTGCTTGTGGCCAGTATCAATATTGCGGGTGGCTTCCGGGTCACCCATCGGATGTTGGCGATGTTTCGGAAGGAGGGGAGCTGATGCAGACCAGTATGCTCACGGCGGCCTACCTGGGCTCGGCCATGCTCTTCATCCGCAGCCTTTCGGGCTTGTCACGTCAAGAGACGGCGCGAAATGGGAACCTTTA
The DNA here is from genome assembly GCA_903891165.1 of uncultured Pseudomonadota bacterium. Classification (GTDB taxonomy): domain Bacteria; phylum Myxococcota_A; class UBA796; order UBA796; family SXON01; genus CAITDR01. The sequence goes on from CAITDR010000697.1 coordinate 5,529, forward strand.
TGGCGTGATTGGGATGGCCCTTGCCTTCGTGGCAACGGCGCTACATCCGAACGTGGAAAGCTATGCGCTGCTGATCGGCGCCGTCGTGATTGGCGGTGCAATCGGCTCGGTGCTGGCCGCACGGGTTGCCATGACCGCCATGCCCGAGCTGGTGGCCATTCTGCACTCCTTTGTGGGGCTGGCCGCCGTGCTGGTGGGCATCGCGGGCCACCTGGAGCCGAATCCCTCGCTCAAAGGCGGCGCATTGGTGGTCCACGGGCTGGAAACCTGGGCGGGTATCGCCATTGGTGCAGTCACATTTACCGGGTCGATCATCGCCTGGGGGAAACTTCGCGGGTCCATTTCTGGACGGCCGCTGTTGTTGCCCGGACGGCATGTGCTCAATGCGGCCGTGGGCCTTGCGATCGTCGGGATGGCGATTCCATACGTCACCGGGCTCCTGGCCGGGGATCACCACGGTCTACCCCTGTATCTGATGCTGGGTATGACCCTGCTCGCCAGCCTGTTGGGGGTACACCTCGTGATGGCCATCGGCGGGGCAGATATGCCGGTCGTGGTCTCGCTTCTCAACAGCTACTCGGGATGGGCGGCGGCAGCAGCAGGTTTTCTGCTGTCCAACGATCTGCTCATCGTGACGGGTGCGCTGGTGGGCTCCTCGGGTGCGATCCTGTCCATCATCATGTGCGAAGCTATGAACCGCTCCATCTGGAATGTGGTGTTTGGCGGCTTCGGAACCGAGAGTGGGCAGGCCCCAGCCAAGGGGAGTGGTGAGCCGGCGGGCGAGGTGCGCGCCATGGATGCGGCCGCCGTGGCCGAGGCCGCCAAGACCGCCCGATCGGTCATCATCGTGCCCGGCTACGGGATGGCGGTGGGGCGCGCTCAGCATGTGGTCCACGAATTCTCCAAGTTGTTGCGGGAGAAAGGTGTGGACGTGCGCTATGCCATTCACCCCGTGGCCGGACGTCTGCCGGGCCATATGAACGTGCTGCTGGCCGAGGCCGGTGTGCCTTATGATATCGTCCTGGAAATGGACGAAATCAACGCCGATTTTCCGAGCACGGATCTGGTGCTGGTTATCGGAGCCAACGACATCGTCAACCCCGGTGCCGAGACCGACACAAGCAGCCCGATCTACGGAATGCCGGTGTTGCAGGTCTGGAAAGCGAAGACCGTGGTGGTATTGAAGCGCGGGATGGCCGCCGGCTACGCAGGCGTGGAAAATCCGTTGTTCTTCGTGGAAAACACCCGGATGCTCTTTGGCGACGCCAAGGCCAGCATGGACAAGGTGGTCGCGGCAATCCGGGGATGACGGGGGAGGGGGCGGCGCTCTGGCCTCTCCCCGGTTCCTCCCGGCATCCTTGGTTTGGCAAAAAAACGCGGAGAGGCAGCCTTACCAGGCTGCCCAAGCTGCCGTGGCGGTGCCCAGCAACACGAGGCCCAGGATCAGGCCCATGCAGCCCATACAGCCTTTACGGGCCGGGGCGGCATCGGCCTGGGGCGCTGCATCGGTACTGCGGGAATACTTGATCGGACTGTTCCCAAGGGTGGCCGCGGCTTCGGGCTCATCCAGGCTGTAGTCCTCTCGCTGCTTGGAGGCATCCCGGCGACGCTGCTCCTCCTCCACCCGGAGGCGCGCCTCCTCTTCCACCTTTCTCTTTCGCTCGGCCTCCGCCTGGCGCTGACGTTCCGCCTCTTCCTCCGCCAACTTCTTCCGGGCAGCTTCGGCTGCTTCTTCCTTCCGCTTCCGCTCGACCTCCTCCGCGAGGCGGCGGGCTTCCTCCTCAGCAAGACGACGGGCCTCGGCGGCCTTCTCTTCGGCTACCTCGGCACGCACTTCCAGAAGTGCTCGTTGAAGCAGTACTTCCGCAACAAGGGCGGCGCCCAGATAGCGATAGGTGGCCAGCGTATCCACCGCAGTGGCAACCACACCGGTGATCTTGTCGGCAGTTCCCAGCATTCCTGGCAGTTTTTCTTGTGCCCAGGCCGAGAGGGGCTGCGCAAAAGTCGCCGCCTGACCCACCAGACCGGAGAGTGTGCCCGAGAGCGCAGCCAACATCCCTGCCGCTTCCGCCACTTCCGGCCCGGCGATCGGCGCAAGCCGTGCCGCATTCTCCGCAGAATATTTCTCAATGATCCCGGTCATTGCCCCTACGCCGCCCGAAGCAGCATTGTCCGCAAAGGGGAGCACCACATCCACCGCCACATAGAAGGCCAGCAGGCTACGCCCACTTTCCGACGCCAGCAGAGCCTGCGCTTTTTCCTGCGTTGTTCCAGGAAAAAGCTTCCATGCCGCATAGGCAATGCCTGCAGCCTTGAGCCCCGCGTCGGCGGCCTGCTGCGGATCCACTTCCAGCGCGCCATCCTGACCCTTCAGACCCTGATAGCCCGCCTTCAGGCCAGAAAAAATGGCGATGCCCTTGTCACCCTTGTCCAGAAGTTCAAAGGCGTTGAGTGCGGCCTGCATCGGCGCCTCCCGCGAGAGCGCGTCGGCACGCGCCGCAACACGCTCGGCCAGGGAAGAATCCAGGCGGGCCGCGGCTTGAGCCAGCGTGCCGGGGTGGCGCCAATCGGGCACAAAGGGCAGGACCCCCAAAAGCCCACGCACCGCACGCACCGCGTAGTCGTTTTCCGAGAAGGAGGAGAGCTGTTCCGAGAGCAGGGTGCTCATGACTTCGCCTCCAGAAGTGCAGCTTCAATCGCCAGACGGGCAACGAGGAGGCGATAGACCGGCATCGCATCCGCTGCGGTGGCCACCGCCCCCGCCACCGTACCGGCGGTGCTGATCGCCGGGGGTAGATAGGCCCGGGCCTGCTCAGCGATGGTCTTGGTATGTACACTGACAACCTGGATCATCTCTTCGATGGGCTGCGTGAGTCCCCCCAGCATGCCACCGGCAGCCTCCGCTGCTCCACCCCCGGCAATGGCATCCAACTTCTTCAGGTTTCCCGCACCGTACTTCTGCATCAGTGCGTTCAACATCGAGCCGGCCCCCAGCGCCAGATCGTCGGCAAAGGGGAGGCACACTTCCACGGCCGCATACCAGGTCAGAAGTGCCTTTCCACTGGGAAGAGAGCGCAGCTTTTCCACCTTTTCCGGCACAGAGCCGCTGAAGAGGCGGTGGGTCATCCAGGCGATCCCCGCCGCCTTCAGCACCGCATCTGCGCCCTGCTGAGCATCGGTATCCAGCGCTTTGCTCTTGTCACCAAAGAAAAAGGTGAGCGCCGAACGTATTCCGGTCAGAACGGTAATCCCCACATCCCCGTGATCGATGGCGTCAGCCACATCGATCGCCTGCTGAAAGGCGGCCGTCTTCAGCAGCCCACGTGCACGCTCCAGACCCTCATCATCCAGCTCGGAGGCCACCAAAAGACGCGCCTCGTCGATATTCTGGTAGTAGATGATGTCGGGGGAGCCAGGAACCACACCCACAAGCGTGGTCAAGAGCTTGAAGGTCGCATCTTCGGGGTTGAACTTCGCCAGAAAAGCTTCGACGGTGCGCTCGCTCATCCACCCTCCCTGTACAGGCTGGCCATGTAGCCTACCGCCTGCGGTCCTGCCAAATTCGCGGCTGGGAAGCGCGGGCCGACCGGCTCCTAGCCGGACTTGGGCTCGGTGAACTGCTTCCGCTCCGCCTCCAACTTCTCGTAGAGATCCCGTTTGGGCGCCGAAAAACGGGTAGGCGCATCGGAGGAAGTATCCGCCATCATCGCCACCACTTTTTCACCATAGCGCCCCATGCCCTTCTTGACCTTCCCCATCAGCTTCTGCGCGATGCCCATGGCCCCTCCTATGTCGCAATATATTCACCCCACCCCGAGCGGCCATTCTTTCGCGGGGGTCCGTTGCGCCGATCCATGTTAGGGGGCCGCCCCTTGAGGTTCCCATGAGTCGTCGCACCGAGCGTATCGCCTCGATCATCGCCAAGGAGCTGGCCATGCTCCTTCTGACGGAGGCCAAGGATCCGCGCGTTGTTCCGATCAGTATCACAGAAGTTCGGTTGAACGACGATCTTTCGGTGGCACGCGTGCGCTACGTGCCGCTGGGCGGAAAGCACAGCCCGGGTCTGCAGGAAGGACTGGATCACGTTGCCAAAAAGCTGCGTGGCCCCATCGGACGTACCCTGCAGATCCGCCACGCACCCGAGCTGCGTTTTGAACGGGATTTGAACTTTGAGCACTCGGAGCGGATCCAGGACCTCCTGGCGCATCTGCCCCCCCCCGCCGAGGACAGCGAAGAGCCAGGAGCCAAGGATGCTTGACGGTTTTCTGGTCGTAGACAAGCCCCCCGGACTTACCTCCCACGATGTGGTGGCGGTGGTGCGCGCGGTTACCGGTGCCCCCAAGGTCGGTCACACCGGAACGTTGGATCCCTTTGCAACGGGCGTTCTTCCGCTGGCCTTGGGAAAAGCGACGCGGCTCATTCAATACCTTGACGAGAGCCTGAAGGAGTACGACGCCTGGGTACGGCTCGGGGAAGCGACGGACACCGGTGACCCCACCGGAACGGTGATCGAGCAGAAGCCGGTCCCGACGCTGGAGCGTAAACAGGTAGAGAAGGTGGTTGCTACTTTTGTCGGCAAGCGGATGCAGATGCCGCCCCGATACTCTGCCATCAAAGTGCAGGGACGTCCACTCTATGACTATGCACGTGCGGGGAAGGAAGTCACGGTCGCGGCCCGACCCATCGAAGTGTACAGCATGGAGCTGTTGGAGCTGGAAGAGGGGCGCCTGCGGGTGCTGATCCGCTGCAGCCGGGGCACCTATGCGCGGGTGCTGGCCGAGGAGCTGGGTGTGGCCCTGGGCACCGTGGCCCACCTCGAAGCCCTTCGGCGCACCCGATCCGGGGACTTTGTGCTCCCCGGGGCCATGACCCTTTCGCAGCTGGCCGAGGCTGCCGCCGGGGATCCGGTCTGGACAAAGGTGTTGAGACCCGCACGAGGAGAGCAGCGTATACCCTGGCTTCCCCGTGAACAGGTAGAGGAGAGCTTGCGACGCTGGTTGCAGCCGCCGTTGCGGTTGCTCCAGCATCTGCCCGCGCTACAGCTCAGCGACGGGGAGGTGCGTCGTCTGCGCCAGGGTATGGTTCCGGGGCGGGTTGCCGGCCATAGCGTGCCGGTCGTGCTGCTTTCCGGCGAAGAAGTTCTGATGGTAGCCCCACCAGGACCAGCAAAAGGGTTGACACCCGAACAGGTATCGGATAATTCGGCCGCCACACGAGAATCACGATGAACCTTCTTCAGACAGTCGAACAAGAGAATATCACCCCGCGCAGTGTCGCCCTTCACCCCGGAGACGAAGTCCGGGTTCACGTCCGCATCAAGGACGGTGAGAAGGTGCGTATTCAGGTGTACGAAGGCACCATCATCTCCATGAAGGGTACCGGTACCCGGAGCATGTTCACGGTTCGCAAGGTGAGCTTTGGTGTCGGCGTCGAGCGTATCTTCCCCCTGTACTCTCCCACGCTGGAGAAGGTGGAAGTCAAGGTGCGCCACTCCGTCCGCCGGTCCCGCCTGTACTTCCTGCGTGGTCGCTTCGGCAAGGCCGCCCGTCTGAAGGAAGTCACCCGGCATTAGTACCGATCCGCGTCATCTTCGGGGCCGCGCCGGGGAAGACAAGGTGGCCACCCTGCTCCAAGGAGCGGGGTGGACGGTTGTTGCCCGGAATTGGCGCTCCGTGGGTGCGGAGGTGGATCTGATCGTCCAGAAAGAGGATCGGGTCCGCTTCGTAGAGGTGAAAGTGCGCCGCAGCGATGGCCCACTTTCCGATGAGGCTGTCGGCCCCGCCCAGCGTCGGCGTATCTCCCGCGCGGCGGAGCTTTGGCTGGACAACCATCCCGGTATCCGGGAAGCCTGCTTTACCGTCGCCTGGGTCAACCTGGCCAACGGCAAGGTGAAGTGGCTGGACAACGCTTTCGACGGCTGAAGGAGCCGTCAGCCTGTGCCGCGCCATGTGGACAGAATCACCGCGCCCACCAACAGCATCCAGCCAAACAACATCAGGGGTCGCCCAATCCCCCCAGAGTTCCCTCCGTTTTCCGGCTCCGGTGCGAGTTTTCCAGCGGCAACCAGCGCCGGAACCACCTCGAACAGCCGGAAACCCGCGTAACGACGAAGGGATCCGTCGCGGAGCTGAAGCTCCAGACCCATGGACTCCTCGGCCCCTGATGCCATGCTGAGCACGGTGTAGGACCATGCCCGCGCCCGCAGCACCTCCTCCAGCGGCACAACACCATCACGCCCGACAATATGCCGGCCATCGAAGCTCAGGATGTCCTTTGCCGAAGCAAAACGGTCCTGAAAGCGCCACTCCCTGACCATGTCCGCCATGCCCCACAGAGGCCAGGTCAACAGCCCCAGCACCAGGGCCGGGTAGAGGAGCCAGTCTCGGCGAACTTCCGCCATTCCCATTCCTAACCGGCAGGAGGCCGACGGGTCGGGGAGCGGGGTTCAGGCATCCAGCTGATCCACCGAGTCCAAGCGCTCGCGAATCTCCCGGAGACGAGGTGCCGGATCGCGGCCCATCAGCTCACCGATGATCCGGTCCGTGTCGGTATGGAGTCCGTCGGGAATGGATACACGCAGGAGCTTGCGCTTCCGGGGGTCCAGCGTCGTCTCGTATAAGGTCTTCGGAGGCATCTCGCCGAGTCCCTTAAACCGCGTGATCTCTGGCTTTCCACGCCCCCCGAGTTTTTTCAGGATGCGCTCTTTTTCGGCGTCATCCGCGGCCCAAAGGGTCTGCTGGCCCACATCCACCCGGTAGAGCGGCGGCTGGGC
>CAITDR010000698.1 GCA_903891165.1 uncultured Pseudomonadota bacterium
CGCGCGGTTATCGACGTTTCCTCTGAGGGGATGGCTTTCAAAAATCCGAAGGAGGAAGGCTATTTTCTTCCGGGGACTCCCCTCCGCGAGCTGCGTCTTCACCTGGGTCGGGACCTGCCGGTCACACTTCGTACGGGTCAGGTGATGCATGTGACCCCGGTGGAGGAGGCGGGAGACGTCAAATATCTGAAGATCGGCGTGGAGTTCACCATCAGCGATATGACGGTGACGCGCGGACGCCGCCCCGCTGCGCCACCCACTCAGGAGGCCTCCTTCTTCTCCCGGATGGCCAGCTTCCTGAAGCACCTCACTACCTCCACCTTTGGCGGTCGGCCCAACGAGCGTGCCCCCAATACCGCACCCGTGGATGTCGTTCGTTACACAAATCGGAAGCGGGAAGAGATTGTTGCCATCCTCAACACCACCCGCCGGGATCGGGAGCGTCTGCACGCCCCGTTGGTTATCATCCCGCCTGGACACGGCAAGCGGAAGGAATCCACCTACGCACTTGCTCTGAGTCTTGTTGAGAATTTCAAGCGTCGAAAGCGTGATCTGGTGGTGCTCCGCTATGACGGAATCCGTACCCTGGGCGAGAGCTATCGCGATCCGGTCGCGCGGGTACCGGGCCAGGAAGGTCTGGTCTGGACACTGACCCAGTCCATGGAGGACATGCAGGCCACCTTGGACTATGCCTATGACAACCCACACTTCTACCCGACGGAGGTGATCCTCATCTCCCCCAGTATCCAGGCGATTCCCGCCCGAAAACTGTTGATAGAAGAAGGAGGCAAGCGGGTTCACTATTGGATCAGCCTGATGGGGGTGCCCTCTGCCCAGGAAGTGGTGCGCAATGGGACCGGAGGCATCGACTACCTGAGTAATCATGCGCGCGGGATTCTCCATGGACGGAGGCAGATCCTGGGGATTACCATGGACGTGGATCACTTCTGCGCCGACGCCATCAACCATGGGATGGCCTTTATGAGCTCAGGTCTGGCCGATATGGAGCGGATCCATGTGCCGATCACCTGGCTGTTGGGCAGCTACGACGCCTGGATCGAGCCGTCCAGCGTGCGCGAGCTGATCGCACGGGGCGAATCCAAGGAGCGGGAGCTGGTGGAGCTGCCGGTGGGGCATATTCCCCTGAATGGGGAGGAGGCATTCATTTGCTTCAACGAGGTGAATCGGCGGATCTGGAACTTCCTCTATCGGGAGTCTGTGGAGCCGGTAGCCCCCAACCTCGAAGAGCTACATCGAACCCGACAGTTGGAGTGGAACCGAACACCCAAGCAGCGGCTGGTCAACCACCGTAGCTATTGGAAATCCTATATGCTGGGGGACGGACCCTCCACCGCCACCTACGATGTTTTCGAGTTTTTTGAAGAATATCGTACCTTCATGAAACATCAGCTTGATCTTCTCGATCTCCGGCCCGGTCAGTCGGTGGTGGACATGGGTACCGGCGTGGGCAACCTGCCTTATTTTCTTCTGGACAAGGGGAATAAAGCGGCATGGAACCTATCTAAGCTGACGATAGTAGACTTCGTCCCCGAGCTGTTGACCAAGGTACAGGGCCGTCTGGATCGCCTTTCGGCTCGGGTGGGGCAGCGGCTTCCGCCGATGGCCTACCATCAGGTCAACCTCCAGCTCAGCCCCATGCGTGCTCTTCAACGTTTCCTGAATGGGGAGTTCTTCGGCTATGACCCGCTGAAGGGCCTGCTCGATGGGCTCTCTGACTACTCTGTGGAAGCCTGGAAGCGGCTTGCGGACTGGCGGATTCATGGGTTGTTGCGCGGGCGCCCCATGACCCAGGATGATCATCAATTTCTGGAATCGGCGCTGCCCCCGGTGGAGCGTCAGGTGTTGACCGACTTCAACCGCCTCGCTCGTTTTGTACAGGGCCGCAGTCTGGCGGAGGACTTTCATGGCGGCAAGTTGGCGGGGATCAAGCAGCTGAATCTGGCCGCCATACACTTGTGGGACACCGATCTTTTGGCGGACAATCTCCCTTTTGAGAATGATAGTTTTGACCGCATCGCTTGTAGTCTGGTCCTGTCCTACCTGGACAACCCGGCGGAGACTCTTTCCGAATTTGTACGTTGCTTGAAGCCGGGGGGGCGGATTGTCTTTTCCTCGATGATGCCTGATGTGGACACCAGCCGTGTCTATCAAAAAGCGTTGAAGAAGCTCCAATCCGGCCAGCCGGTGGAGCTACCAGAGGGCTATACCCGCGAGTCGCTGGTGGATAGCATCCGTGGCCACATCAACTCCGGCGCCCGTCTCCTACAGATGGCTGAGGAAATGCAGTTCAACTTCTTCTCGAAAGAAGAGATGCGAAAATTAGGCGAACGTAGCGGTCTTTCCCGTATTGAGATCTTTCCTGCCTTTGGGGATCGGCCCCAAGCGTACATCGCGGTGGGCTACAAGGCATGATGGCTATCTGGTGGAGCCAGATCCAGCGGTGGTTGACCATCGACGAGGGCCCCTCTGACTTCAGTGGGCCTTCGGTGGAGCTGGCTTTTCAGCAGGATAACGAGGCGAAGACCCTTCGCGGGGTGAAGCTGGCCATCCTCTATGCGCTGGTGTTCAACCCGGTCTTTCTGATGTTGGATCTGGCTCATGGAGCCACCTTTGCTGCAGAGCGCCTTCTGCTGGAGTTGGCGCTGTCCTTGGTTTTTGTATGTACGGTACAGACCTGGGCAAAGGGGCGAGCGGTGCTGCTGGGCCTGCTTACGCTGTACATCGCGGGAATCCCGATGGCGTGGATGGCGCAGCGCCTGGATGCCTACTACGCTGGTATCAGCTTGGTAATCGTGGGGTCCGTCCTCATTCCCTGGTCTGTATTCCCAGCGTTCTTGGGGGGGGCGGGGCTCTGTCTGATCTATGTGCTCAGTCTCTGGGCAGGCGGAAAAATTGGGGAGCCCAACCTTGTAAA
>CAITDR010000699.1 GCA_903891165.1 uncultured Pseudomonadota bacterium
CAGAACACCGGGGGGTGGTAGCCCGCCACCCCGAGGCCCCAGATAAGCTGCACGCCCCAGCAATAGCCGCCGATTCCCAGGCCGACCAGCACCAGCGCCAAACCGGCAAAATACGCCGCAGAAGGCGTAAAGAGCGGCCGAAGGACGTCGCGATTAACCGCGCTGTAGGTAAGATCTGTCATGGTTCCTCCTCAGTGCCCCGACTTCTCGGCAGCGCCGTGGTTTTCCTTGGAATGCTCGGCCCCACCTTCGGCCCCACCATGCTCGGCCGCTCCATGCGCGACTCCGTGGTGGGCAGCGGGGGTGTAGCCGTGGCGGGCGCGCGCCAGATAGCGCACGCCGGGCTTGGTGTTCAGCTCGCCAAAGAGTGTGTAGACCCGAGGATCTTCCCACTCTTTCGCCTGACGTCCACTAGAATCCTTTGCGTTGCCAAAGGAGATCGCATCCGACGGACAGGCCGCAGCACAGGCGGTGAGCTTCTCGAGCGCAGCGGCTGGAACCACCCCGGACTCCGGCTTCGCCGGATCCCGGTAGTCGCGCCAGGCATCCTTGACGGCGCGGGTGCGCTGCTGGCAGAAGTTGCACTTCTCCATGACGCCCATCTCGCGGACGGTGATGTCCGGGTTGAGCATCAGCTTGTAGGCATCCGGCCAGGACCACGTATGGTAGTTGAAGCGACGTGCCGTGTACGGACAGTTGTTCGCACAGTAGCGCGTACCGACGCAACGATTGTAGATCATCGCGTTCAACCCGTCCAGGTTGTGGTAGGTGGCGAGCACCGGACACACACCTTCGCAGGGAGCATGAGAACAGTTCTGGCACATCACCGGCATGTGGCGAACGTCCGGCTTCTCCCCCTCCCCTTCAAAGAAGCGGTCCATCCGGATCCAGGACATCCCACGGCCTTTGTTGGTCTGGTCGGGGCCTACCCAGGGGATGTTATTCTCCAGGTTACAGGCGGCAACACAGGCCATACAGCCATTGCAGACGTTGGTGTCGATAGAGAGCGCGAAGCGGTAGGTCGGGTGCTGAGGCTCCGGGTACATGTCGGTGATCTTCTGCTTGACCAACCGCTCATCCACGGGGATGCTGTGAAGGGAGACGATGCTCTCCTTCGCACCGGAGGCTGCAGCCTCCACCGCCTGCTCCGGATTCACCAGATTGGCTACCGGGCGACCATCCTGGTGCATGCTGCCACAGAGGGCGAAGACCTCGCTCTCTCCACCTGCACGAGAGACCTTGGCACGGCCGCCATACCAGACCAGCGCGCCAGAAACCGCGTCGGTGCTCGAGGAGAGCAACGACAGGGCGTCCACCCCGCGCCCCTTGGCGTAGTGCCCGACCTTGTGGCCGTTGCCCAGCACCAGGGCCACGCTGTCTTCGCGTACACCGGGCGAGGCGAAGTAGCCCAACTTCAGCTGCTTGCCACCCACTGCCACCTGCACCAGATCGCGCTCGCCCAATCCCAGCTTGGCCACGGACTTGGGATGGATTTCCACCCAGGAGGTCCAGGTGTAGGTGGAGATTGGGTCCGGCAATTCCTGTGCCCAGGGGATATTGGCGTGACGACCGTCCCCCAACATCGGGCTGGGGAAGATCACCAGAGCCATATCCGGGCTGGAAGCGGCAGCATCCACAACCGGCAGGGCCGAAAGGCGGAAGTCCGCCCCCTGGCCAGCCACCGGGCGGAAGGAACCACCCACCTGGAGCGCTGCGACCCAGGCTCCATCAAAGCCACTTTCCCCAAGGATTTCACGCTTCCAGCGCGCCTTGATGAAGTCGCGGAAGCTCGCGTAGTCGAAGCCCAACGCGGCCGGAGCCGGCGCGGGAATCGCCTCTCCCTCGATCACATCCGAAACTACCGGACTGGGAGCCGCCGGAGGAACCAGTGCTTTCCCAAGAATCAACAGCAAATCTCCAGCCGAACGAGCGCTCTTGCGAGCGGTCATGGCGGGCTGCTGGAGCACGTGGACACCACGGATGGCCTCACCATCTCCCCAGGTCTCCAGGCTCGTGCCCGGCGGCAGAATCAGAGCTGCATCGGTAGAGCTTTCGTTCGGCTCGTTGGCAAGCTGAACCAGAAGGCCCACTTTCTTGAGAGCTTCCGCCGCCCCATCGTCACCCGGCAGATCGAACACGGGGTTGAGCTCGTCCAGGAAGAGCACACCCACGTTGCCCGCTGCCGCGTCCGCCATCAGCGCCTTGACATCAGCATAGGAGTTGACCGCGCCCACCGAGAATTCCCGGCCGAAGAGCACCGTCTTGCCCACTGCACCGATCACTTCGTTGATCAGAAGCGTCGCAACCGCAAGCGCGGTGCTATCCTTGCTCTGGTTGGCATGGCCGCCCGGCAACGCCACCGCCAACCCATCGGCCAGCCAGCCCGCGATCTCGGCCAAACGGGCTTCGGTCAGACCGGAAGCCGCCGCTGCCCCAGCCACATCTACCGCGGCCAACAGGCCTGCAGCGGGGCCGACATAGCCCTTCTTCTCCGAGGCCAATTTCGCCACAGCCAACGCCACCTGCACTTCCGTGCCAGGGGTTGGTGCCAGCCACAGGTCGGCTTGCGACGAGGTCGCACTGACGCGCGGCTCCACGCAGACTAGCCGGGTGACAAAGCCACCTTCACGAGGATTCTTCGCCTTGGCCCAGCCCTTTCTCATCTGCTGACTGCCGAGCGCGGTGCTCAGGAAGTCCATGCCGAAGGAAAGGATGGTGCGGGCGTCCCCTAGCTCGTAAAAAGGAAGGGCATCTTTGCCAAACACCGCGCGCGAGGCCGCCAAAAGGCTCTCCACGCCCAGCGGCTCCCAGTGGACCCGGGCCAGACCCATGCCGGTCTGGAGCTGGTCCAGCAGCCGCGCCATCGAGCCGGTGCGATAGCGCCCGAGCCATGCCACTTTTTTGCCCGCCGCGCGCGCAGCACCCACCGCGTCCAGGATGGCTTTATCCGCATCTTCCCAGGAAACCGCCTTGCGGTCCCGCATGGGGCCGTCCAGACGATCCGGAGAATAGGACGCCATCAGGCCGAAATGACCACGGGTACAGAGGCCGTGCTGTTCGGTGTGGTCGGGGTTGCCCTCCACCATCACCACGCGGCCATCCTTGCTCCGTGCCACCATCCCACAGCGGCTCGCACATTCATCGCAAGCCGTGGAATAGTAGGTGCCCGTCCCCGGAAGTACATCCTCCGGCTGGTTCACGTAGGGATAGATATGTTCGACTGGAACCTTGGGGTCATAAGTACAGGCAGCAGCGGCTGCAGTACTCGCAACGCTCACGGTCTTCAGGAAATCTCGACGGTTCATCGTCGCCATTCTGAGCCCCGATTACTTGTGGCAGGTGTAGCAGTCTTTCAGCTCTGCACGCCGAAGTTCCGCTTTCGCACCATAGTTCTCGTCAATGTTGGGATGGGTGGCGTGGCAGTCCAGACACCATCCCATCTTCAAGGAGGACACCCGCTGGTTTACGGTCATCTCCTGGACCGGACCATGGCACTCCTGGCACTCCACCCCACCAAGCACATGCCGCTTGTGGCTGAAGTTCACGAAGTCTGGGAGGTCATGGACCTTCACCCAGGGGATCTCTTCGTTCCGCTCGTAGTAGCCCTTCAGCTTCTCCAGCTCGGGCCGCTCGGTGGTGTCCACCATCTTGTGGCAGCCCATGCAGACCTGAGTCGGAGGCACGCCGGCGTGGATGCCCTTGCGAGCCCCTGAATGGCAGTACTGGCAGTCCATTCCCAGCGTCTGGACATGCCGATTGTGGACGAAGGCGATGGGCTGCTCAAGAGCTTCCTTCTCCGGTTCCCCCACCGCCACCCGGAGCTTGTCGTCAAACAGCTCGGGAGGCAGTAGTTCTTTCGGGCCGATAGGAAAAAGTTCTTCTTGCGCGTCTTCCGCCGCCTGGGTGGCACAACCGCTCAACCCAGAGATGGCGGAAAGACCCAGAACCAGAAGCGTTCCGGGGAGCGTTCTCATGAATCCTCCAGCCCCTGCGGGGCCACGACGGGAGCGTGGTGAGAAGGCCGCCGTATTATTCCAGGACATTTCGAAGCTCAAGGCGCTGGAAGCCACGTCGGGAACCGTCACCGCAAAACCGGCCTTTCAGTTCATTTTTTCTGACAAGATTTCTTCGCAGGTCACCATCGGTAACGCTGCGTCTCCGATCTCCGGCTGGCGCGGCCCGTCGGCACCGGGGTGATCTGCGACCTGCTGAGCTCAAAAGCCCCTCCCGATCAACAACCGGGAGAGGCTTCCGAAGCTCCGCCATACCAGACTCACCGGCAAAAGGCCGATAGAAGGTCTGGAACAGGCGGAAACAGGCGGACATCGCAGATCCTGCTACTTGGTCCGGGCCGAGTCGATGTAGGCGAGCACTTCCCAGGCCTGGTCGTCGGTGAGGCCCAGAGGAGCCATCCCGGTTCCCATGACGCCGTTCATCACGATCCAGTGCTTCGTGCCCACCGAAGAGGCCTCCCAGCGCTCTTTCCAAGAGAAATTCGCGGGCTTCTGCGGAAGTGCTGCACCGACCATCCCGTCGCCCATGCCGGAAGCACCGTGGCAGGATGCGCACTTGGTTTCGTAGTGGGTCTTGCCCGCCGCGATCGCTGCTGCGTCACCCGCCTTGGCGTTGGGCTTGGCATCGGCGCCAGCTGCTTTGGCCTTCTCGTAGGCGGCCTTGGCGAAGTCGTCCGGGGTGTAGGGGCCGGCCTGAGCCGGGGCAGCGGGTGCCGGGGTAGGAGCGGGCGCCGGCGGGGGGGCAACAGGAGCGGGCGCCGGAGCAGGAGCAGGCTTCTTTTCTTCGCCGCCACAGGCGACGAGGAGGGTGGCGAGCAGCACAAAGTGACGCATAGTGACCTCGATGAATGGCGGCCCAGGTAGCCGACGGGGCCACGCCGGGCAAGGAGCAAGGGCGCCCAGTGGGGGTAGATCGGGCCATCGGATAGAAGCAATGCCCGGAACCGGCGCGTCAAGAATTTGTAGTGCGGATCGCAGGACCGGACGGAGCCTCTGCCCTCTAGCGCATCAGGGCAGGTAGTGGTTTTCGGCCTCGCCCACCGGGTGGGAACCCTCTACACGGAAATGTTCCACCTGTGCGTCCTTCACACCGATACGGACGGCCGTTGCCTGAAAGGCCGCATTCAACTCTGTGAGTTCAATCAGGGAGGAGGTCTGGACGGTGGTGGTCACCGCCGCTTGGATGCTGCCCCGATCATCCTCGGTGGGCTGCATCTCCAGGCCGAGCGCCCGCATATAGTCTCCCTCTCCCGCAAAAGATCCGGTTTCGTTGACCTGAAAATCGAAGGACGTCCAGGCGAGCGGACCGGTGCGGCCCTTACCAGACAGATCCAGAGATGCGGTCATCGGGGGCTGGTCCGTAAAGCTCCACATGGGCGCGTCTGGATTTTCCACCTCGTAAACCTTTGCTCCGCCGATTTTCTGACTTTCCAACGTACCCTTATAGCCGACGATTGTGTAGCGCACCGTCAAAGCTGTCATCGCATAGGGGATGGCCGCGTTCATGTCGTCGCGGTCCTGCGCAGCCCAGCGAACCATACCTTCTACCGGCACTTCCAGGTTGCCCCCTACCAGGGCTGGTGTGCCAAGCTCCACCGAAAAACCTTTACTGGTATAGCCATAGGCCGGATCGTAGACGTCCAGGGGATAGTCCGCTCCCTGCTCTACATCGGTCGCGATGCGAAAACCGCGAAGCACCGCCACCATCCCATCGATTTCCCCAAAGCCGGGATCGGGAATCTTGCCTACGGCCGAGCCCTCCTGGCTGGAGGCGTTGGGACCGATCACCAGCTCCACCTCTCCCTCGGCAAACCATAGGTCTGGACTGGACACTTTCTCATAGCCAACGCGATAGAGTGGCACGTCTGTACCTGCCTCACCACTGGAATAGGGACCACCAATAAAGCCAAGATCCAACCAAGGCTCCTCTGCCTCCTGTTCCAAGCCCACATCCAGAAGTGCAACACGATGGGAGAGGAGCTCCCAGCCGTAGTACCAGCCGGTCAGGAGATAGCCCTCGTTGGAGGGAGCTTCTGTGCAGGCGAGTAACCAGAGCAACATGGGGGACCCCTTGAATCCGAGTGGAAGGTGATCATCTTAGCGCAGAACGGTGCAGCGGGGCGGTGCAGAATGAAAGTCGATGTTTCCGAGTCCGAATTTGATGCGATGGTCCTTGAGAAGTCGCGGTCCGTTCCGGTGGTCGTGGACTTCTGGGCGCCTTGGTGTGGCCCTTGCCGGGTGCTGGGGCCCGTGCTGGAGCGCCTCGCAGAGGAGGCAAAGGGAAGCTGGATCCTGGCAAAGGTGGACACCGACCAAAATCAGGGTCTGGCGCGACGCTACCGCATCCAGGGGATTCCGGCCGTCAAAGCCTTTTGGGGTGGAGAGGTGGTCGCCGAGTTCGTAGGTGTCCAACCGGAAGCACAGATTCGACGTTTCCTGGAAAAACTGCGCCCGGATCCAAGTGTTCAGCTCCTCCGGGAGGCGCACGAAGCCCTGCAACGTGCCGATCGGCATCAGGCCGCCCAGCTCTACACGCAGCTTCCGGACCACCCGGATGCACTCCTATTTGCTGCCGAAGAAGCACTGGAAAAAGGTGAGAGGGAGGAGGCCGCAACACTCCTGAACCGTGCCGGCCCCCCCCCTGGACGCCGGGCGGCTCGGCTGCTGTTGGCACTCTCTGCCCTGGAGCTGGCCACCGCCACCGAAAACCACGCCCGGGAGCCCGACGATCCGCGCGCAGCCTTTGAGCTTGCGGTAGCCAAAGCCGCCACCGGGAAGTATGAGGAGGCCCTGGAGCAGCTGCTTGGCCTGGTGCGGCAGCACCGAGGCTGGGAGGGGGATCGCGCGCGCAAAACCATGCTTCAGATCTTCGACATCGTCGGCATCCGCTCCCCCCTGGCGGATGTGTGGCGTAGTCGGCTTGCCACGGAGCTCTACAAGTGATCTGGCTCTTTCTTCTTGCCTGTACCACCGAGCGGCCTCCCGCTCCTCCTCCTCAGAACCTCGCGGAGACCACCGTCGTACCGGCGGCCGGGACCGAGCTTCCAGTCGCTGAACCTCCCGGCCCCCAGGATGCCGCCAGCCTCTACAATGCATGTATGCAGCGGGTAGAAGGCTCTCAAACCGCAGGCGAGTGTACCAGCGATGCCGACTGTGCCATCGCTGGTTGCTCGCGGGAAGTCTGCGTGCCCGCCGCGAAGGCCGGCGAGATCATCACCACCTGCGAGGTATTGCCTTGCTTTTCCGTACTATCGGCATGCGGTTGTAAGGAGGGCCTGTGCAGTTGGACCATCGCCGACGGTGCCCGGCCCCTTCTGCGCCCACCCCCGGCAGGGTTGGGCAATTGATCAAGATCACGGGTGGAAAATTGCGCGGGCGCCAACTGCGGGGAGAGATCCCTGCTGGCGTGCGCCCCACGGCGGCCCGCACCCGGGAAGCCCTGTTTTCCATGGTGGGACAGGACCTGGAAGGCTGGTCCATGCTGGATCTTTTTGGAGGAAGCGGGCTGATTGCTATCGAGGCGGCTTCACGTGGTGCTGCGCCGGTCCACATCGTCGAGCAGAACGGCAAGG
>CAITDR010000700.1 GCA_903891165.1 uncultured Pseudomonadota bacterium
CGGCGGATGCGGTGGAAGAGCTGGCAGCGGACAACATCTGGCCCCTTCCCAAGTACTACGAGCTGCTCTTCCTCAACGGCAACTGAGCACATGCAGCCGGGGCGGCCCCGCGATAGAGGGGCCGTCCCTGTTGAGGTACCGATGCCCGCCCATACCCCGGAAGCTGCCGTTCGCGGCCCACTGATCGCCATCGGGGGCGCCGAGGACAAGCAGAAGGAACGCCGGGTTCTGGCCCGCCTTACGCAGTTGGCGGGGGGCAACTCGGCGTGTATCGCTGTGGTGCCGACGGCTTCGACCATCCCCGACGAGCTTGCGGCCGTTTATCTTCGGGTTTTTCGTGAGCTTGGTGCGGGCGATGTGCATGTGATCCATGCGACCCGCCGCGCGGATGCTTCCGACCCGGACCAGCTTGCGCGCCTTCAGGAGTGTAGTCTGGTCTTTTTTACCGGCGGGGATCAGCTTCGCCTTGTGGCGACCCTCGGGGGGACGCCGCTGGCACAGATTATCCGTAGGATGAACGCCAATGGTATCCCGGTGGCGGGGACTTCGGCGGGGGCGGCGGCCATCTGCCAGCACATGATCGGTCGTGGGCGCTCTGGGCAGGTTGCAGGCCGACATATGGTGAGTCTGGCGCCGGGTCTGGGGCTGACCAACCGTATTGTGGTGGATCAGCACTTTTCTCAGCGCCATCGTATGGGCCGCCTCTTTTCGGCGGTGGCGATGAACCCCTTTTTGGTGGGCGTGGGCATCGATGAAGACACGGCTGCCTGTATCAATGGGAACAACCAACTGGAAGTCTGGGGGCGCGGCTGTGTAACCGTGGTGGACGGCTCGGAGCTGGTCTATACCGACGTCCATGAGATCGAAGGGAAGGCCCCGGCTTCGGTCCTGGGGACCAAGGTGCATGTTTTGACGCCGGGATGTACCTTTGACCTTCTGAATCGTACGGCAGAGGGGCCTCCGCCCCCCCCTCCCCGGAAGCCCACTCCGCCGCCGGAAGTGGTGCCGGAGCCCGCCGCCGCGGAGGTCGTGGCTCCCCCTCGGAAGCGTGCGAAGCGCTGAATGAAGCGCCGTCTTTTGGGGCTCTTGGTGGCGCTGCTGGTCGGTCTGACCTGCACTGCGGCGGGCGCGGAGTGGTATGCCCGTAAAAATCGCCTGGATCTCCGTGATCAAAAGGCCACCTTGATGGGGAAGGCGCGGGGAGAGGCCACTGCGATTGCCGCTCCGCCGGATTGGGGACTTGCCTACCTTCCCCGTCGTTTTTCTTTGTTGGAGGGGGGCGGTTTCCGCTCGGCCTGGGGGGACTGTAAGCCGGATTTCCCGGGGAAGACCATCCTGGTTTTTGGGGACTCCACCACCCGCTCGGCAGGCAAGCAGGGAGCGCAGCCGCGTACACCCGAGGAAGAAGCACGCTTTACCTGGCCAGCGCGCCTGGATCTGGGCAAGGACGTGCAGGTCTGCGTCCTGGCGGAGGATGGCTACCAGCCGGTGGACCAGCTTGCCCTGATGAACAAAGTCCTTCCCGGCCTGAAGGTGGACCTGATCATCGGGCTTTTGTGTTTTAACGATGGCCACACGATGACCCCCTCGGTCTCGGTGCAGGTTCCGGAGGGGGTGGCGCTCTACTCCACCCCTCGTCATTGGACCGTCTATCCGCCCCTCTATCAGCCCTATTTATTGAAGTATAGCGAGGCTTTTCGCTATCTCCATCGTCGTCTTGCCGAAAAGACGGGCAAGTCGATCCAGGTACCAACCCGGGTGCCGGAGATCCCGGCGGCCACCACCTTCCGGGCGATGTCCAAGCTGGGGCCGCCACTGCAATTGTGGTATCTTCCGCATTTGAGCGGCAAAGCTGAGGAGGATCGGGAGACCATTGCCGCCGTGGCGGCGGCGGGCCTGCCGCTGAATATCGTTCAGCTTACCGGGACCTTGCCGGAGATTCAGCGCGAGTACCTGGATCGGGTGCACATCTCCGACTTTGCGCATGGTCAGGTGGCGTGGCAGGTGCGGGGGAAGGTGCCTTTTTAGGCAGAACGACCCTTTGGATCACGACGGCGGCGCACCACCATGGCGAGGGCCGCACCAACAAGCACCGGCAGGGGTGGGGCGTTGGTGACGCCGCAGATTCCGCCCGATGCGGGGGGCTTGGCTTCCTCGCTTTGGGCGTCCTGCCCGTCGCAGTCCTGGTCAATCCCGTCGTCCTGGACTTCGGTCGCTTCGGGGGAAATCGCTGCATCCACGTCGTCGCAGTCGTCTCCGCCGACCACCTTGGCGAGGTAGCCGTCCCCGTCCTGGTCCCCGTCGTTGCCGTCGCAATTCTGGTCGGTGCCGTCGTACCAGACTTCGGTGGCACCGGGAGAAACCTCCGCTCGGCTGTCATCGCAGTCGCCACCCACCTCTACCCCTGAGCAGTCCGGCAGGCCAGCACTGTCTCCATAGCCGTCCCGGTCGGCGTCCGGATAGGGCGCAGTCGGAAAGCCTTCGTCCACCGTCCCGTTGCAGTCATTGTCTTTCCCATCGCAGATCTCAACCGCACAGGTGGAAACCGTAGGATCGTTGTCATCACAATCATCGACCCCTACAATCGCGAGATCTCCGTCGGCATCCAGCGCCGACCAGTCGGAGCGGAGAACCAGTTGACGCACCCCATCCACGGTGGCCCAGCTAGCAATATCATAAGTGGTCTGCCACGTACTACCACAATAGCTGCCCAGGTCGATGTACTCGTCCACCGCTTCAATCTGGTGGTCGGGCGTCGTCAATGAGCGTGTGCTGGTATTCATCTCATAAACATCTAAATCCTGGGAAAGTGTAACTCCACAATCCGGAAAGGAGATATCATCGAGGACCCTACCAGAAAACCCGTAATAACCGTCTTCGTCATATCCCGCATCATACTGCTGCGTAAGGTACCAAGTGCTTCCATCCTAGAAAGTCAACGTTGCGACAGCATTGAGGATGCTACTCCAAGTCATATTATTAAATGCACTGAAGTTCTCGCTGTCTCCTGAATAAGAAATAGTTACCGGATCATACACATTTGTACCATCCGTAATGATCAAATTACTCTATGCTGAAGCCACAGTGGTGTCATATGTACTACAATAATACTGATCATAGGTCTCGATCTCCTCACTCATCGAGACTGTGCCAGAGGCATCCAGCCCATCGGCCGCAATTGTACAAGCCAGGCTGCTCGCGTAGTAGTGGTTCGCCGGACATGCCAGGTTGGGCTGAGATGAAGTTGCGACGGTGTTCCGGCATCCCGCTGGCAGCGCCGCAAACAGGTTGTCCCGTGCGGTGGTGGCCAGCGCGGCGTCCGCTATCTGCCCATCAAAAACCACTCGGGCCTCTTGGGGCGTGATGAAGTCGTAGGGAGGGCAGCTCGCTTCAACCAACTGGGCAACAAGGAGGAACATTTTTGGGACTCCCTGGATAGGCTAACCCAAAAATGCGACGGCGCCATGGTTGGTTGAACCCAGGAATATCCAGAGCTCTACTATCAGCTACATCCCATCCCACCGCCGCTGCATCTCCTCCGGGCTGACCTCCTCGATCGAGTGCCCGATCATCCACTCGTGGCCGAAGGGATCGCGGATGCTGCCGCCTCTTTCCCCATAAAACTGGTCCGCGGGTGGGCGCAGCAGGGTGGCGCCTCCGGCGACGGCCCGCTCGATCACGGCGTCGCAATTGTCTACATGCAGGTGGATCGACATTCCGGTGGGGCCCTGCGGACCCACCAGGTTCATCTCCGGGTATTCGTCGGAGAGCATCAGCATCACGCCGGGAGACAGCTCCAATTCTACATGCCCAAGGCGCCCGTTGGCCGGGTCCACCAGCCGGAATTTTTCGGTGGCGCCAAAGGCCAGACTGTAGAAGGTGATGGCGGCGCGTGCGTCGCGTACGCGCAGGTAGGGAAAAGCTTCGTGGACAGGCATGATCACTCCGGGGTCATGCCCTCCTATCACCCGGCAGGCTGCGGCCGTCTTGGACGTTCCGGAGCGGAACGTGGTTGGGCGTGCTTCTCCCTCTCCACCTGCTTCAGCAGCCGTTGCAGGCGCGCAATCCGGCTCAGCTCTCGGGGCGATAGCCCGGTGGTCTGGTAGACCCGATCCCTCAGGTGCCGCTCGGACCAACCAACCTGTGTGGCGATGGTGGCGATGGGAATAGACGTTGATCGCAGGGCTGAAATAGCGTGGCTAAGCGCACGATCCGGCAGACGTTGTGGTTGAAGCCGTCGCAGCAGGGCCGCTTGCAGCTCTTCCATGGCAACATCGCTCTTGCCCTCTGCAAAATAGGCTTCGATCCGGAGGCTATCGTCGCCAAGCAGCTCCTCCAGATCGATGTGCTGCTCCCGCAGAATCGAAGCGGGAATGCCGAAGAGTGCGGGGACAGCCCAGGGCGTCAGGACCAGCCCCATCGAGCGGATCCCGCCCGGGGTGTCGCGACGATAGGCCCGCACCCGCGGGCCGCACAACACCGCCCGGCTGCGCCGCTTTCCGTCCACTTCTACGCCCGGCCCATCCGCCCGGAGTGCGATGTGGACCACACCGGTAGGCATGGACCACTCGTGGCTTCCGCTGGGCGACGAAGGGGTGCGGCTCACCCATCGCTGCGAACAAATGGAGGAGAGTAGTGGAGAAGTTGGAAAGTGGACCATAGAAATACCCTCGACTTTTTGAACTCTATCGACGTCGATAGAGTTCAAAAAGTCCCTGATCAGTGCTCAAAAGGCCAGACCGATGGTGAAGCGGCCGTCCATAAAAGGGGACAGGGGGGCGGCCTCGACCCACAGCCCGCCGCCCGCCAAGAGCTGTACATCCAGCGCAAGGTGGGGCTTGAACCAGTAGCTCAGCTCTCCGGCGAGGTTCAGCTCCACACCGTTTCGGCTGTTGTCGCCGGTCCAGTAGGTGTTCCGCAGCCACCGCCAGCCGCCCAGGGCCAGTCCCTCGATCAGCAGTCCACGCCCCTCTTCCCGACGATCCAGCAGCGGAAGTGCCACCCCAAAGCAGCCCGGGCCTCTGATCCGCGCGAAAGGTTCCGTCCTGTTGCGAAAATTCCGTTTTCAGATGTCCGGGGCCGAGAGCACCCGCCGGACTTCTTCAAAACTGGTTTCCCCTGCCAAAGCACGGGCAATGCCCGCTTCCCACATCCACACCACACCCAGGTCATTACAGGCACTACGGATGGCGTCTTCCCCTGCGTTCCGACGCAAAACATCGCGTACAGCCGCATTGGGCGACAACATTTCATAGACTGCCACCCGCCCCCGGTAGCCCATGTCGGCACATTGTTTACAACCGACCGCCACCCGATGATGCGCAATGCTCACCTGCTGGGGCGTCAGTTTAAACTCCTTGATGTCCTCTGGAGCCAGCGGCGCGGGCTTGGCACAGAGCGAACACAAACGGCGCAGGAGGCGCTGGGCCACCACGAGCTGAATACAGCTGGCCAGCAGGTAGGTCTCCAGGCCCATATCGATCAGGCGATTAAAGGTCTCTACGATGCCATTGGTATGCAAGGTTGAAAGCACCAGATGCCCCATTAATGCCGCCCTCATCGCGATGGAGGACACCTCGGCATCCCGCATCTCCCCCACAAAAACCACGTCCGGGTCCTGGCGCAAGACAGACCGCAGGGCGATGGGGAAGGTCAAACCAGCCTTTTCGGCGATCTGCACATGGTTGGCCCCCGGTATCGCCTGCTCAACCGGATCTTCCAGGGTCACGATATTGACGTCGGGATCATTGATCTGGTTGATCACCGCATGCAAGGTCGTGGTTTTGCCGCTGCCGGTGGGGCCCGTCACCAGGATCAGCCCCTGCGCCAAACGTGCGGCCTTTTTTATGGTGCCTAACTCTTCGGGCCGGAAGCCCAAGCGCCCCAGATCGGCAAGATGTGCCTTTTTTTCAGAAGTCGGATCACGCATTTTTCGCCAAAAACCGTCGGCAGCGTGGAGACACGAAAGGAGACTTCCTCCTCTCCAATCCGCATGGACATGGCCCCATCTTGAGGTTTCCGCCGCTCGGCAATATCCATTTCCGACAAGATTTTAATGCGCGAGAGCATCGGCATATGCAAACGTTGGGCGGGCGTCAACTGGGTAAAGAGTTTTCCATCCACGCGGTAACGAATCCGAAAGAAGGTCTCGTAGGGCTCGATATGGATGTCACTGGCGCGCTGTTGGATGGCTTCTTTGAGAATGTAGTTACATAAGCGCACGACCAGGGGCATCGCGGCGTCCGGGTCCTCCGTGCGTACCCGGCGCAGCGCTTCGTCATTGCTGACAATATTTTGGCCCCGCCCTGGGGAAAGTGTCGCTTTTTCCAGATCGATGTCCCCTGCGATCTGGTCCATCAGCAGCAGCGAGGCGTAGCGGGTGGCAATAAAGCGTTTGAAGGTGGTTTCCGTCACCAAGCGTGTTTCGACTTTACGGAAATTGGTGCGGTAGAGCACCTGCGCCAAAATCTCGTCTACACCACCACATTACTGGGATCGGTCATTCCAATCACAATAGTTTTGCCTGTGGCAGAGATGGGGATGATCTCGTAGCGCCGTATCAGGACTTCGGGAACCAGTTTGAGAATTTCCGGCGCTGGATTAATGGACTCTACATCGCAAATCTCAAGACCTAATTATTTTGCCAGATTGGATTCCAGAGCCTGCTCGGTCAAAAATCCAAGGGTCACCAGTGAAGATCCCAGACGCCCACCGTGATTCTGCTGGTGAATGAGAGCATCCGCTAGTTGGTTCGGCGAGATCAGTTTCGCCTCGATGAGCAGGTCACCCAGGCGACGTTTCCGGCGTGCAGACACCTGCGGTGTACGTTCAGAAGGCTGATAGGGGGTGATCATCGGGATGCTCTCGGCTATCTACCCCTTTAACTGATTTCTGGGCCTGTCTGACCATCCATACGTACAGGGAATCCCCTACACGATGCCGCCCCAAAGCCGCCCGGGCCTCTGGCCCGCGCGGCTGGCGTGGTGCCGAAAGAAGAGGCTTATTTCCACACTTCCGACTGAATGAGGCTTCATTCAGTGTCTGAAGGCGCTATACTCTTTCCATGCTACTCGCCCTCCTCGCCTGCACGCCCCCGCACTCAGACAGCACAGACTCTGCCTGCCTGACGGCAGCTTGTGCCGATTCTACCGATAGTTCTGACTCCGCCGCTATCGATCCGCGCCTGCCGACCCGCGGAATGTGGGTCTGGGACACCGATGTCGCCGGGGATGCGGCGGCGACCGCTGAGCTCCTGTCTTTTTCGGCAGATCATCAGGTTACGACTCTGTTTCTGAACTGCGACCCGGTAGGCTATGGCCTGGACGGCGCGGAGGCCGATTTTGTGAGCTTTGTGGGTGCAGCCCACAATGCTGGCCTGGAGGTCTATGCGATGACCGGCTATTCCTGGTTCTCCGTGCCCTGTGATGCGGACCTCCCCGGCCAGCCTACCTGCTGGACCGAAGGTTGGTCCGTTTATGAGGCTTGTGTAAACTCGTCGGTCCCCTTCGACGGGGTCATGGACGACACCGAGCCGGCCTCGACCCCCGATGGGAGCTGGTCCACAGACTATGCCCAACGTGCGGCCTGGCACCTGGAATACCTCCGTGGCATCCGTGCCCGCATCGGGGATCTCCCTTTCCACCACGCGATTCCCGCCTGGTACGACGCCAGGGAGCTGCTTGAGCTGGACCAGTCTGGAACCCGGGCCACCCTGGATGTCTGGATTGCGGGGGTGGTCGATGTGGTGGGGCTGATGTCCTACCGCGACAATGCGGCCGATATCCTGGATTTGGCCGCCAACGAGCTACATAACGGCCCGGTCTGGATCGGCACGGAAACCGCGCCCAGCACCGAGGGGGAGCATATCACCTTCGCCGAGGAAGGATCTACCGCGATGGAGGCGGCCTTTGACCAGATGACGGAGGAAGTGGGGGAGGATCCCAATCTGTATGGCTTTATGGTGCATGCCTACGAGACCTGGAAGGACTTGCCAGAGTGACGGAGCGGCCGGATCTGAGATATAAGAGCTTCCCTTCTCCGAGGTTCTCCGATGTATCCAGACAACGTCCGTTCGTGGGTAGAAGAAGTCCAGGCCCTCTGTCAGCCGGAGTCGGTGTACTGGTGTGACGGCTCGGAGGAAGAGCGCCTGCGCCTGACGGCGGATGCGGTAAAAGCAGGGATCTTGATCCCCTTGAACCCCGAGAAGCTGCCCAACAGCTACCTTCACCGCTCGGACCCGGGCGACGTGGCGCGTGTCGAACACCTCACCTTTATCTGCACCGCGACCAAAGACGAGGCGGGTCCCAACAATAACTGGATGTCGCCGGAGGAGGCAAAACAGAAGCTCACCGAGCTGTATCGCGGCGCCATGCGCGGTCGCACGATGTATGTGGTTCCCTTCGTGATGGGGCCGGTGGGATCTCCATTTTCGAAGGTGGGGGTGGAGATCACCGACAGCGTCTATGTGGTGCTGAACATGCGCATTATGACGCGTATGGGTGTGGCCGCTTGGGGTCAGATGGACATGACCGGGGGCGAGTTTACCCGCTGCCTTCACAGCCTGGGTGACCTCTCGCCGGATCGCCGCTTTATCTGCCACTTCCCCGAGGAAAACACCATCTGGTCGGTGGGCTCAGGCTACGGTGGCAACGCCCTTTTGGGCAAAAAGTGTCTGGCCCTGCGCATCGCCAGTGCCCTGGGCCGGGACCAGGGCTGGATGGCGGAGCATATGTTAATTCTGGGAATTCAGAATCCCAAGGGAGAGAAGCACTATATCTGCGGTGCTTTTCCCAGCGCCTGCGGAAAAACCAACCTTGCGATGCTGATTCCGCCGAAGGCGATGCTGGAGAAGGGCTGGAAGGTGTGGACGGTGGGCGATGACATCGCTTGGCTACGCCCGGGGCCGGATGGGCGCTTGTGGGCGGTGAATCCCGAGGCGGGCTTCTTTGGCGTTGCGCCGGGTACCTCCAACAAGACAAACGAGAACGCGATTGCGTCGGCCTCTGCCAACGCCATCTTCACGAATGTGGCCTTGAAGCCCGACGGCACGGTGTGGTGGGAGGGCCACCACGAGCAGCCGGTGGAGGGGATGCTGGATTGGCGTGGTCGGCCCTGGTCGCCGGGTGGGCCGGATCGTGCGGCGCAACCGAACAGCCGTTTTACGGCGCCTGCAAGTCAGTGCCCGTCGATCGCGCCGGAGTGGGAGGATCCGGCAGGAGTGCCGATCAGCGCGATTCTTTTTGGCGCCCGCCGTCCGAAGGTGGTTCCGTTGGTATACGAGGCCCGCGACTGGACCCACGGCACCTTTTTGGGGGCGACCCTGGCCTCGGAAACCACGGCTGCGGCTACGGGCGCCGTCGGCGTGCTCCGCCGCGATCCGATGGCGATGTTGCCCTTCTGCGGCTACAACATGGCAGACTACTTTGGCCACTGGCTGAAGATGGGTGCTTCGGTGGCGCGTCCGCCCAAGATTTTTGGCGTGAACTGGTTCCGCACCGGGGAGGACGGTGCGCTCTTGTGGCCGGGCTACGGCGAGAATTTGCGGGTGTTGGAGTGGGTTTTGGAGCGTTGTGAGGATCGCGGGGAGCCCGTGGAGACGCCGATTGGCCTGGTTCCCACGTCGGTCGATGGGGTGCCGCCGGAGCAGCTGGCTCGCCTCCTCCATGTGGATCGCGGGGAGTGGTCGTCGGAAGCGAAGGCTCAAGCGGAGTTTTTGAGCAGCTTTGGGGATCGACTCCCGCAGGCTTTGTGGGAGGAGCATGGGCGGTTGGTGGGGAATACGGGGGGTTGAGGGGGGTTTAACTTTGTGCGGGGGGAGCAAGCCGATGGGGGCCACGCTCCATCAAGCTTCCCCCGGCAAACCCCGATAGTTGCTCCTCCGCCCAGCCCGACAAAAGCTCCCAGGCTGCCGGCTCCCCGCGCGTACCGGGCGGCCGCTTCAGCCAGAGCCCATCGGCCATTGGCAGAAGCACGTCTCTCAACGTATTCGCTTCTACCCGACGGATCGCGGGGGCAAGATTCCGCAGCGCTTGTACCTCCATCAGCTTGAGGACAAAGCTGAAAATCCGCGTCCAAGGCGGACAGGTGGTAGGAAGTCCACCCAGCACCACCCCAAGCGCCGCAGGCTGGGCCAGCCGAAAACGAAGCTCCTTCCCTCGTAGCTGCCGAATCACCACTCCTGCCGCCTCAAAATCGGCAAAGGTCCGCGCAATATTCCTCTTGGAGTGACCATTTTCTGCCAGATCTGATGCGGTAGACCACCCTCCGGGGTTCCCAGCCAGATCGCACAGCACATCTGCCCGGGTGCCCAAACCCCACAGCGCGCGCGCCCGTAGCCGCACCAAGGCCACCCGCTCCAACGGCAGCACAACCGGACGCATGCGAGGGAGAGGTGACCAGGGTGGCCCCTCTGATGGCCACCGGCTTCCGCCTACCGCGTTTATGGTGGCAGCAAAGGAGAGAAAAGAAGCGCGCGGAATGGGGGGAAGTGCGTCTACGATCGTCGTGAGTCGTACCGTATTGATACGATCCCCGTGGGCGGCACACCAGCAGAGTACCTGCTCCAAAAGCCGAACATCCTCTCCTGCCAGGGTGGGGGTTACTGCGAGCAGGGGCTCCGGGTCCACCATGGTATCGGCATGGTTCCGCACCACTCCGGAAACGCCCAGCTCCGTCCACAGGCTCCATGCCAGATCGGCGGCCTTTTGGGGGATGCTGTCGCTGCTAAACATCGGAAAGCTCAACGCCGAAGGCGGCAAGCGCCTGCTCCAGCATATCGGCAAAGGCTTCCGACGTGTCGTGGGTCCGGCACCACCGGGCAGCGGCCCTAAGCTCCCCGGGAGTGGGATGTAGCTGCCGTAGATCCCGAAAATGCTTGCTGCGAGGCCCCTGATCGACCGCCGCATAGAGCTTGAAGGCGACCTGATCGACCCGCGCGGCCAGACGTACCGTCAGGCTGCCATAGTGTTGAACCACAACCCTATCGGCAAAACCATCGGGAAGACCAAAGCGGAGTAGATCGGTAGGCCCCGCATTCAACCAATGTTCGTCGAGATCCAGCGCCGCCGCCACCTCCCGGATGGCGATTGCAAGCGGCTCCGGCATCGGCTCCCCCTCCAACCACCGTCCCGCCTCAATCCGCGAGACAATGTCCAGATCGCGGGTCGGCCGCTCGATCAGCCCCAGAAGCAGAAGAGCCCCGCCTCCGATCAGCACAATGTCGTAGCCTAGCCCGCGCGCAGCAAGCAAGGTGCCAAGGGTTTCGAGCGCTTCCTGGAGATCAGCGGTCTGCATCACGGGAAGATAACTGCCTCGAATCGAGACAGCTACTGTCTCGTATCGAGACAGCTACTATCTCATTCTAAAAACTTGTGGTCGGCTGCAGCCTTTTAGGAGAAGAAGCGCTACGCCGCAATCAACTGCGGCGTGCGCACCGGATGTCCCTTCAGCTCTTCGCCTACGAGTCTGCATAGACGATGTAGCGTGCGCTGTTCCTGGGAAAATACCTCTTGAAGCTCGTTACTAGCGCTAAGCAATTTTGCGTCATAGCCTTTGAGACCGAGGGGGCGCACGTGGATGGTGTGGCTGCTGGCTACACCGTCCAGGTCCAGATCTACACGCACGTCGTATTCGGGTGGATGTTCGGCGGGGGTTTCGATTTTTAACAGGCGGACTTTCATGGGGACTTGTCCTCCAAAACCATGATGGTGTATTCCCAAAGCTCAATAAACTCAGCAAAGGGGATTCCATAGCTCAGACCTACTGGATCGCGAATCCAGATTACACCTTCCTCGGAAACCCCATCCACAACCACCCAGTGGCCCACATGGCCAATTCCCATCGGCTCCAAAAGCGCCGCCCACGAACCAAGCTGATCGGTCATCTGAGATATAAATTCCCAGGATATCTGCAGATTTTCGGTAAGAAAAGCCCCACGCCAGAGGAGGGGGGAACATCCACTCATACGCTCCGCAAGCCGCTCGGCAGTTGCAGGAAGCGGTAGATTTTCTCCAATAATCTCCTGCGAAACCTGGAATCCGCGATCCAAAAAGAGCATCTCGCCGCAGGCTGGACCACAACCCTCTTCACGGAGCTGACGAACCACGGGCTGCGACCCAAGCCGAGGGATCCGGGTCCAATCCCAGCCACGATGCCCGGCTCCAAAAAGCTCGTCCATGTCCTCGGGCTAACGCACTCTCCCGTGAGCGCACAGTCGAGGATGTCGGGGAGGTTGTGCATTGCCTGGGCGCTATCGCGGCTGATGATGCCTTGGCCCTCACTCCAGAGCCACGTGATCACCATATCTTCGGCATCTCCCGCCGGGAAGTGGACAAGTCGGGAGATGCCTCACCGGGGATGCAGCAATCGCCTTGCGTGCAGATGGTGCTGGAGCAATGGCCGCGAATAGCCCGCTTTGGATGCCCGTTGGGTGGTGAAATAGCCCTCCCGCGCGGCGGCGGTGTGGTAGAGCTGGTTCCAGTCCGGGGAGGTCATGCACGAAGGTTAAGGGGGGCTTTACTTTTGTGCACGGGGCATCGAAAGCCGTTGGATGCTGGTGTAGCGAAAATACGCCAAGCCTCCGCTGACATCCCACCCATGTGCCCCCCACAAGCCGCCCGGGCCCCTGGCCCGCGCGGCTGGCGTGGTGCCGAAATAATTGGCTTATTTCCATACTTCTGACTGAATGAGGCTTCATTCAGTGTGAGAGTCGAAGCCCCCCTCTACGGATGCGCAATCACCACCAACGCCGGCGCCCGCCGCACCACCGTCTCCAGGCAAAGCGCCATGGTCTCGGGATCCAGCGCCGCAAAGCTCTCATCCAGCACCACCACGTCGGCCTGCTGCAGGATAGCGCGGGCCAGCATCACGCGGCTCTGCTCGCCGTGGGACAGCTTCCAGCCGCCTTCTCCCACCATCTGCAAAATCCCCGCAGGCATCCTCTCTAAAAGTGGCCCCAGGCCCAGCTCTACGCAGAGCTGGCTCGCCTCTACCAGCATCTCGCCGGTGGCGGGCCAAGGGCGACCCATCAGCAGGTTGAAGGCCAGGGTTTCGGTGACGAGGTGGTTTTCGTGGAATTGGGGGGTCAGCACCACCCGACTGCGCCACCGGCTGCTGCCCATTGCTGCACGATCCAGTCCACCAAACAAGAGCAGTCCCGACGTGGGTGCGCGGATCCCCGCCAAGATGCTGCCTAAGGTGGACTTGCCCGCCCCTGAAGCCCCCTCCAGTAGAATCCGGTCCCCCCTCTCCACCCTCAAGCTCACTCCCTTGAGAGTCGCTTCTTGCCCCGGATGTGCAAAAATCAGGTTTCTGGCTTCCAACAAGGCTCCTTCTGGCCTCCCTTCGACTGCGGGGATCGTCTCCCGCTGGCCCCCCGCCCGCACCAGCTCCACAATACTCCGCCCGGCCACCCCCGCGCCAATCGCCGACTCCAACCCGCCCACCAGCTTTAATAGTGCCCCATGGGCCAACAACACACCCCCAAGGCCCACCGCCAGCGAGCCCGTGCTCGCGCCGGTCAGAAGCCCGGGCAGCAACGCCGCGAGGCCCAGAATCCGCCACAGCCCCGGAAACAGCCCATTGAGCAGGATGCCCAGCCTGTCCAGCCGCCGTGCCTCGCCCAGGTACCGATCCAGCAACCGATCCTCTTGGAGGTGCCACTTCTCAGGGGACAACTGCGCAAGGCGCGTGCGGTAGCCCACCATATTTTCGAGGATGTCCGCGCTCAAGGTCATCCTCGCATCGGTCCATCGCTGCCGCTGCCGCGCGTAGAGCAGCCCCAGGATCAGAGCCACCCCGCAGCCCCCTACCAGCGCCACGGTCGCCAGACCGCCCCCCGCACCACTCCAAAGTACCCAGCTTGCACTTGCTATTTCTATGACCGCCGCCAGCGATGTGAAGCCCGCCCCCAAGGCCAGGTACTCCACCGCCTGCGACTCGTCCACCCTCGCGACCAGCTCTCCCACCCCCGCCTGCCGTATCCGGCCCGGATCCATTTTTAAGGTCCCTAACAGCAACCGCTGCTTCAGCACCACCCCCGCCCCCAAGGCCAGGTTGCCCTGCACCCAGCTGATCGCCAGGTTCATCGGCAGACCGCACAGCAGTAACAGCGCCCAGCCCCAGAACCAGGCCGGATCCACCTCCCCTTCCAGCAAACCTGCCCCCATCAGCCACCAGCCGCCCAACACAAATACCTGGCTAACCAGCAGCAGTGCCAACAACTGCGCAAGGTGACGACCCAGGCGCTGCTCGCCGATCTGCTGAGGCAGCCGCTCAGCCGCCGGACGGAGGAGGAAGAAGCGCGGCGGAATCACCCCTTCGGGCAGGTAGTCCGCCGAGAAGTGGGCACCCCCAAGTCGCTGCCCCAACAGGTATCGTCGGGCGGCGTCCGACCGGATGCCAGCACGCTCCAGCAGCCGATCCACTTGGATACCCGTCCGTCCTTCGATGGTCCTTCGCATCTCCGCACACAGCAGTGCCTGTGGAAACCGGCGGATGCTGAGATCCGGTGCCAGCAGCCGGGGTGATTCACCCCCCATAAGAAAGCCCAACCAGCCCTGCGGGGTCGCCACCAATGCCGGGGCTGCCCGCCCCCAAAAGGCCTCCACGTCGGCATAGCCCAGCTCCAGCAGCTCCGCGACCAGCCCCATCCGCGCCGCAATTCTCTCCACCTCCAGCCCCGCCCAGGTGCCGGGATCCTCAGGCTGCAAGCCGCTCAAGCGCCCCAGCCGCTCCATCAGCTCGCCGAGGCGCTCCTCGGGCCAATAGGGAAGGTTCATTGGCCCTCCTCGAACACACCCGCCTTCAGACTCAGCCGCCGCCAGCGCGGATCCCCCCAGACCACACGCTGCAGCTCCGCCTCCGCTTCCACCAGCTCCCGGTAGCGACTGGCCTCCTGCATCAATTGTGCAGGATTTCCATCTTCTTTTACGACCCCGTCTTCAATGACCAGCACCCTCGGAAAACCCAGCGTCTCCTGCATGTCGTGGGTCACACATAAGAGCGTGCTTCCCGCCCAGAGCCGCCGGGAGGCCTCCATCAGCCGCTGACGATTGGGGCGATCCAGACCACGAAAAGGCTCGTCCAACAAGGCCAATCCGGTACCGCTCCTTAACATGGCGCGGCCCAGGCGCAGCCGCTGCCCCTCCCCGCCGGAAAGTCTACAGCCACCCTCGCCTAATTCGGTTTGTAGACCCTCGGGCAGGCGCTCCAGAACCGGCAACAACTGGGCCGCCTCCAAAACCGTCGCAAGGCCATCCCCATCGGAGCCGTAGCGAAGGTTCCCGATCAGCGAGCGCGACCACAGCCGAACCTCGGGATCCACCCAGGCAATCCGCTGCCGCAACGGGTACAGGGCCGCCCCGGTCAACGGCTGCCCATCCACCGACAGCTCCCCCTCCTGCGGCCGCAGCCAGCCCAGAAAAAGACCTATCAGGCTCGATTTTCCCGCACCGGAGCGGCCGACAATCGCCACGTGTTCCCCCGGTGCCACCTCCAGATCGATGCCGTTGAGAACGGGGTGCCCTCCGGCCACGGCGACCACCCCCTTCAAGGAAAGCCCCACTGGCACAGAATTTGCTTGCTCCAACTGTTCAGGAGGAAGCTCCCCTTCTACCGGTGTCCCCAGGGGCTCCAACAGCCGCAGCACCACATTCCGTAGTCCAGGGTACGTTCTGGCCTGCATGACCAGGGCCTGGGTCAGCATGGGAATCCGTAGTGCCCACCACAAAATCAGCAGCGCCTCGCCGCCCGCGCCCTCCCGCCAAAGGTGCAGCCCCACCAGCAGCACCACACCACTCAGGGCCGCGAGGCTGGAAAAAAACTCCGCACCCACGGAAAAAGCCAGCAGCCCCCGCGCCGAACGCTGCCACTCCGACAAGAGCGACTCCTGCGCCTGCCGGATCGTCCCCTCTGCACCGTGTGCACGGATCGGGATCACCCCCCGCAACGCATCCAGGTAGAAGCTCATCAAAGAAGCCAACTGCGTTCGCATGCGCAGATCCCGCTCCTCCATCGCCGGCTGCACCAGAAGCATCGGCAGCGCCGAGAGCAAGAGCAGCGCCAAAAGCACCGGAAAACACCAGGGATCCAGGATTAACAGCCCCAGGCTCGCGGCCAGCATACCGCCACTGATCTGGACGAGGCTGCGGGCAAAGGCGGGCACCTGCCGCAGGGTGTAGAGCGAGTGGCTGCGGCTGGCCAGGTCGGTGATGGTGCGGGAGTGGAAGTAGCGGTCCCCAAGGCGGGGAATCCGGGAGAGGAAGGCGAGGCGAAGACGTGTCTCCAGCCGACGCCCCAGCCACAGGCTGCCGGCGGTTCCCGATAGTTCCGCAATCAGCAAGATAGCCAGAAAAAAGGCGATTCCCAGGCCCGCTTCAAGTCGTGCCAGGGGCCCACCCAAGAGGTTGCCCACCTCCAGAAAACTCCGAAAAAGCAGCGCCTCCACCACCGCCCCAAATGCTGCTGCAAAGCCGACGCCCAGCATGGCCCCCAGGGGCACCATCGCCGCCCAGCCCGGCCACAGCGGCAGCCGTGTCAGGTCATCCTCCGGAGAATCCTGCGGCGAAGCCAGCAAAGACCAGAGGATCCGCCCCGGACGGGCCGGGGGAGCGGAAAGTGCGGCCTGTAGCTCTACCGGCAGCGTTTCGCGCGGCACCACCTCTTTGACCCGCCCCAGAAAACAGAGTGTGACGGCCCCAACAATCCGAACCTGCTCCACCTCCTCCTCGGAAAAACCGGGGAGCGAGCGATCCGGCGGTCGCGCCGACCAGACCGCTTCGGGCAGCAGCTCCATCGGGCGCTCGGCGGCCATGGCCTCGCGCGCAAAAAGTTCTGTCAAACGCCCCGTTTCCAAGCCCGGCTTCAAAGCTCCCGCCTCCACCAACTGCCCCACCTGGCGGGTGGCGGCATCCAACGCCGCCAGATCCTGCCAGCGCCCCGTGGCCAGTATCTCTTCACGAAAGTCAGGGCGAACGTTCAGATTCCGGTGGATCGCCGCCAGGACCTGCTGGCTGTCGGTGTCGCCAAACCAGGCCAGCCAGTCGGCAGCGGGCACGTGCATGCCGTGTACATGCAGGCGGGGCCGTAGCGAAGAAATGCGCTCCAGACGCCGACCGGTGCCGGGGTCCATCATCTGAAGAAAGTCGCCGTGGCGACTCCAGAGCAGCTCAAAATGGGTCAGCCCCAGACCGCTGCGGGTCACCACCATCCCCGGCAGGGAGCGGGAGAGGGGGTGCAGGAGGAAGTCCACCGGCATCACCCGCTGCTCGCAGGAAAGTCCCAGCATCTCGCAGACATCTTCCAGCACGTCGATGGACGTGCCATCCACCGAGGTCTGGCAGGCCTCCCGCAGCCTTCCCAGATCCACCTCGATGCCAAAACCGGCCAACGCGGCCTTTAATGCCGCTACCCCACAGTCCATCGACGAGGTCTGGATCACCTCCGGGACCAGACGCCTCACGCCCCTCCCCCGATGTGCAGCCCCACCACGTCCAGAACCAGCCCCAAAGGGGTACTTTTTTCGACGGCGATCTCCACACGCCCCGGAAGACCGTGGCCCAGCGGCAGGGGACTCTCCCCCAGCTCCAGCTCCACCCGCAGCCCCTCCGGACCAGGCTCAGCGGCCACCGAGCGGACCCGCAACGGGACCGATCCAAAGCGGATCCATGAAAATCCATCCAGGTACATCCGGGCGGATTGCCCCTCCTGCACCCGACCCGCCGCCACGATCGGCAGCCAGGCCACCACCTGAAGGCCCTCGTCAGGCACCACCGTGGCCAGCAGCTCTCCCCCCACCACCTGCTGCCCGATGGTAAGCTGGCGTACCGAACTGACCTTTCCTTCTACGGGAGCGCGGATGCGGTGGCGCTCCACCTGCTCCTCCAGCGCCGCCACCCGCGTCTCCGATGTAGAAAACATCTCCTGCAACGAGGTGATCTCGTCGGTCAGGCTGCGGCGGCGCGCATCCCGTGCGGCGCTGTTGGCCCGGTGTTGATCTTGGAGCGCGGCCAATTCCTGGCGTGCGGCGGCAGCAGCGGCGGTCTTCGACTCAAGGGCCAGGCCCTCGGCGCGGATCTGCGCGGGGGAGATCCCTCCCGAAGTGGCCAGACGGGTAGCCGACTGAAGGGTTTCTTCCGCCTCTTTCGCGGCAACTTCTGCCACCTCAAGTCGTGAGCGCAACGCACGCTCGGCCTGACGCTCCGCCTCGGCCTCGGCCAACAAACCTGCGTGCTCGTCGTCCAGGCGTGCCTCCGCACTGCGCAGGCGCCGCTCGGCGGCGTCACGACGGGCTTCCTCTTCCTCCAGCTTCAACCACACTTCCTGCGCATCCAGCTCAATCAGAACCTCATCTGCCTGCACCGGCTGGCCCAGTCCAAAAAGCACCCGCGCCACCTTGCCATCCAGAGGGCTCTGCACCGGCGCCGCCAGACTCTCCACCCGCGCCGACTGGCTGGCCAGGCGCACGGTCAGTGGCGCCAGGAAAAACCAGATGGACCATACAAACCCCAAGATCGCACAAACAAAAATCCAGAGCAGCCAGCCACGCGGACGGTCGGCATTCAGAGAGCGCAGCGATCGGGTGAAGGGCAGGGGCATCGGCTCGCAGAATCCCCCTATCAAGCTATCCCTCCCGTACCCAGCCCTCCCCCACCGCTCGGCGGATCAACGGCACCCGCACCGGCCCGAATTCCGCACAGCCTGGCCCCCCCAAGAGCATCACCCGAAGACGACGCCCACCCCCACATTCACCCCAGTCGGTCCAGGTGGGCAGGAGCGCCAGGTCCTCCAAAACCACCTTGCCCTCCTGCCGACCATAGTGCACCCGAAGAATGCCGCTATCCCGACGCAAACCGTCCCGAAGGGAGCTTGCTGGCTTATAACCAGCCCCTTGACCCGTCAAAAAATTTCCCAAGCTGTAGGCCACAAAGGTCCGCCTACCGTCGGCAGTAAAAAACTCTTCGATGGGCTGGAGCACATGGGGGTGGTGGCCAAAGATGCCGTCGATCCCGCCTTCCAGAAGCTGAGTGGCAAGAAGACGTTCGTTGTCGCGGGGCTGGGTCTGATATTCGATCCCCCAGTGGATGGAGAGGATCACGACCTCTGCCCCGGCCTCCCGTGCTTTTTTGCCTTCGGCGAGGATTTTTGGCACATCCAGCTTGAAGACGCAGGGATCCTGCGGACGACGGTTACGGTAGTAATTGTGCACATCCGTCGTGGAGATCCAGCCCACGGTAAAGCCATCGGCCTGCAGAAGTTTTGCGGTGGTTGCGGCCGCACAGTCCCGCCCAGCCCCGGCATACTGAAGACCCTCCGCCTCGATATGGCCCACCGTCTCCACCATGCCGCTCACTCCCTGGTCCCAGACGTGGTTGTTGGCCAGGGAGAGGGCATCAAAGCCTGCGTTTTTCAACGCGGGCAACATTGCCAATGGCCCATCAAAGACGACGTTGACCACAGGAACCTGAGTCACCGGCGCCACCGGTGTCTCCAGGTTCACAAAGGCGAGGTCTGCGGCCTGGATGGCAGGCGCCACACCTTCAAAAAGCCCATCCCAACCCTCGTTCCCATAGGACCGAGCATAACGATCTGCCGCCGCTTTGACCGAGTCGTGCGGGATCATGTCCCCCACCGCCACCAGCTCTAAAAGCGGGGGCGGAGGAGGAGGAAGAGGCGGAGGGGCTTCCAGGATCCGGGCGACTTCCACCGTCTCCGCCGCCGGAGCCGAAATGCAGCCGCCCAGAAGCAGAAGTTCAGCTACCCGCAGGCAGGGTCGCCGTGAAGTGTCCAAGCGCGTTCACCGCCGCAATCAGCTTGTCGGTGCTGGTCTTTTTGCTGTCGAAGGACACTTCCACCTTGTTGCCGCTCAGGTCCACGGCGGCGCCGGTCACCCCGTCCACGCCCATCAGGGCGGCATGCACCTTGTCGGCGCAGGCGCCGCAGCTCATGCCGGAGACGTTCAGGGTGGTGTGGGTACCCTCCTTGGGAACGGCGGCGGTGCTTTCGGCAGAAGCGGGCATGTTGCAGTGCGTTTTTCCCTCACCCGAGTTGGCATGTTCGCCTTCACAGGCAAAAGCGGCGGGGGCAGAAACGAGCAGGGATACCAGAATAAGAGAGCGCATGAAGCCTCCAGGGTTCAGCAAAGAACTAACCACCGGACGGAAGGTCGTCCGGTCCTAATCGGTCATTGGGCCGCAGCGGGGTTCCGCCGTACCCAGTGATCATACAAAAACATGCCGATGACGGAGGTACCCGAGATCGCGATAAAAGTCCACCAGACCTGGCCGGGTTCGTAGGTGGCGTAGAGCAGCGTGCGCAGGCTGTCGTGGGTGGCCACCAAACCACCAGGAAGCTGGGGAACTGCCATCACTGCATAGTCCAACACCTCCGCGCGGGGAACCAGCTCCACCAGTAGCTTCGGCAGCTCCGGGGCCGCCGCAAGATTTTGTAGCACTTCCGACGCCGGTACCGAATCCGCCAGCTTCAGGGCCTCCCGTGCACCTGCGACCAGATCACGCAGGGCACCGGGTGTCCAGCCCGAGCCGGAAAGTGCGGTCGTCGCCGCCTCCCCCTCCAACGTGCCCACCTTCCCCACCAGCACCGCCGCCTGCTCCACCCAACCGCGCGCAACCCCAGGATCTACAGTCTGTTCTGCCAACCAGCGCCGACAAAGGTTCACCTTGTCGCCGTGCTCCTCATAGGCCGAGCCCGCCACCACCGAACCAAGCACCCAGCCAATCCCGTCAGGCATATTCGCATAGCCCAGAAAGAGCGCCCGCTTTCCCGGAGGCGCCAAAGAGGCCATATACTCCTGCCGCTTGGGACTGGAAAGCATCTCGCCCACGGTGAAGATCACCACCCCGGCCAGCACCGCGTACACATTCGCGGTCCATACAAACAATAAAAAGGCACTCGTGGCCAGCATCATACCGAGCATGGTGGAAGTCAGTACCCGCAGGCGGCTGGAGAGCCAGGCGAAGATGAACATGGTGAACATAATCATCAGGGCATTGATGTTCAGGAGGCGCTCTTGAGGCACATGCTCGCCCGCATTCCCGGCGTCGATCCAGCTCTGTACACCTAGGGCCCCACCCAGGTCTCGCAGGAGCACCGAGGAGTCCGTCCAGTCGTCCACATAGTTGGGAAGCATGTCAAAAAGCTGGTGGAAGCTGAACCAGAAGCCCGCCGAGATGAAGATAAAGCCCAGGAGGCGAGGGCTGGTGAACAGCGTTCCGATGGACTCGGAAACCAGCGCAAAAACACCGCGTTGATCCTTCTGGTTCTGGCGCTCATCCACGGGATCTTTGTAGAAAAATAGCGGCAGCAGATTAAAGCAGACCATCAGAGAGCAGGCATAGAAGAGGCTGGGCCAGCCATAGATATCGCGGGTATAGATGGGGATGTAGGCCGAGATTGCCGCACCCACGTTCACCGACTGGTAGAAGAGCCCCCAGCCCATGGAGGCGGAGTCCGGCGACTTGGCGATGGAGTGCGCCATGGTCCCCTGGATTCCAGGCTTAAAAAGCCCGGTTCCTGCCGCCAGCAACTGCGTAGCCACTAACATTCCCCAAAAATCGCCGGCCTGGGCCATAAAAAGGTAGCCAGAGGTCTTGAGGAACACCGAGACGGCAATGGTGCGCTTGTAGCCAAACCGGTCAGAAAATCCGCCTGCAAAGGTTGGAAGCCAGGACTGCATCGCCGCCCAGCAGGCCAGGATCGTGCCCTTCTCGGTGTGGCTCAGGCCCGCGCCCCCCTCACTCTGCGCCAGGACCATAAAGACGGGGACCACCAGGCGAACGCCGTAGTAGGCCATCCGCTCCATCAGCTCCATCAGGATGCAGATCCAGAAAACGTAGTCAAAAGCACGAAGCTGCTGGGAGAGGCTGTTCATGCGGCCGATGTTATCACAGCCTCGCCAGCCACTATAGGCTCCGAAGCCGTTGACATCGCCCGCGGCGGTGGGCACCTATACGGAATCAACCCTTTCCCAGACCGGGGCCAGACCCACGGCAGGGGGATCCATGCGGGATCTGTACACCGTCCTGGGCGTCGCCAAAAACGCCGACCAAGCCAGCATCAAAAAAGCTTTCAAGACCCTCGCCCGAAAATACCACCCGGACGTCACCAAAGAACCGGGTGCTGAGGAGAAATTTAAGGAGATTGCTGGCGCCTATGAGGTGATCGGCGACGAGCAGAAGCGTGCGCTCTACGATGAGTTCGGCGAGAACTCCCTGCGGCCGGGTTTCAACGCCGAGCAGGCGCGCGCCTACAAAAATTTCGCCGGAGGTTTCCCCGGTGGAAACGGCGGTGGCTTCCCGGGGGGAGGGAATCCCTTTGGAGGAGGCGGCGGCGTCCGCTTTGAGGACCTCTTCGCCGGCGGCGACATGGGCAGCTTTTTTGGCGGCGGAGGCGGCGGAAGGGGGAGGGTGACGAAGGGGGCCGACATCGAAGGGCGCGCCCGCGTCCCCTTTATGGTGGCGGTCAAAGGCGGAGAAGTCCAGGTTCCCCTGCGACGCCCCGCACACTGTAGCGCCTGCGGAGGTGAAGGCGGCACCGGGCAGCGCCCCTGCCGCGCCTGTGCCGGAAAAGGGCGGAAGAACATGGGTCAACGCGGGCTGATCATGGCCTGCGACGAATGTGGCGGTACCGGGGTGGAGTTTGCAAACACCTGCGTCGCCTGCGACGGCACCGGGCGTGCCCAGTCGGATCAAAAGCTGACCGTGCGTATCCCTGCGGGTGCGGAGACCGGAAAGAGCATCCGGCTGAAAGGGCAGGGAGGAGAGGGAGTACGCGGAGGTCCGGCCGGAGATCTGGTGCTGAACCTGGAGGTGGACGAACACCCGCTGTTGCGACGGAAGGGGAAGGACCTGGAGCTGGAGGTGCCCATCAGCCTCTCCGAGGCTCTCGGCGGCGGCTCGGTGGAAGTGCCCACCCCCACCACCCCGGTGCGCGTCAAAATCCCCAAAGGAGCGGCCAATGGCGCCCGACTGAGGGTGCCGGGCCGGGGTGTACAAGCCCGAGAGGGCGCCGGCGACCTCTACCTGATCCTTCGGCCGGTGATCCCCAGCGGACTGACCGAAGAAGCACTTCTGGATGCGCTCCCCTTGGCGCAGAAGCTGGATGCCCTGGGCA
Source organism: uncultured Pseudomonadota bacterium (assembly GCA_903891165.1). GTDB lineage: Bacteria > Myxococcota_A > UBA796 > UBA796 > SXON01 > CAITDR01. Next base: position 23,128 of record CAITDR010000700.1, read on the forward strand.
ACCCCGAGCTGCGCGCGGGCCTGCAGCTCTGAATAAATCTTGACTCGTCAAGGGAAAGGAATCTCTTTCCCGGCCCCTTTCCGTAGAAGGACCGGGGAATCCTCCACCGCTGCTTGACAGATCCGCCACTCTTCCGGTAAAAGTTCTGGCTCTGGAGGAGTATATCATGCGGTGGATTCTGGCACTGGCCCTGGTGGGCTGCGACGGTGGAACGGCGGCAGACGACAGCAGCAAGACCGATGACAGCGGCACGACCGAAGGAATCGAGCTTAGCAAGTACATCAACACCAACGTCACCTACAGCGGGGACACCACCTGCTTCACCCCTCCCACCTGGCTGGGCAACCCCACCCTGTGCGACGGATGTACAGCCGACCACGCGCTGAAGGGCTGGGTAGAGGACTTTGAGTCCGGCGACAAGGTGCCCCAGGCGGACATCTCCCTGTTCTTCTCGGACGATATCTCCTCCTCCGCCAACGTGGAAACCAAGGCCGACGCCAACGGGGACTTCAGCGCCACCGTGCCCGCCTGCACCCCGTTGGGCTACAAGACCTCCACCCCCGTGGACTGGGAGCAGACCAAGGACACCTACGAAGTCCACCAGATCTGGGGCTTCGAGGCCGACGGAGAGCTGACCGAGCCCATCAACTCCGTGTCGGTCAGCACCTCCAAAATTATCCCCGCCATGCTGGCGGTGGAATGGCAGCCCGGCACCGGCATCATGGCCGGCACCGCCTATGACTGCAACGAGGATCCCATCACCGGCGCACAGGTGGTGGTCCGCGCCGAGGATGGCACCATCGTAGATGCCGACATCTTCTACTTCATCGACAGCTTCCCGGCGTTGAACCAGCCGGAGTCGAGCGAAGACGGACTGTGGGTGGCAGTCAACGTGCCCCCCGGGAACTGGTACGTGGATATGTACGTGTGGGACGGTAGCACCCACGTGCTGATGGGCACCACCGTGCTGGAAATCAAGCCCGACTCCGTGAACATCTCCAACGTGTACACCGGACATGACGACGGGATCTACTATCCCGACTCCTGCATCGCCCAGTAACCTGTATCGTTTTTTGACCCACCCCCTCGGTTGGCCGAGGGGGTAAGCCCCCGGAGGTTTTATGCTTTCCCTGCTTTTGGCCCTGGCCCAGCCCGCAATGGCGGATGCGCCGGATAACTGGAAGTTCTCGCTGGATGGCTACTACCGGGTGCGAGGGTTTGTGTTCCCGGATATGTTTCCGGGGCAGGTGAAAGCGGGCACCTATATGACCCACCGGATCCGGCTGCAGCCGGGTCTGAACTTCCAGGATCGGGCCAAGTTCTTTATCATGGCCGACATGCTGGACGGGGTGGTTTTTGGGGACAATCAGTCCGCCGCATCGACCGCATTGTTCGCGGGGGACCCCACGAACACCAGCATCAAGGGCACGGCGATGGACCCGCTGACCATCAAGCGGGCGTGGATGGAGTTTAAGGTTCCCATCGGGTTGGTGCGGGTGGGGCGGCAGGCCTCCAACTGGGGAATGGGGCTGTTGGCCAACGAAGGCAACGGCTTTGACGATACTTTTGGAGAGAACCAATACGGCTCCACCTACGACCGGGCCATCTTCGCCACCCGGCCCATCTCCATTGTACAGACAATCATGAAGAAGCGGGACTCGGGAATTCCGCTGGTGGTCGCCGTCGGTGTGGACCGGCTGGTCGAAGATCCGCTGATCCAGTACTACGGCTATAAATGTGACCCCGAGAAGGACGGCGAAGCGGGCTGCACCGAGGACGAAGATCACGGCTACACCGAGGATCGTACCGAGGACAACCGGAACGAGACTTGGTGGGTAGACGGGCAGGACGACGTATGGGAGATGATCTACGTGCTGTCCTACCGCGGGGAGGGTGTGGCGCTGCCCGGCGGACGGGTCGGTGACCTGATCGGTGGGGTATACGCCGTCAACCGGATGCAGGCAGAGACCAACTCCAACGTTCTGATCCTGGACGCCTATGGAAAAGTAGAAGTCGCGAACATCTACGCGGAGGGAGAGATCCTGCATATCGGTGGGAACACCGAAGCCATCTCGCTGGCGGGTGCCGAAAATGTAGGCGCGGAAAGCCCGCTGTTCAAAAAAGCGGACATCTGGGGCTATGTGGTACGCGCCGGCTACCAGAACCGGACCTTCACCGGCTACCTGGAGCATGGCTACGCCTCCGGCGATCCGAACGTCGCCGACGCGGAGTTCACCGGAAGGCCCTTACATCCTGACTACAACGTCGGGCTGCTGTTGTACGAGGAGATCATCGCCCGGAGCACCGCAACGGTGTGGGGTCCCGACGCACAGGGACTGTGGAGCAACGGCGGGGTGTACAATAGCCGATACATTTTCCCCACCGTAAAATACCGTCCGCTGGACAACTGGGAGATCCTGGGCGGCGTGCTGGCGGCCTGGCCCGACAAGGCCGACGGAAGCCGGATCCGGTGCTCCCCGGACGACCCGGTCCCCGAAGGTCAGGATCCCGACCGTTGGAAGGACAAGTGCAACGCCACCGCCAGTATGCTCGGTTACGAAGTAGATTTGGCCGTAAAACACAAGTTCCATGACCACATCAACTTCACGATGGAGGGTGGCTACGCACACGTCACCGACCGGATCCCGCTGTCGTCGGTGGGGCTGGACTACCGGGTGAACGACAAGGGCCAGGAAGTGGGTGACTTCTGGACCTTCCAAACCCGCATCGCCTACGAGTTTTAAGAAAATGTTCCTCCTCTGCGTCGCGATGGGAATGGCTGGGACACCCGAAGATATTGTGGTGGCCGGAAATCGCGACCTCGCGGTGGAGGAGAGGCAGCCGGCCTTTGAACGGTTGGTGAGCGGGCAGGACGTGGCCGAGCTGGTGAAGGTGGGAAAGGACACGGATCGCACCGTGTCCGAGCGATGGGTGGCCATACGGGCGCTTGGATTGGTTCCCACCGTGGAGGCGAGGCAGGCGCTTGTGGACTTTTTGGACCACGGGGATGTGTGGGCGCGCATTGCGGCCTCGGGCGCAGCCGGGGAGCGCGGAGACCGGACGATGGCCGGAAAAGTGGCCATGCGGCTGGCCGATCCGGCGATCCTGGTACGGGCAGCCGCCGCCGATGCATTGGGAAAACTGAGGGATCCCGGGACACTTGGCGATCTGGAGAGGGCGCTGAAGGATCCCAGCAGTTGGTACCGGGGAACATCGCTGTGGATACGACGGAAGTATGTCGAAGCCATGGCCAGTACCGGCGTTGAAAGTGGGCCTTACCTCGCAAGGGCGCTGGAGGACAAAGACCCCGTGGTGAGTGCGGCCGCACTGCGTGGGCTGGAGCAGGTGGCGGGCTTCTCGTACAAAGAGGGAAGGACCCCCGAGGAAGAGAAGGAAGCCTGGCGGCGGTGGGCGGGGAAATAGCCGGATGAACATGCTTTTGCTTGCAGGGCTGCTACGCGCCGACCCCGGGCAAGAGGCCGCCCAGCAGGAGCGACAGCACCTGATTCGATTGGGCGCGTGGGCAGGAACCAGCGCCATCGGAGGAACGGTTCTGTTGGTGACCGGATGGAAAGACCCGTTCAAACGGCACCTTGGCATTCAGAGCATCGGGTGGAGCCTGATCAACGGAGCCATCGTGGCGGCATCGTGGACAGGCACAGGGCAGCCCAAGACCGCCGATGAACGCGCATGGTCGCGCGAATTCATAAACTTGAACCTTGGTTTAGACGTAGGCTACGTAGGTGTCGGACTCACGATGACCTGGAGCGGGCTGCAAGACCCGCAACGACGTGGGTTGGCAGGCGCCGGGCTGGGCATCTCCATCCAGGGAGCGGCTCTGTTGGTGCTGGACGCGATTCTGTTGGCGCAGTATCCGAAGCCCTGAGAGGCTGTCGATGCCCGGTTCGATGCCCGGTCCCCAAAGGGGCCGCTGACGAGGAGGGCAGGGAAAGGATAAGGAAATAAGGGGAGTATTTTCGGGATCGGGCAAGGCGCGTGCGGCCCGAGCGCCGCAGGCGCCTGTAGGGCGACATCCGGTTGATGTAGTGACTCTGTACAGAGTCACGTAATCCCTACAAAGTCCTACACGGGGAAAGAATTCTGGAAATTAACGTTGCCAGCCGGTAGCCCACCGGGGTACAATTCTCCTGTACCCGGGGTTTCGCTCCGGGGTTTCGCTCCGGGGTTTCGCCCACCGGAGGAACTTATGGCATCTCAATACAAGCGTTTGCTGGCACCCACCACCCTCACAGCGAGTATGCAGCCCCCGCTGGAGATGATCTTTGATGCGGGCGCCTTCCAAACGCTGGAGGTAGAAGTAAGGGTATTGAAGGCCGGAAGTGCCGGTAAGATCAAGCTGCAGCATGCGGCCACCGGGGACGAGCCGGATTCCAGACCTCCTGACATCCCCCCTCTGTCATGTGGCAGCGGGGCCGCCGGAGGGGGTGCCTTCGACCGCGTAGATGAGGCGCAGGTTCGTTCCGGGGAAAAGGGTGGCGGTCTCCGTCAGAACCTCGCACAGGGCCGCCAG
>CAITDR010000701.1 GCA_903891165.1 uncultured Pseudomonadota bacterium
GAAAGCTGATTTACAGAGTCACGAGCCGCGGCGAATGCACTCCAGTTTGGTTGATGGCAGGCCGTTGGGTAGCAGGGACGCCTTCCCTTGGGTACGCTGTTTGACGTCGGCAACATACTCTATTTCGGGAAGAGCAAAGCCATGACTTCCCTGGGGATCTGCATAGGAAAGGCGGAAGGCACCCACACCGGGGGTGGACTCCACCGTCGCATGGAGCGGGGCGTCGGAGGTGGCACCGATCCCGTCGGTGCCGCGATCTGCATTCTCCACATCGAAGAGGCAGGGGCGCCCATCCGCACAGACATAGGGACCGAATTCTTCAAGACCCTGCACCACTTTCCGGTCGATCAACCACTGATCCTGGCTCATACCGTAGCGGGGATCAACCTTGGAGCGATCGATGAAGCCCGCCGCCCGCGCCAGGGCAATGCCGGTGTTGACGTTCACGATGGGATCGCCAGCCGTCGGCATCAACAGCACGTTTGAAGGACGCCCACCCAGCTCTTCAAAGGGCTCCAGCACGTAGTGCGGTGCGTAGGCAATGGCATCTCCAGGCTCCAGGATCGCCCCGAAAACCATCGCAAGGCGTCGAAGCTCAGGCGTGCTGCGTACATGCCCGGTCCCGTGCGAAGCGGCAATCAGCGGCGAGCCCGCTTCCATCGTCACACCCTCATGTACGATCGCTTCGGTCCATTGGTTCAGCGTCGCAAGGACGGCACCATCCGCATCCACCAGGCTGATCTGGAGGTGATCACCCAAGCCCTCGTTTTCTGGTACCGAGTAGACTTCTCCCTCCACGGGTCCACCCTCGGGCATCCCCGAGATCAAACGTTTTTCAAAGGGATCGGGAGCGTCGGCACCGATACTGATTCGGAAGACACCATCGGCGGGAAGCGCCCCCTCCCGCATCGTGCCATTGTCCAGGTTTTCCACCCGCAGGGTCGCCCCGGCGGGAATGCTCGGGAAGCTGCCCACCGGAAGCTCGCGCATATCCGCCACCGAGTTTACCATCTGGGTAACACGGATGCCCCCACTACCATCGGGATAGCCCAGGAACATCGGCGTCACCAGGCGACCAAACATCGCCTCGACAGCACCCCCGATTTCGGTACGTAGGGCCACATCCAACAATCCGCCGCCAGGAACGATGGGGCCAAAACTCTCCACTTCCGGCATCACCCCCGCTGCTACCGCCGCATTGATTCCACCCAGAGAACCTCCGATGATCGCGAAACGACCATCGGCACCGCCAATGTCGGGGGTACCGTTGCCGTCCCAGTCGCAGCTTGCGGCCGAGCCGCCTCCGTCGGGCAGGGTCATTTCGCCGGTTCCACAGGCCTTAAAGGCGCGAACCATCTGGATCCAGTCCACAGCGGCCTGGCGCACCATGTCGCGGGTGTGGAAGGCATCCGCGGTCCACTGGTCGCCGCCGGAGTCCTTGCGGCCGTCGTTGTCCAGATCGCGGTAGCGCGAATCAAGAAGATGTGTATAAAAAGGCAGAAGACCCAGGCTTCCGAGCACCCCTTCAATCAGGACTTCCTGCTCGGGATCCACGGTGGGACCATGGCCGGGGAAGTCGGCTGCGCAGGCCGCCCAGCCCATCCGGTTGATGGCCCAAGAAAAGCCCAGAAAATCAAAGCGAGAGCTTCCGTAGCCGTGGCCAAAGAGCACCACCGGGTAGGGCTGTTGAGTGGTGCCTTCCTTGGGAATCACACAGGTAAAAGCCACCCTCTGCGGCTTCGCGGCGTAGGTACCTGTTGACACGTCAACAGAGAACCACTCGTCGGCATCCCAAGCACCACCATCGTCGCGATCGGCCAGGAAGTAGGGCACCTCCAGAGCGCCACCCACCACCACGTCACCAAAGGCGGCGTAGTTGTCGGCCACCACCGGCCCACCGGCGCCATCCAACAGCCCCAGCGTGACCAGCTGGTCCACCAGAATCTGTGAGGACAAGCGCCAGGTTTCTGGATTTCCTTCCATGTTATGAATGGGAAGGGCCTCCGTAACTTGGGCAGGGAAAGTGGTGGCCAGGCTGGCCAGCGGTCCCTCCCCGTAGAGCCCGCGGCGGATGTCCACAAGGTCGGTGGTCTGGCTGCCAGTGGTAAAACTCCAGGCAAAGGCGACGTTGTCCAGCGAAAGCCCCAGCTTTGGCATGGCATCTTCGAGGGGACGCAACGCCTCGGTCTGGCGCAGGTGATGCACATAGTCAAAGGGCGAACGCACCGGCGATCCGTCCTCCCCCACGAGGCGATCGGTCAGGACCACCGCGTAGCGGGTGCGCTCACGAAGGGGAACCACTGGCCGGAAGATCAGGGTATCCGTGGATTTTTCGTACCAGCTCAGCAGATCAGCACGGGAATCCCCGCCCTCGGGCCACACATTGGGATGATCGAGGATGCCGTCGAAGTCGGTATCCTCGCCAAAGTCCAGCTCCCCGTCGCCATCGAGATCCTCCTCGGTGGTATCAAAAACCACGGAGGGATTGTCAAAGCGGGTATCGTTGGGGAAGTAGCGGTTGGGGTTGGGCACGTCCATGGGAAAGTGGCCCTGCCCGATGTCCAGGTCCACCGGCTGCAGGTAGGTGGGGGAGCCGGGTGTAACGTCCACTACAAAAACTGCGTCATCGTCGAAGGACTCAGCACCCAGGCGCATGTCGGAGCGGTGGCGAAGCGCCAGCTCGGCAAGATCCAAGGGCGCATCAAAAGAAACCGTCAGCGGCGCGTAGATGCCAAAACCGTCCAGCTCGTTGATCTTGGCGCGGGTTTCGTTCTCCTGCTCGGTGGGAGCGTCCAGCGGCAGGTTGAGGCGCAAGCCGGTACGGGTGCTGGAGTCGGGGCGCGCAGAAAGATCATTGGGAAAGGGGATTTCCGGGAGGGGCTCGGCGTCCCAGTCCACATCCACCATCGGGCCATTGCCCGGTGGGGTGGCCAACAGCCCCTCGGGGTAGGGGGCACAGGCAAGCAGGAAGAAGGAGTACAATGTACGCTCGTCGAAGGCGAGCATTGTAGCACAAACCATCTCCAAATACTTTTGCCTGCGGACTGAAATTCGGCCAGAGGAGCAGCTGTGGTAGGATGGCACGCCTCTCTGGAGAACCATGCACGTCATCCTTGTTGCGCCTCACTTTCCTGCAAACCAACGGAACTTTGCGCGCGCCCTGCGCGCGGTGGGCGCAAGAGTGACCGGCATCGGCGATGCACCTGTAGAATATCTGGATTCCCAGCTTAAATCCTGGCTGGATGACTACGTGTACCTGCCGCGGATGTTGGACGAGGAGGAGCTTGAGAAAGCGGTGCGCTCCATTCAGCGGAAAAGCTGGGTGGACCGCCTGGAAGCCACCATCGAAACACATATGCTACCGGTGGCGCGGGTGCGCGAGCGTACCGGCATCCCCGGCCTTACGCCGCAGCAGGTGCTGGTCTGCCGCGACAAGACACTGATGAAAGACGTACTTCGGAAGGCGGGTATTCCCTGTGCCAAAAGCGCGCGGGTGGAGACCGTAGGCGAGGGTCTGGCCTTCGCGCGCTCCGTCGGCTACCCGATCATCATCAAGCCCATCGCCGGGGCAGGGGCGGCTGGCACGCACAAAGTCACCAACGATCGCCAGCTTCTGGAAGCCTGCCGGGAGCACCATCTGGACAAGGGGGGCGCCGCTGCTTTTGAGGAATTCATTGAGGGGCACGAGGGTTTCTACGATACCCTTCTGATGGGCGATGAGGTGGTCTTTGATGGGGTGTCGCACTACTTCCCCAACGTGCTGGAGGCGATGCGGACCCGCGAGGGCGCGCCGCGAATTGTGACCACCAACCTGATCGATTCGGTGGGCGCCTACCAGGAAGTGCGGGACTGGGGCAAAAAGGTGGTTCAGGCGCTGGGGCTGACCAACACCCCCACCCACCAGGAGTGGTTTTTCGGGCCCAAGGGCTACCGCTTCTCCGAGATCGGGGCGCGCCCTCCCGGCGTCTGCTTCTGGGACGTCCACAACCTCGCCAACGACATGGATCTCTATGTGGCCTGGGCCGAAGTAGTGGCCGTAGGACGCTGCTCCCAGAAGCCCAGCCGTCGCTATGCAGCGGCACTCCAGGCCATCCGGCCCACGGCCGACGGTACCATCCGCGCCTACGAGGGTATGGACCGGATCCAGGCGAAGTACGGCGCTTTTATCTCCAAGTCGCACCTGCCGCCGGTGGGCTCCCCGGCGCGGCCGGTGGAGGGTGGCTTCATGGCCAACGCCTGGCTGATGCTTCGGCACCCCAACTTCGATGTCCTGAAGTTGATCCTGGAAGATATCGAAGCCACCGTGAAAATCCACGCGGCTTAGCCCGCGTCCGCCTCCCCATTCACCAGAAGAGCCTCTACTGTAGCATGGGCTACAGTACCGGCCACATCGGTGACGGTGGCGGTGATACGAACGGAGCGGCCATCCAGGACATCCAGGTCAGAGCTGGAAAAAACCATGATGGCGCCCCATGCCTCCTGGATTCCGTCCGGCCCCACACAGCGAAAACTGAGGTAGGGGGTCACATCGGCCAGGATTTCGCCGTTGGCCTCGGTGACGATCCGGGTCACCACCGGGGCCGAGTCGTCCAACATCCGTGCACGAAAGGCGATCACCGCGTGGACACCGCCCTGTGGCCCGCGCACCAGCTCCAGCTCGCCGTCCTCTTCCTCGATCGATGAAAAAGAGCGTTCTCCTGTGCCAATCTCTAGGGTCGGCAAGGTGCCTGGCTCGCAGGGCTCCACGCCGGGAGAGTCTTCCTCTCCCGCCGAAGCACAGGCCAGCAACCAGAGCAGTAGCATGCGGGGAGTATAGCGTGAACGGCTCAGCGTGCCGTGGCTTTCCGTCGCCATGCAAGAAGCCCCGTCAGGCCAAAGAGTACCAGGGTGGAGGAGCGGGAGGACGGGCTGCAGGGAGGAGGGTCAGGAACATGACCTCCTCCGTAGGAAAAGAAGGGAGAGCAGAGGCAGAAAAGCAAAGGTAGACGGCCCGGTTGTACAGCCGCAGGCACTCTTGATCGGGGTATCAAAGTCCTTCCCGGAGTCCTCGACCGACGGATCACCGCTGTCGGTGGGGCAGATCTCCGGATCGGCAACCATCCCGATGCCGCAGACCGGGAAATAGCTCTCCATATACCGGTCATAGAGCACATACTTGATCTGGGAGCTCTCCTGCACACCACTTTGGTAGAGCGACAGGTCCATGGTGGCCTGCTCCGGCGTATAGCGTGCACGAATGCGGGTGATCCAGGTGTCGTCGTCGGTCCAGGTTACGCCGAGGGCGGTCAGGCTCTCCGGAGTGGGAGGTTCGGCGGAGCAGGGATCGC
>CAITDR010000702.1 GCA_903891165.1 uncultured Pseudomonadota bacterium
TGCGGTGAACCCGCCGATGTTTGAAGCCGAGGCGGTGGCGCGGCCGGATCGGGTCATTCATCCCGTGGACCTCGGGACGATTCTGGTTCCCAATGGTTGCCTGCTCCTTGGTGGCGGAGAGCGCGCGACGGTCATGGTGGCTGCCTTGAACCGCGGCGCTGGCATTGCCGGTGCACGGGTGAGCGCCTGGTACGAATCCACACCTGCGGAAAAAATCCACGCCGACCTGGCACTGGTCCGTGGCAACAAGGCCCAGGCAGAACTGGCTATCGGGCCCCATGCGGGGACGCCAGGCCAGGACAGGCTGGTTGTGGCGATTACGGACGGAGATGGAAAGGAACTTTGGAAGAAGGTGATCCCGGTGATGCTGGTCGCGAAGCCGCCCGCTGTTCCCCGTTTTGGCGCGGTGGAAACCAAGCTGCGATATGACGGACGGATTCCCACCCGTCTGGCGCCAGACGGCATCAAATACGAAGAGGGCTGGGACCCGAAGCTCAACGACGTGGTGGTATTCTTCCCCAATGGCGCGCGTTTCGTCCTCTGGAGGGGAGCTTCATACTGCCCGTTCTGGGCCGGCCGTTCCAATACGGGCCTCTGCTACGAGTGGGCCGAGATCAACGGAGCAAAACATCAGGTCGGCAGGCAGGACTGCGTCGAGCCTTTGCAAGACAAGGAGTTGCGCTACGGCCGGGTGAGGATTGTCGAATCCACGCCTGCGCGGGTTCATGTGCGATGGGACTACCAGTCCTGTGACTTGGAATACCGGGTCTGGGGTGAGTTTGCCTCCGAGGATTATTACTTTTACCCCGACGGATTCGGCACTCGGGTGATGACGGTGACCTCGCGTAAAGGGAGCCCGCTGGAGAATCAGGAGTTCATCATCCTTCTGCCCCAGTCCGCCTACCCGCTGGATTATCTGCCGACGGCGGCTGTCGATCTGCTCTGGCCGGAAGGGAAGGCCACATTCCGGTTTCCCTGCCGTCCGGGCATTGACGGGCAGGAGGAGGAATGGGCCAGGCTCAAGGCGACCGGCAAGGAGGTGGCCTTGCTTCATCGCCTCCGGTTCGGCAAGGACGAGCCGCTGGCCGCGATTCAATACAGTCCGATGGGAGGCCGGCACGATCTGCCGGGATATCGCCCCATGGATGACCGGGGTGCTGAAGTCACTCAGATGTATTGGGGGCACCACTGGCCATTGAGTCGCGGCTATCCTACGGGTTGGACGATCAGCGACCGCGTCCATGAGACGCCGGGTCATGTCGCCGCCTACCACTCCGGCAGCCCCAAGCCGCTTCGCGAGCAGACCGCTCCCCTGCAAAACGCCCTAGGAGAAACCCACGAGATGACCCGCCAGACCTTCTTCTGGCTGATCGGCGCCACCGACGCCGACGACGCTGGGTTGCGACACTGGATGCAAAGCATCAACCAGCCTCCCGGGATCAAGCTTTCGGGTGCCCGGCAGGACACCGAATTTTCAGCTCCCGAACGCCGCGCGCTGTGTCTGGTGGCGGAGGCTGGGACCGTCAAGATCACGATCAATCCGGACGGACGGTGTCTGAA
>CAITDR010000703.1 GCA_903891165.1 uncultured Pseudomonadota bacterium
CGCGGCCACGACCGGGGCGACTGCCGCAGGAACCGCAGGGGGAACCTGGACCACCGCTGCCGGCGCACTCTCCACCTTGGCGGTGGGAACATCCGAAGCAAAAGCGTCGGGAGAGATGGGGGCTTCGGCAACCACAGCGGCCTCGGGAGCAGCCGCCACCCGCTCGACTGGAGTCGCTGCCGGGGGCAGAATCATCAGCGCCAACACAACGCCGGTGGCGAATAGAGCCACCACTACGGTAGAAATCTTCCAGTTCCGCTCGCGGGTAAGGACATCCTGTACCTCGCCTTCCAACCGCACATTGTCCGACCGGAGCTGCCGCGTCTCCTGACGCAGGCCGCGGATTTCACCCTGCTCGCGGGCAGAAACCCGAGCGCGATGCTCCTCTTCCCGGTTCCGCTCGGCCCGAATCTCCTCTTCCAGCAGGTCCCGGAAGCCACCCGGCGCGACAGCCCCGGCGGCAACCGCAGCATCCATACGCGCCAATGCGTCGGAAGCGCGCCCCTGTGCGGCGTGTACCCGCGCGAGCAGCAGAAGTGCATCCGCATCGTCGGGATCCAGACACAACAACATCTGCAAACGGCTTACCGCCTGGCCCAGGTGCCCATCACGCGCCAGCGCAAGTGCTTCGTTGTACAGCGAGGAAGGAGCGTCAATTCCAGCGGCGCGTAGCGTCGATGCGATGCGCTGCGGGGCTGAACCATCCGCCTCTGCACTGCCACGGGGTACGTCATCAAAATCAAGCGGATTGAAGGAGTAGGCGTGGGACACGGGGGAATCCTGAGGATGGTGTCCGGGGAGATCCCAGACGGAGGGAAGACGAGCCTAACACGTCTTTACACGTCAAGGGAAGGTCGCTAAAAAATATTTTCCTTCCCCTGGCCGCCCCTTTCCGCCCGCTCAGCCTGCCTTCCTGGCCTCGCGCGCGCGCCGATCCCGCTCCTCCTCCGCGGTACCAACGTAGGGCTTGCGGGTGCCCATCACCTTGTCCCAGAGCGGCCGGGTGACGCCCCAATTGGCGTCCTGATCCGGTCCCATATGGTGGTCATAGTGCCAGGGAAGGTTCTTTTTTGCCCACTCAGGATCCAGATGTGCCTTACGATGGACCCGGTAGTAGTTGGCCCCACAATACAGCCAGGTGGCCGACAAAAAAGGCGCCACCGGCATTAGGGCGGCCACCGGCACGGCCAACGCGCAGAGCCCCAGGATCTCCTTGCCCTGCGCGTGCCACCCCAGGGGGAAGCGCCGATAGTCCGGGTCGTACATGTCATTTTTGAGGGAGGCACTATGGTGCTCGTACCAGTGGAAGCTCCAAAAAGACTTCCGTCGTTTTCCCTGTCCGTGCAAGATATGCTTGTGGATCCACCATTCTGCAGCACTTGCGGAAACCAGCCCCAGAGGAATACCAATCATGCTGGTATTCTATCCCCGCTTTTCGCTGCAGGAAAAGGGAGATGCGATATATAGAGGGCGGAGGTTTTGCCGATGTGGGCATGGCTGTTGTTGTTGAGCTGCAAACAAGCGGTGATCTGCGAGGATCTCTGCCGGGATCTTGTTGTAGGCTGCAACTACGACGCATTCCCGTCCCTCCAGAGCTGTGAGGAGGGCTGCGCCTACAACGAGAAGCAGGGTGCGGACATCGAGGGGCAGCTTTCTTGTGTGGAGAAGGCGGAATGTGACACTTTTCGCATTCTGGAGTGCGAGCACCGCTTCGGTCCCGCCGAAGAATAGCACGGATGTATGCGGATGACTGCCTCTGAAGCATGGCTTCCGCGTATTGCCCGGCGGGGAAAGGGTCCCCTCCCCTCGCGCGCCTGTTTTGAGACCGCACTGTTGGCGGTGGACATCACCGGCTTCACCCGCATGACCGACCGCTTGGAGCGGGAGGGGGAGACGGGGGTGGAAGAAGTGGCCTCTCTCCTCAATGATCGCTTCGGAGAGGTGATCGATGCGGTGGTGAGTCGCGGCGGGGATGTGCTGCGCTTTGCCGGAGATGCCCTGGTTGCAGGCTGGCTCTATGGGGGTGACGAACGGGAGCGCCTGCGAGCGGCGGTGGAGGCGGGCTTGGAGATCCAGGCCAGTGTTGCCCGACGGAAGGACGGCCTGGAGCTGCGCTGTGGGGTCGCCCTGGGCGCCCTGCGCTGCCTGCACTTGGGAGATAGCCAGCGGGCTTTTGTTGCTTCGGGGCCGGTACTTCGGGATGCGCATGCGGCCGAGAGCCTGGCCCGTCCGGGGAAGCTGGTGCTGGCCCCCTCCGCCGCCCTGCTGCTGCGGGGGGAGCTGGAGGGTGCCACCATTGAGGAGACCTACTTCCGGGTAGATGGCCTGAGTCCATCGCCCTTCCGCCGCCTTCGCCGCGAAGATCCCCCGGATCCTACCACGGCCACACTGCCGACCTCCGACGACCTGTTTCGCTCCTATCTGCCCAAGATGGTGCAGGAGCGCCTTGCGGCGGGTCAGGCCGACTGGCTGGCAGAATTACGACCCGTAACCGTCGCTTTTTTAAGTCTGCCCCTGGATCCGGACGATCCAATCCTTCCCGACCGGGTCCTGCGCACCTGCCAGCAGGTAGTGGCCCGCTACGAAGGCACCATCGATAAGCTCCTGTGCGACGAAAAAGGCACGGCGATCCTCATGGCCTGGGGACTACCACCGTGGGCTCATCCTGACAACCCGGTGCGTGCGGTGCGCGCCTGCACCGAGTTGATCGGGGCACTTAGCGGCTTTTTACCCGGAGTATGTGGCGGAATCACCACGGGCAAAGCCTTCTGCGGTCCAGTCGGCAATGACAAACGCCGCGAATATACGATGATCGGCTCGACGGTCAACCTCGCGGCCCGGCTGATGCAGGACAGCCAGAAGTCTGGGGGACTCCTCTGTGATTCCGCAACCGTCAACGCCTGTCGGAGACGTTTGACCTTCGATCCCCGCCCCGCGGTGATGGCAAAGGGTTTTGGGGAGGCGATCCCGGTCTGGCGTCCGAACGCACAGCGACTGGTCTCTACCGTGGACCTGCCACCGCTGATCGGCCGAAGTCGGGAGTGTGAGCAGCTTCGGAGCTGGCTGAAAGAGGCTCCCTCCCCTGATCCTTCGGGGCGGGTTCTGGTGGTGGAGGGTGAGCGCGGCGTCGGGAAAGGACGGGTGCTCGCCCAGGCGTTGGAGGAGGCCGAGGCCCTGGGCTTGCAGGTTCTGAGTGCGGGGGCCGACGCCATCGAGCACAATACTCCCTACTTTCCCTGGGGTCGTATCCTCCGACAGCTCGCCCCAGATCAGGATTCTGAACTTTTACTCGGGTTGAAGGAAGAGGTTTCTGATCTGGAGCTGCTCTCCGCCCGCATCCGGGAGCGGGTGCTTCTCCTTCTGGAGCCCCACCCCCGGCTGCTATTGATCGTCGAAGATGCCCACGAAGTGGACTCCGCTTCCTGGGGACTGCTGCTGCATGTGGTTCATTCTGTGAAGCACCTTCGTGTGCTGACCGCCCGGCGACCCGACGGGCGGCCGCTGCCTCCCAAGGCCGAGGCGTTGTTGAGCGACGCGCCCCAGCTGCTGTTGGGGCCCCTGGACCGCATCGGTACCCATGAGCTGCTCTGCTTGCGGCTGAATTGCAGCTCCGTGGCGGAGGATCTTCTGGAGGCGATCTACCAGAAGGCTCAGGGCAATCCCTTCTTTTCCGAGCAATTGATCGGCGCTTTTCGGGATTCTGGCCTGCTCTCGGTGCACCAGAGCCGGGCCACCCTCCACTCCACACAGGGTCTTGTAATCCCGGATACACTCAAGGCAGCCATCCTTACCCGCCTGGATCGCCTGGATCCACCGGATCTTCTGCTGTTGAAGATCGCCTCGGTGGCGGGTCCGGCCTTCCCCCTGCCGCTGCTGGGGGCCATCCATCCGATTGCATCGGACATCCCGACGCTCCCCGAGCGCTTGAGCAAGCTCTGCGAACGCGAGATCCTGGCCCCGGACGCCGCTGGCTACCATTTTGTGCACCCCCTGACCCGCGACGTGGCCTATGAGGGGCTACTCCAGACCCAACGCCGCGGTCTCCACGCTGCGGCCGCGAACTGGCTGGAAAAGCAGGCCGAACCCAACGATGTGCTGCTTTGTTGGCACCACATCCAGGCCGGCAACCCGGCCCTGGCCATCGATGGTCTGGAGCGCGCCGGCACCCGGGCGATGTTGCTCTCCGCCCCCCGAGAAGCCGCCGACCATTTTGCCCGGGCCCTGGAGCTGGCGCCGGATCAGCCCGCAAGCAGAAGAGCACATTGGGCAAGACAGTTGGGGGAAGCCTGGTTTTTCCTTGGGGATCTGGGGCGTTCTCAGCAATTCTTGACGCAAGCCCTGGAGCTTCTGGGGGAGCCGGTGGGGGCTTCCGGTGTGGTGGGCCGTCTGCTGCGCGAGCTGTCCGCACAGTTCTTTCATCGCCTCTGGACACCGAAAATCCAACCGAAGGCAGAGGTGTTGGAGACGGCGATGGCACTGGATCGCCTCTCCGAGTTGCACTTTTTTACTGCATCGGCGCTACAGTCTCTCTGGTGCAGCTTCCGCGCCTTGAACCTTGCAGATACACAGCCTCCCTCCGAGGTACGTGTGCGGACACTGGCGACGGTGGGCGGCAGCCTGGGGGGGGCGATGACCCTGCATGGTGCCGCCCATCGCTATCTGGAGGAGGCCCGGCGGCTGGCGACACAGCTCCATGCCCCGGCGGCCGGGGCGTGGGTGGAGCTTTTGACGGCCTTATACCTGAACGGAAAGGGAGAGTGGGAGGAGGCGGCGCGGCGCTTCAGTGCGGCCGCCCAGACCTACCGGGAGCTGGGGGCGCTGCGACGCCAGGAGGAGTGCTACCACCACCTGGGCTCGGTGTGGATCGCCACCGGGGCGCTGGAGCTGGCCCGGGAGGTCTACGAGGATCTGGAAGGGCTGGCACGGCGTTGTGGGGACATGCAGGCGCTGGCCTGGGCGCAGGCAGGTCTGGGAGAGGTGGCCTTGCGGGAGGGAAAATCACCCGACTCCCTGGAGGCGGTGTTGGCGCAGACCCGACGCTGTGGGGATCGATTGGAGGAGGGCAAGGTGCTGGGGCTCCTCGCCTTTTTGCAGCCCCACCGCGACTGGCTGGAGCAGCTGCTGGACCTGTCCGAGTCGCTGAAGTTGGCCTTCTTCCACGGTGGTTTTGATCTGGCTGTGGAGGGCTGCGCGGCGTTGCCGCAGGCGCGGATGTTGAAGCTGGCCCCGCGGTTGCAACACCAATTGTGGTTGTTGCAGCTTACTCAACCGGCAGCGGGGCCAGCGCTCCAGCGTCTCAACGCGCGGGTACTACTGGCACAGAGACGGCCGCTGCGGGCGCGAAGGGCGGCACAGAGGTCTTTGGACCAGGCAAGGGCCCTGAAGATGGTACCGGCAGAAAAACAGGCTCAGGAGCTACTTCTTCCAGCGTGACTCACAACAGAGTCACGTCGGAAAAATCATGCTCCGCCAAAAAACATCCAGCCCGCCAAGCACAGAGCCCCACCCAACAGGATCACCCCCACCGCCATCCACCACGAGGAGCCTCCCTTCTGTTCCAGCTTCAACGGGCGACTTTCCCCCGCCGGTAAAGCCGCCTGCAGCTCTTCCACCGAGCGCCCCGCCGCGGTCCACTTGCCCGGACCCTTTTCGCCGTCCCGATCATGGGAACCCGAGACACCTGCCGCTCCTTCCCAGGTACCCGCTTCCGCAACCGACCGTCCGGTGGAGAGCCCCCCTTCCTCGCCCAGATCCTCCACATCCACCTTCATGGGCGGCGGCAGGACGATGGGGTTGGCCGATGCACGTGCCTCCGACCACTTCCCGCCCCCGGACAGGGGCTCCCGAGAGGCACGCAGCGAATCCGCTTCTTCGGCCGCAGCCGCCTTGTTCAACGCCCGCACCGGGTCCTGGAGCAGCCGCGAGCGGGCATCGGTAGCGGAGCCCTTGCCTGCCTCACGACGTGCCAGCTCCTCTGCCACCCGAGAGCGACCCTCTTCCAACCGCTTCTGGGTGCTCTGTTCCTCCAAGCGGCGACGTTCCTCAGCCTCGCGACGCTGAGCAGCCTCCTCCGAGCGGCGTTGAGCCTCCTTGGCTGCAGCTTGGCGGACTTCCTCCTCCTTTCGGCGGGTCTCGGCCTCAGCCTTCGGCTTGGCCTGACGACGTTCCTCCTCTTCCGCCTTCAGCCTCGCCTGACGACGTTCCTCCTCTTCCGCCTTCAACTTTGCCTCGCGACGGCCTTTTTCCTCAGCCTTCAGCTTCGCTTGGCGACGGTCCTCCTCCTCCTTCGTGCGGCGGACCTCATCCTGCAGGCGGGCCTCTTCCGCGGCCTCCGCCTCCAGCGCGGCAATATGCTCAGGCTTCAGGCGTTTAAGGCCAGGATCCGTCTCTTCTTCGTCGCTTTCGGAAGGCGCATCCAGCTGCACCGAAACCGCTGTGGGCGCCACCGATGGGGGTGTGAGGGTAGGAGTATCGTTGGATATTCCCACTTCGGCCCCGGCGCTGTCGCCGATCTCCAGCGGCAGATCGGTCCAGACCGGCATCAGAATTGGGGCCATCGGCAGCGGCCGCACCGGAGCCTGCTCTTCTGCAGCTTCCGGGGAGAGCTCCCCAGGGTTCATCGAGGCCCGAGCGGCCGCCACTCCACCAAGCGCCTCCTCCGGGGGGAGACGGACCCTGGTGTGCACAGACATAAAGCCACTACCTTCCTCCTCTATATCGGAGGGAAGCCCCTCGACGACAGGACCGGGCTCATCGGTACCCTGCTCCGTGTGCGGATCCTCTTCTTCCATGGACCAGCTTCCGGCGGCGCTCGGCTCCGGATCGAAAAGTGCAGCCGTCCGGGCCGGGAGATTGGCAGGATCCAGCTCGAAAAGAGAGGTCAGAGCCTTGGGGGTCGGCACACGGCCGACCACCGAGCTGCTGGGCAGCGGCGCCGCCTCGGGGGGCTCCAGGGCGGCAGCACCCCGCATACGATTGCGGTCTTCCTCCCGTAGATCCACCTGAACCCGCACCGGACCGGAGCTGTCCTCCTCGGTAATCGGCGCCGGCTCTACTGCCGAGCTGAGCGGAGGCAGACCCCCCAGCTCTCCGAGGTGAATCACTACCGGACTTTGAACGGTACGGAAAGGAACCGGTGCGTCTTCATCTTCGATGGCTTCAACCGGAGTTGCCTCCCGACGCAATCGCTCTTCTTCCCGACGGCGCTCTATGAGTCGGCGGCGCTCCCCCTCGGCCTCGGCTACCGCATGTTCTCGGGCAAAACGGGCCTGCTCCGCCTTCTTCTGCTCCTCCTCGTACCAGGACTGGAGATCGGGCCGGGCCAGAAGTGCCGCCCGACGCTGCTCGCGCTCGGTCGCCATCCGCTGGCGCTCGGCCTCCACCCACAGGCGTGCATCCGTCTGCGCCCGGTCGCGCTGGTTCGTGCGTACATCCGGACGGGGAGCCACCACGGGGACGATATCAAAAGAGCGGGCCAAGGGAGGGATTTGACCTCCCACCCGCTTCAGGAACTCCTGCAGCGGCTCCTGGATCGGCCGACGCCCGATGAGCGCCACGAGTCCCTGCCGCACGGAGCGGGCATCCCCCAATCTTGCCGATCCCAGGCTCTGAAACCATACTTTCGCCTGTGTAAAGCCGGCAAATTCCAAGGCCTCTGGCGTTACCAGCGCAGAAATTGCCGCAGCAACCGCACGGATGTCGGCATCCTGGCTCAGCTCCTGATCGGCCCGAAAGATAGGTCGAACCCGGAAATAACCCGTATCGTCGAAGCCCCAGCCGTCCAGGTCGATAGCGCCGTGTGCACCACCCAGGCGATGCAGCAGCTCCACGTCCTGAAGCACCCGCTCGGCAAGGGCCAGGGCCACCACCGGCTCCGGCTCCAGATCGGCGAGGCGCTGAAGCAGCGGTGGACCCAGATCCACCCGGCCCGGTTCCCGCCGCAAAGGCGAAAAAACGCCTCCCGTGGGCAACATTGCACTCCGATCGGAGGGCACCAGGACGACTTCACCCGAGCGCCGTAGGCTTTCCTGGGTCCGGGCATAGAGGGCGTCTGGGGACATTGGGAGCATCATAACCTGATCTGGCGGGAAGGCGCAGGATCCGCTCAGGGCGACGTGGATGCGGTGGTACCCCAGTCAGCCTCGATCGCCTGTTGCAACGCAGCAACGGGTGCGTCGAAGGGCGTCGTACCCCAACGCCGCGCACTGTGATCCCAGGATGCACTGAAAAGAGACGTTCCATCCATACTGAACTCCACATAGGGAACGCGGTTGCTGTGGCCGGTGAGCAGGGCCAGCAACCTCCCCTCGACCCCACTCCAGACCCGGATCGGCCCCTCCAGACTGGAGGCGGCTACCCAGCGATCATCAGGAGAAAAGGCTATATCCATCATCTTTTCATCCAATTGCTTGCGCCAGATCAGGCTGCCGTCGGCCCGGCGCAGCCGCAGCTCCCCGCCCCCTACACTCAGAACCCGCTGCCCATCGGCGGAGATGTCCACGGCGTCCGCCGCGGGGTCCGAAAAGAGCAGCTCGGCTTGAGGATGATCGGAGGAGCGAAAGCGCAGGATATTCCCACCTTCCTCCAATACAGCCGCCCACTCACCGCTGGCACTCAGCCCCAGGTCCTGCACCGGGCGTGCACCCGCCTCGTCCCGCGTGACCTGCATATCCTGATACCGGAAAAATAGTGTACCTCGCCCAAAATCTCCAATCAGCGCGACGCCAGAGGCCAACATCCCTACCCGCCGCAGCTGGGTCTGCAGCTGCGGGCGCCGTGCGGTCCAGGAGAGCACATCGTAGAGGGTAAGTGTTTGCTCTCGCCCAGAAATCAGCAATAAAAAAGCACTATCGGCGCTGAATGCCGCGCCCTTCACCACCTCCTGATGCCGTTGGAGATCCACCGGCTCTCCGCCGGAAAATAGTGGTTGAACGGTTGTCAACCCGTCCCCGCCGGTCAGCACCAGCCAGCGCCCATCCGGAGAGGGCACCGCCGCTGTCAAACCAGTAGGCGCGGTGTAGCTCAAGGGGGGCACATCCTCAGGGAGCGCCCAACGCCGCAGCGCACGCCCGGCGACCATCACCGCCCCCGACACCACCCGTAAAGCCTGGCGTTCCGAGCTGAGAAAATGCACCGGCCAGCTCCCCGTCTCTAGGTCCAGAAGCGCCGCTCCGGTATCCCCCAATACCGCTACCCGGCGACCATCGGCGAGAAGCTCCAGCCCACGCACCGGTCCCACCGCGCTGGGGATCCGGTCGCCGAGGATTCCCGTCTCCGGATCCAGCAGCGCCAGGCTTCCATTTGCGGTGCCCAACAAAATTTTATTGTGCACCCAACCCAAGGTCATCGGCGAGGGCAGCTCCGGAATCGGATAGCTGCGGACCCGGCCCCCCTCCCCCCCTACCACCACCTGACCGGTGAAGAGTACTGCCGCCATACGACGCTGGTCCGGAGAGATACTGCGCTGCAACACCGGAGAGGGCGCCCGCCCCCAGGAGCGGCGCTGCCCGGTGGCAACATCCACCGCCTCCAACCCCTCCACCGTACCCAGCGGCAACAAGGTGCCGACGGGAACGCCCGAGAAAGTAATCTGTCCGGTAGGAATCTTGAGGGAAACTGAATGGCCGTCGGCCAGAAGCTCCACCACCTCGCGTGGGTCAGACCCCATCGCAAAAATCCGCTCCCCCACAAAGGCCATGTCAGTGACCGGAAGGTCCCATTGTTGGATGGTTTTTTCCCCCGCTAGCAAGCGCAGCTTGGCCTCCCGCAGACAGAGGACCCGCTCCCCATCCGAGGAGAGCACAATTTTTTCGCAGGTTGGAAGAGGAAGCATGGACAAAAGGTGGGGCCGGGGCGCCGGGGAGTAGCCGGACAGGATTCCCCGCGCATCGGGGCTGTCCCTCAAGGCGGCCGACCGAATTGCAAACATTTCTGCCTCAGCACGGTTCCCCGCCTCCCGCGCGTGGACGGCCTGCTGCAATAACGCCTCTGCAAGGTGACGATCGGAGGCAGCAAGGGCAGCGGCGGTATGGGCTTCGGCCTGCTGCGCCCGGTCGCGCTCCGCCAAAATACGCAGGCCGCTGGCCGTCAAGGAGGTGATCAACAGCAGCAGGGCCACACCCGCCACCATCAGCGGCAGGCGCCAGGCGCGAAGCAGGCGTAGTAGAAGCTCTTTTGGGGAGTATCGGTATGCTCCGACGGGGCGACCATCCAAGTAGCTGGCCAGGTCTTCCGCCAGCATCTTCGCGGATGAATAGCGATCCGCCGGCAACGGTGCCATGGCGCGCTCCAGCACCGCCACCAGCTCGGGCGGCGCACCCGGCACCTGAAGTGGCGGCACCCGGCCTCGGCGGAGCCGCTCTATGGCAGCCCGCGGCTCTTCTCCAGAAAATGGCGCCTTCCCACCAATAATTTCGTAGAGCACCGCACCCAGGCCCCAGATGTCCGAAGCCGGGCCAACCTCTTCCCCACGCGCCTGCTCGGGGCTCATATAGGCCAGGGTTCCCATCATAGAACCTGCTTGCGTTCGATGCGGGTCGCTGTCGCCGGTGCCGACGGGCAGCTCGGGAAGCTGGCCCTGGCGTGCGAGGCCCCAATCCATCACCTGAGTCTCGCCGAACTCCCCAACCAGGATGTTCTCCGGTTTGAGATCCCGATGGATCACCCCCAAGGAATGGGCATAGGCCATCGCCTGGCAGCTGTGCAGGAGATGTCGAAGCAGGCGAAGGCGCCCCGGCAGGTCCCCCGCTCCGACTATCGCCTCGGCAAGGCTGCGGCCGCGCACCAAACGCATCACGTACCAGGCCCGCCCATCGGCACTGCGGCCCGCATCATGAACGGGAACGATCCCCGGATGATCGAGGATAGCGGTAATTTTTGCCTCGCGCGAAAGACGGGCCTCGTTGCCGGGAAGAGCCTCCTTGAGCGCCACCATACGGCCCAGGCGCAGGTCCAGAGCCGCCACAACCCGGCCCATACCCCCCACCCCCAAGAGCGCCCCACGCACATAGCGGCTGGGCTCGGGCAGGTCAAAATCATCTGTGCGTGCCGATGTTTCTGTCACCGGAGAAGGCTGAAGCTCCCCGCTGATCACACCATTCCAGTGACCACTGCCCGTCATATCCAGGCCACGCTCTCCCGATCGGCTCACGCCCGCTCCTCGATCCGATCGTCGGGATAGAGGAAGAGCTCGAAATTGCCCGAGCCATCGGCCCGCACCAGATCCGGGCGTATACGCTGCTCACGAAGGTGCGCACGCAGGCGTGCAAGGTTCACATCCCACTTCCGACGGAGTGCGTTGCGATCGCCTTCGTCCGGCCAGATCTCGGCGGCCACCACCTCCCAAGAAACCGGCCCCCCCAGAGAGATCAGCTCGGCTAAAATTCTTCCTTGAATGCCGGAAAGAGAGACCGGCCCTCCCTCTTTCCGATGCAGGTGAACCGTATCGAAATTACTGATGATTTGTAGCGACCCATAGAGCGCAGCCCGGGTAGCCGGTCGCGCAGCACTCTCCAACGAGACGGCCAACGCATAAAAAATCTGGCCATCCAGCTCCAGTCGATCCCCGGGCCGCAGCTCGCGGGCCTCTTCGCCCGGCAAACGGATACGCCAAGCAGCGCCGTTGCTCCAAATCCGGGCCGCCTTTGCATCGTCTGCGCGAGGTAAAAGCTGCGGACGCGGCTGGGTGACCAAGGTGCACACGCCGGTGAGTACCTGACGCCCCAACCCCTCCCCCTCGATGGCCAGGACTTCGCGGGGGCGCTCGACTCGGGTCACCTCCAGAAAAAGCTCGCGGGAGAACCAGATCCGCTGGCCCTCTTCAAAAACCAGCTCGTTCAGGGTTTTGGCCCCCAGCGAGAACATTCCCCGCAGGGAAAGCAGCTTCAGCTCGTCCCCCCGGAGGCTGACCATCGCATGTGCCTCCGAAACGGCCGCATCATCCAGGGGGAGTGCAGCCGACCAGAGCCTGCCGATGATATCGCCCGAAGACAGCTCGTATTCGGTTCCATCGGGGTGCAAAAGGCGGACATAGGCGCGCATAGGCCAGTATTCCCCGGTTTGGGCAAAGCTGCACGACCCAGCCGCCGCGCGGATGCAATTTTCTTCTGGACAGGTGTTCCAGGAACCGCGAAAGGCAGGCCGTGATAGGGATCCTCGATGCGGAAGTGGTGGCTGCTTGTGGGGGTGTTGATCGTGGCGATTACAGGAATGTTCGGTCTGGAGATGCTCGAAGAAAAAATGCTCTTTCCCGCCCCTCCTTTGAGCCGGAACTGGCTGACGAAGCAGGCACAGGCTCAGGGTGCCGAAGAGCTTAGTCTGACGACGGAGGACGGGGTACGGCTCTATGGGTGGCGGCTGCCGGCCGAACGGGAGCGGCGGGGGGTGCTGATCTGGTTTGAGGGCAACGGTGCGTCGGTAGGCCAACGGCCTCGGGAATTTGAAAAACTCACCACCGAAGGCTGGGAAGTGGTGCAGGTGAACTACCGAGGTTATCCGGGCTCGGAGGGGCGCCCTTCGGAGGAGGGGCTTCGCAAAGATGCGAGGGCGGTCTATGACTATGCGGTGAAGATCGACGCAAGGGTGGCGGTGGTAGGAAAATCTCTGGGCGGCGGGGTCGCGGTGGGCCTTGCCGCCGAGCGCAATCTTCAATGGCTTTTGTTGGAAAGTACATTTGCTTCGGCACAACGGGTGGCCGTGGAGCTGTGGGGCTGGCCGGTGGAGCACCTGATCCACAACCGCTTTGACAGCCTGAAGCTGGCGGCGAAGGTACGCTGTCCGACAATGGTGCTGCATGGCGAGGAGGACTTTCTGATCCGGATCCCCCAGGCCGAAGATCTCGCCCGCAGCCTGGGCGCGCCGCTGCTGCGGGTGACCGGTGGCCACAACGACCCGCTGATGTTGCAGCATTGGGAGGAGGTCAAGGGCTGGATCGAGAAGGTGGAAGGCGGGAAGATCCGGGCGCGTTAAGCCGGAAAAGACCGGGAAAGGTGGGAGGAGGAGGGACAGGAGGAAGGGCATCTCCCCTCCCACCGGTGACAAATTCCGGTATACTGCACGCTGGAGGACGGATGCTCCTGTTTGTGGCGACCGCCTGGGCCCTGGATCCCATTCCCCATGCCGTGGCTGTCCACCTGTCGGCGGCGGGTCTGGAACATTTGGGCGAGGGGATTGCCGCCCTTGCACCTCAAAAATTGACCGTCGGTGCCACCGCCGGGGAGCTGGCCTGTGACGCAGGTCAGCCCGAGGCGGTGCTCAGCTACGCGCTGGACGGGCTGGAGCTGGGCATCCATATCTCGGTTGTGGAACTGGTACCCTCAAATGGGAGGTTGGACCTCTACCTTCGGGGAACCTTGGACTCCAGCCGGGGTAGCCTGACCGTGAGTGGGGACTGCGCGGTGCTGGTGGATCTTGCCGAGGTCTGCTCTGTGGAATTGCCGGTCACCACCCTGGAAGCCCACATCGGGCTGGGGCTGGTCGCCATCCCCGGCGGGGTGGATGCGACGGTGGACGTGGTGGAGCTGAACCTTTCCCCCATCGGAAATCCGCTCGACAATTGCCTGCTTTCCAGTGCTATCGGCACGTTGTTGGGCCAGAACTCCAGCGCCATCACCGACCTGTTGCTGGGGCTGGTGGAGCCTAGCCTCGCCGATCTGGGTGCCAGTCTGGAAGCCCCGATCGAAGATGCTTTTCAGCAGCTTTCGCTCTCCACTGAGCTGGCCTTAGGCGGTAGCACGGTAGGCATCGCCCTGGCGCCCGACACGCTGCAGATCGACAACAATGGCATGTTGATCGGTGTTTCTGCCACCATCACCGGCGGAGAGCCCAATCCCTGCGTACCTGAGGGGACCCCACCGGGCACCAACGCAGAGTGGCCGGCCTTCAGCGGGTTGGCCCCCGACGGATCGTTGGCCTACGACGCCGCGGTGATGGTGAATAAGCAGCTGGTGGATGCGCTGTTGTACACCGTGTGGCAGTCGGGCATGCTTTGCCTGAGTGTACAGGATGCAGGTGGCCTTTCGCTGGACACCAGCCTGTTCGGGCCGGTGTTGGGGGAGGAGTTCGAGGCGCTTTTCCCCGTCTCCAAGCCCCTGACCCTGGTGATCGCCGCCGACCAGCCGCCCGCGGTGCGCTTCTCCGAGAACGACGCCCCGATCCGGCTGTTGACCGAGGGCATCTCCCTGCGTGGCTACGCGGACATCGACAGTCGGCAGGCCAAAGCCTTTGGAGTGGACCTCGCGGGCGAGATCGGCTTGGATCTCCCCTACGAAAATGGCACCCTGACCCCTGCGCTCATCATCGATCCCACATTGTTGCACTTTGTGGAGCAAGACCACGAATTGTTGCCCTACGGCTACAGTGACGGACTGGCGGAGCTGGTGCCGACGCTGCTTTCCTCGGTACTTCCTGCCGATCTGCTGCCGGTGGTGGCCATTCCCACCTACCAGGGGCTGGGGCTGGCGGGGCTGTGGTGGATGCCGGACCAGAGCGGCCAATGGCTGGGGGGCTACGCGCTGTTGTCGGTGGATGCGGTAGAGCCTATCGAGCTTCCCGGCTGCGAAGGTGCATCGCTGGGTTGTGACGGCGGCTCGTTGGACTACGACATCGAGTCGGCGCTGGGCTGTGGTGCAGAAGGCACCGGCTGTGACAATGGCTGCTCGGGGGACTCTTGCAGCGGCGGGAGTACCTGCACAACGGCGCCGAAGAAAAAGCGGGGGGGATCGCCGCTTCCTTGGTTGTTGGTGGGGGTGACGTTGTGGTGGAGGCGGCGGGTGGGATAGCAGAACAAAATCCTCCACCTTCGTGGCGGCTGATCAGCCCGGGCAGCCCTCTCCCATCCACGTGGCCACCAATTGGATGTCTGCGTCGGGGATCGCCGGTAAACCAAGTGGCATCCCCGGTTTTGTGGGACGCTGGATGTTCGCGGGGATCTGTCCGGGCAGCACCACGTCCCGCGGCAGCTCTTCGCGGCGACGTAGCATGGCTTCGAGGATGGCAGGGGCGTGTTTGGCCACCCCTTCGCGGCTTTGAAGCTCAATACCGGTGGCTGCCCACCCGAAACCTCCGGCGTTGCCGGGGCCGGCGCGACCTTCGTTTTGCGCGGGATCCATGTGGCAGTGGACGCAGATTTTTCCAAATACCTGGCTTTCTACCTGTTCCCAGCGCACGGTGGGGGTGGAGGAGGGCGGGCTACTTCCGTCACAGCTTGGCCGGGGCAACTTTGTCAGCTTGGCTGGCGCTTTGGCCGTACTTCCACCGGGATCGGCGAGCATCAAAAAATCGCGTAGCTGGATGGCGTCGGCAAGCGAGATACCCAGGTTGGGCATGATCGCTTTGGGGTGTAGCGCGGTAGGATTCTGGATCCATGCGACGATCCGGTCGGCTTTCATCCGCTTGCGGCTGTGTTGTAGGTCGGGCGCGGCGGGGATGCCGGGGCCGGGGTACACCGCGCCAAAACTGTGGCAGGCGATGCAGCCGCGTGTGGCAAAAAGATTCTTTCCCGCTTCGATATTGCTGGGGTCAGGGGTGGGTGTCGCGGGGACCGGTACCTGCTGGGCGCCGAACCATGCGGCGATCTCGCCCAGCTCGGCGGAGGACAGGCCGAGTCGCACCATGGTTTCGGGCATGGCGGGCCGTAGATCGTGGGGATTTCCCAGCCATTCCTGGATCCACGCGGGGTCCAGCCTGGCAGCGGCGACGCCCAGGTCGGGCACCGCGAAGTAGCTGGCCACGTTCCGCTCATAGCGCGGCCACAAGGGGAAGAACTCCATCGCCTTGGCGCGTGCGCTGGGGTTCTGCGACACCGACCGCACCCACTCGTGGCAGCTCACACAGGAGCCGGCCCGATCCGGCGCGGCCACCCCAGGCGTGACGTGGCACATCGCGCAGTCGCCCTTCTGCACCGCCTGGTGACCGCCGGAGGGCTCACCGGCCGCCACCACCGGGTGCAACGCCAGCAGCAGCGTCAGGGCCGCCAGCAGCCCAAATCCCCACCATACGGGCCTCATCAAAAACTCCGTCGTGGGAGGGTGACGCCAAAAGGGCGCCGGCGCTAGCCGCCGCCCTTTACGGATCCACGGCAAACAGGGCTTATCCCCAGAAACAAGAAAGGCCCGCATCAGCAAATTGCCGATGCGGGCTTTTTTTCAGGAGGCAGGCTCCACTTCGGGGATCATGCTGGTCGGCGGGGTGGGGTTGACGGGCGCGGTCACCTCGGGGATGACCGGTCCGACGGCTTCCGGGACCACCACCGGCACGACCACAACCGGGGCTTTGGCAGCTTCATCCACCTGAACCATCGCCCGCTCCAACTTTTCGTTGGGAATGTACATGGCGCAGGCGAAGGCGGCGGTGGGAGCAAGAGAGAGGATTCCGACGATGAGAACACGCATTTTGGCTCCTATACGCTTTCTAAACGCCGCAGAATTCCCCATCTTACAGGCCCCTTGCCAAAAAACTCAGACGTCCTGGTGCTCAAAGATCGCCGCCCCACCGGCCACCGCGACCTTCCGCACCTTTCCGTCGTTGGTGATCGCCAGGAAGTGGCTTCCATCCAGCCACAATACGTCTTCGACGTGGTCGAGTACACTCCGGTCGTAGGTCTGGATGGGCTCGCCGCTGCCGACATCCATCCGCCACAATAGCCCAGATCCATCCTGCACCAATACCTGCGATCCGTCGGGAGACAGGTGCGGCATGGCCTTGAAGTGGGTGTAGCTGTGCTCGCTCTGCCCCAGGTACCGCACCCCCTCCTGCCCGAACAGGTCCCAGGACTTGATGGCCTTCAGGTTTCCATCGAGTACGGTCACCGATCCGTGGCATTCCACCACTACTTTTCCGTCGGCCAGCGAGAACAGGGCGCTGGGGGAATTCAGGCGGGTGCTGGCCAGCACATTTCCGGCCTTGTCGGCCTTGACGATGCGGCTTCCGTTGGAGTCGGTAATGTAAAAACCATCCTGGGCCAGGGCCAACCCACCCGCGTAGAAGCCGGACTCTCCGAGCTTTTCAATCAGCCCGGTCTGGTTTCCTGCACCGTCGAGTACAAAAATCTTCTCGGAAGCGCTGGCCAGGAGGCTGCCATCGGGGAGGAAGATCAGGTCGAAGATCCAGTCGCCCAGATCAAAGGGACCCGCGGTCATTTCCCCGTTGGAAGCATCGAAAATCGCGACCTGCTTGTAGCCGTTGCTGGCGGCAAGCTGCTTCCCGTCGGCACTCGCCGCAAAGGCCTTGCCCCAGCCGTGGATCTTGCCGCGCTCGGAGCCGTCGGCATTGCGCAGGGAAATTTCGGTCTTCCAGGTGGTGGCAAAGCCGCCGTCTACCGCCAAAAGTCGGTAGTCACCGTGTACCGAGCTGTGCCGGAAGTGCCGCTCTGTGGGCAGCAGGTGGTAGCGCTTCAGATCTTCGCCCGCCCACTCGTCCTGCTCGGGCAGCACGGTAATGTTGGCTTCGGCCGAGGGATCCCAGCCGGGAACGTCGGCGGAACCTTCGATCAGGTGCTTGATGGCGCCGCCGCTGGCGTTGGTGTCCGCCGGGACCTGCACCACGAAGTCAAAGGACATACTGTGGTTGGGTTCTACCGCGCGCCCGCCCTGCGGAATATTGAGCTCGAACTTGGTATCTGAGTTGGTGCTCGTCCCGGACTCGGTCTTCTTCTCTTCTTTCTGCACTACCTTTACAATAACGGCGGTCAGGGGCAGCGGACGCCGCCCGCCGGTGATGGTGACCTGCCCGCGGACCAGCGCGCCCTGTTTGACCTGGCTGCTGTCGATACGGATGCTGATCTTGGGCTGGCCGATTCCGAACATTCCGAGAAGACTATCGAGAAAACCCACGGGGACTCCTTTGGAAAGCGCGGTCTAACCGAAATTGGGCATTTTTGCCAGAATGCGGCCAAAATTCCCATGCAACGCACCGGCATGACGTCGGCCGCTACGAGCAACCTACAGCACTTGACCTGTCAATCCCCGTCGGTTTCTGCAGGCAGCGGCCGGGCGGCCATGGGCGGACTCAGGCCAAAAGGCGGGAGTACCGCCCCGACTTCGGGGGCCTCCGGCAGCAGACCCTCCGGCAGGTTGCCGCGTGCAAAGGCCAGCCACTGGCCATCGACGGGCAACAACATCGCCTCCGTCGGTACCGGAAAGCGTTCGCCAGCCACATTGGGCAGGGCATCCATGATGCGGCTCCACACCGGAAGTGCGGTTTTCCCCCCGGTTTCCCGATCTCCGATGGAGGCCGTTCCGTCCGTTCCCATCCACACCGCCACGGTGTAGCGTGGGGAGTAGCCCACAAACCAGGCATCCACATAGCCCGAGGTGGTGCCGGTCTTTCCCGCAAAATCCATTCCTGGCCGCTGACCTTTTTTTGCTGTCCCGGACAAAAAGACATTCCGCATCATGTCGATGAGCACGTGCGCATCCCCTGCCCCCATCACCCGCTCTCCCGCACCCCCGGGAAGCTCCCGACTTTCCTCGCCCCCCAAGGCCGTCCGCTCCCCTTCCAGTCCGAGGGTTCTTCCTTTCCGATCCAAGATCCGACTGATGTAGACCGGATCGATACGTACGCCCCCTCTTGCGATGCTGGAGTAGGCCAGGGCCATGTCCATCGGCGTCACCTCGGAGGAGCCCAGCGCCACGGTGAGGTCGCCACGCAGTGGTGTTCGAACCCCCAGACCTCTCGCCAATTTTGTGATTTTTTCGACACCCACTTCATTGGCCAGACGCACTGCCACCGTATTGAGCGACAGCGCAATCGCCCGCCGCAGCATCACCGATCCGAAGTATTTGCCATCATAGTTCTGAGGAACCCAGGGGAGACCATTGGTTCCAGTCAGCGCAAAGGGACCATCCACGATGATGTCGGTCTGCCGATGCCCACTCTGAATGGCAGCTCCGTACACAAATGGTTTAAAAGAAGACCCCGGTTGCCGTCGCGCCTGAGTGGCGCGGATAAAACCCTCCAGCCCCACCGACCAGCCGCCGGCCAGCGCAATCACATGCCCGCTCTGGTTTTCGATCACGACGGCCGCCCCTTCGGCCCATGGACGTACCTGACGACGTACGACCCGAGGATTGGGAGGCGGAACCGACTCTTCCTCGGGGATACACACCGAAAGTACGTCGCCCACCTTCAGAATACTCCGCAGCGCCTTGGGTCCGCCCTCCTGCCCCCGCACCTTCTGGTCCAGATCCTCCGCAGCCAACCGAAAGGTAAATGGTCCTGCTTTTACCAGGTCTTCCTGGGTGGACAGCGCGGAAAAACACTCCCCTGCACGCGGGCTGCGGAAGTCGGTCTGGTTGTCGTCCAGCTTCAACCCGTCGCCACGCAGGAAAAATGCCTCGCGGCCGGATTCAGGAATATTCCGATTCGGACCTCGGGCTCCTTGCCGCTCCTCCAAGGCGCGGAGGCCCTCCCGCACGGCCTCTTCGGTGACCGCCTGGATCTCCGGCTCCAGCGGACTGTACACCTGCATCCCCTCCAAAAAGGGGAAGTCGCTGCCGTAGACCCGTCGCACCTCGCGCCGCAGCTCGGTCAGGTAGGCGGCGTTCGCACCGCTGCCGCCACTCTGCCGCAGCTCCACCACCGGATCCTGCAGGTGCCGACTGGCTTCTACCGCATCCAGGTAGCCCTGCTGCACCATCAATTTCAGGACGGTTTCCCGTCGGGAGGCGGCCAGCTCGGGCCGGGCCCGAGGGGAGTAGCGCGACGGCGCGGGCACCAGTCCGGCCAACATCGCGGCCTGCCCCACGTCCAGCTCCCGGGCGGAGATGCCGAAGTAGTCCCTTGATGCTGCCTCGACCCCGTAATTGCCACTTCCCAAGGCCACATAGTTGATGTACAGCTCCAAGAGCGCCATCTTGTCCAGCTCTCGGTCCAGCCGGTAGGCCAGCACTGCCTCCCGTAATTTCCGGCGATAGCTCCTCTCTTTTCCGACGAGCAGATTTTTCACAAGCTGCTGGGTGATGGTGGAGCCCCCCTGTCGCACCGAGCCACCCTGCAGGTTCACGACCAATGCACGCGCAATGCCGATGGGATCTACACCTTCGTGTTCAAAAAAACGCTTGTCCTCACTGGCGATAAAGGACTTCCACACATGCGGGGGCAGCTCGTTGATCGGCACCCAGATCCGCCGCTCCAGGTAGAACTCGTCCACCGCGCTGCCGTCCGCCGCAAAGACCTGCACGGAGCAGGGAAAGCGAAAATCGCTATCTGGACCCAGATTTTCCGGCAGTGTGGACAGGATTTCCTGGTCAAACCAGCGATAGGCCACCAGCGTCCCCACCCCACCGACAATCCCGCCGATCAGCAGCGCCCACTGCATCCACGTCCAAAACCAGCGCCACCGACTCGGTACAGGATCCGCCATTGGCGGCAATGTAACCGGAATCGCGCTATAAGAGGGCCATGCTGCTTCTGCTGGCCTGTACGCAGACCACCCCCACGCCGACGCCGGAAGTCACTCCGGCCCGACCGGCGCCGCAGCTGACCGAGCTGCGTCTTCCGATCCTGAAGGTGGAGCAGCCTTTTCGCTGGGATGCCGAGTTCCAGGGCCTCGCAACGGCGGCGATGGAGCTGGGTCTGTACGACATGCCCGGCGTCGTGCCGCGTATCTCCTCACAGATCCCCTCCCCGTCCGACGACGCGCTCAAGATGGCGACCCGGGTGGTGGACGCGCGTTTTTCTGCCCGTGGTACACCCGAAAAACTGGAGTTAGAGCTGGAGCTTTGTGTGGCTGGAGGGCTCTGCGAGAGTACGACAGCAGTGGCGACGCGAGAAGCGCCCTGGGAGGCCTTTGGGACCCTTTTGGAGGGGGCTGCCGCCACCCTGGAGGTGGAGGTGCCCGAGGCCGTCCGACTCTCCTGGTCCAAAGCGGGCTCTCGCGACAGCTATGCAGAGTTGCTGACCGGACGGGCCGCTGCGCTCTACTACGGGTTGCTGCCCCTGCCCGATCCCCTTCCCGCCGGCAAGGCCCACCCCGTCTTCCGGGCGGTCCTGGTGGATCCACGCCAGCCTATCGCACAGTGGACCTGGGCGCGCTGGCAGATGGGTACGATGCCAGATGCCGGAAAAGCGTCCGAGAGCCTGGGAAGGGCGATGTTGGAGCGTCCGGACTCCCTGCTCTTTACCGCCCAACGTGCCTGGCTGGCCGACCGCAGTGGCCATCGGGAGGAAGCCCTGTTGGACTGGCAGGATCTTCTCGATAACCACAAGGATGATCCCCGCTTTCTGGAGCCGACAGCGCGTGCTCTTTTTGCGGCTGGTCGCGCGGCGGATGCGCGGGAGGTGCTGGCGCGGGTACCCGACGCTTTTTTGTGGATCCCCGAGGTGGCGCAGCTACGGGTGGAGGTCACGGAGGCGGTAGAAGGAACGGAGAACCTGGATCCTCTCCTGGAGCACTGGCAGCGTACCGATAGCCAGACCGTACTTCCCGTTCGCCGGCGCATCGAATTGCGGGTGCAGCGTCGGGACTACGAGGCCGCACGGTCGCTGGTAGGGGTGCTGCGGGCGCGTGCCCCCGGACCGACCACCGATGCCCTGGAGGTGGCGCTGTTGGTGGCGCTTGGACGCCTGGATCTGGCGATGAGCCGCGCTCCGGAGGAGGTGGCGGCGCGCCTTTCGCTTCGGGCGGCGCTTCAGGTGGATCCCGGCGCAGAGTTGGGCGAGGGAGAGGAGGATGTTCCTGCACTTCTAACACGCGCCCAGGCCGCGCTTTGGCGGAATGACCCGGAGGCGGCGCTGCAACTTCTGGGCCAGGCCACCTGTATGCCGCCCTGCGCCGAGGCCCCCGAACGTCTTGCACTTTTGGCCCGCGCCCTGGAGGCGCAGGGGCGCTCCACCGAAGCGGTGGAAGCCTGGAAGCAGGCCTGGCTTTTGGACCCGGCCCTGGAGGGAGGGCCGGTGGAAAATGGTCGTGTTGCGGGAACATTCCGCCTCCTCCTCCCCCCGGAGGCCCCCCTGGAGGATAAAGAAGGGAAAACGCCCGGTTAGGTGGCGTGACTCACAACAGAGTCACTAGCCATCGATGGCGTCGTGTTTCAGGTCCTTGAGCGACCGGATGACAAAACCCTCGCGCTGGGTATCGATCACCTCCCGCCGCTGCCAGTCGGTCATCACCCGGATCACCGTCTCCACCCGGCAGGCTACCATGTCGGCGAGATCCCCACGTCGTAAGGGAACGGGTACAAAACGGCCGCGGGCGTCGTCCAGACCCTGCTCCTCAGACAGCCGTAGCAACACCCGCGCAACCCGACTGCGCACCGAGCCGACGGTCATCTCCTCCAGGCGCGTGCTGATGGCGCGGGCACGCTGGTAGGAGGTGACCAGCATTGTCTGAGCGAGCTTCGGGTCATCCCGCAGGAGCAAGGCCAGGACTTCGCGAGAAACACGGACGGCTTTGCCCGCCGAAAGTGCCACGCAGCCATTCAGCCGACTGCTCCCGGGAATGGCAGCTTCTTCGCCCACCATCTGGCCACGATTCGCCAGATCGAGGATCACTTCCCGTCCCTCTTCCCAGGGCTGGGTCAACTTCCAGGTGCCCGTGCAGAGGGTGTAGACGTGGGTGGCCTGATCCCCCCGCTGCCACAGCTCCTCGCCGCGCCGGAAACGGATCGACTCCCCGTGCATCATCAAAGGAGAAAGCTCTTCTTCGGCTGCACAGGGGCGCGGACAGGGACAACATTGGATGCGTGCGCAGACCATCGGGAACTCCAGGGACAGCCCGGTCCATGCAAGCCGCGTGCCAACCCCGCCCCCCGGCGAAGGTGGCGGGAAAGGGTTAGCTGCAGCCGGGAGGAAAAATGAAGCTCGTTGATGTCCAAACGGCCATTGCCGCCCTGCCCGTGCAGGGTCGGATCGCCATCGGTGCCAACGCCGGAGAGCCGCAGATCCTGGTGGAGGAGCTTGCCCGCCAAGCCAGCCGTTTTGGGACGCTGGAAGTGGCCGAGATGCTGTCGATGCGATGGTCCAAAGCATTGGTACAACCATCTGTATTTGGTCATATTCGCGTGAATGCTCTCTTCATCGGTGCGGCGGTGCGTGCTGCCGTACAGAGTGGTGATGCCGACTACACACCGGTTTTTCTCTCGGAAATCCCGGCGCTCTTCCGGCCAGGTGGCACGCTGCCCCTGGATGCGGCCCTGGTGCAGGTCTCTCCACCGGACGACCACGGCTACTGCTCGATGGGGGTCTGTGTGGATGTGATGCGTTCCGCCGTGGAAAATGCCCGGCTGGTCATCGCACAGATCAACCCGCAGATGCCGCGCACGCTGGGAAATTCCTTCCTTCATCGCTCAAAGATTCACTATGCCGTGGAACATAGCTGCCCCCTGGTGACCCTGGAATACCACGAGGTGGATCCCGTCCAGGAGCAAATCGGCGCGCGTGTGGCCGAGCTTGTGGAGGACGGCTGTACTCTTCAGACCGGCATCGGCGGTATTCCTGACGCCGTTCTGTCGCGACTGCGCGATCGGAAGGACCTGGCGGTCCATACGGAGATGCTTTCCGACGGCGTGATGGACCTGATCGAGGCGGGGGTGATCACCGGGGCGCACAAGCCGCTCTGGCCGGGAAAGGCGGTGACCTCTTTTGTGCTGGGTTCGGAAAAACTCTATCGTTTCGTGGATAATAACCCGATGGTGGAGATGCAGCCCTCGGATGTGACCAACGACCCCTACCTGATCGCCCGCCACCCACGCCTTGTGGCCATCAACTCGGCCCTGGCCATCGATCTGACCGGTC
This sequence comes from uncultured Pseudomonadota bacterium, assembly GCA_903891165.1. GTDB lineage: Bacteria > Myxococcota_A > UBA796 > UBA796 > SXON01 > CAITDR01. Next base: position 23,731 of record CAITDR010000703.1, read on the forward strand.
AGGTGAACGCCGACTCCATCGGCACGAAGTTCTATTCGGGTATCGGTGGGCAGGTGGACTTTTTGAGGGGTGCCGCCCGCTCTGAGGGAGGGCGCCCTATCGTGGCCCTGCCTTCCACGGCCAAAAGGGGGACGGTCAGCCGCATTGTGCCCACCCTGGCCACCGGAGCGGGGGTCGTGACTTCGCGTGGCGACGTTCACCATGTGGTTACCGAGTGGGGAAGGGTCAACCTGCATGGCCTGACCATCCGCCAACGTGCCCGTGCCCTGATCTCCATTGCGCACCCGAACTTCCGCGACCAGCTGGAAGCCGAAGCGCAGCGCCTTGAGTTTTTATAGGGGCGCCTTTTGGTTTATTTGCTGACCGGGATCAGGGGATTCCACACAGGGGGTCTGGGCGAAATCGCACATCGGGTCCCGTCGGCTCCAGAAAAGGCCCACCCACCGCTGGCACGATTTTTGCTTAGAGAAGGCCGGAGGCCGAATGGAGTATCTCCTCGCCTATTCTCATCGTCGGGTGCCCACGGCGCTGCGCCCCATCGACGCCCTGGCCAACGGGGGGACCATCGCCGCGGTCGCAGAAGCCTCCGGCATGCCGCCGGTGCGGGTACAGGGTATCCGTAGCTTCTACGACCAGCTTCACAGCCCCGCCGAAGTCCGGGTTTGTACAGGTACCTCCTGCCACTTTGCGCGCGGCGCCAGCGACCTTCCCGCGGGGGCGGGCGAGGTACGCTGCCTGGGTCACTGCTATGCCGCGCCGGCTTTGCAGCGTGGCGATGTCACCCATGACCGGATTGGAGCCAATACGCCGGTTCCCCGCCGTAGTCTGGTGGATCCGCCGGTGGTGCTACGCCATGTCCTGGGCGGGCCACGCTCGGACGATGCAGCCTGCCTTCCCGATGGAGAGTCAATCCTTCTCCATCTGGAAAGCTCGGGATTACGAGGGCGGGGGGGGGCTGCATACCCTACGGCGGCCAAGTGGCGCGCCGCCCGCGATGCGCCGGGGGACATCAAGTATGTGGTGGCCAACGGCGACGAGGGTGATCCCGGTTCTTATGTGGATCGTCTGCTGTTGGAGGAGGACCCGGAGAGTATCCTCGTCGGGATGCTCGCCTGTGCGCGGGTGACCGGCGGCACCCACGGGATCGTCTATATCCGTGAGGAATATCCGGAAGCACAGCGCCGGATGAAGGCGGCGATCGCCGCATGGCGGCACGGTCGGGAGCTGCAGGTGGAGGTGGTCTCCGGGGCGGGCAGCTATGTCTGTGGCGAGGAGACGGCGCTGCTCCGTTCTATCGAGGGTCTACGCGGGGAACCCTGGCCCAAGCCCCCATACCCGACGACCTCGGGGCTCTGGGATCGGCCCACCATCGTCCAGAATGTGGAGACGTTGGTGACGGTGGCGCAATTGGCGCAGAGCGGCCACGGGGCACGCTCCAAGGCCCTGTCGATCTCCGGCGCTGTGCGGGAGCCTGGTGTAGTAGAAATCCGCCTGGGAACTTCTGTTCGTGAGGTTCTGGAGCGGGGGGCGGGCGGCGAAATTCCGGGGCGTCCCTGGAAGATGGCGCTGATCGGGGGGCCGATGGGGCGGGTACTGCCGGTTTCCCTCTTTGATACACCACTTTCCTATGGCGCTCTGCCGGGGATGGGCCACGGCGGCATCGTCATGTTGGACGATCGGGTGACGCCAGGTGCGCTCGCACGCCACCTTTTCGACTTTGCCCGCGCAGAATCCTGTGGCAATTGTACACCCTGTCGGGTTGGCACCCAGCGCCTTGCGGGCTGCCGGGATCGGAGCAGCCTGGAGCGCCTGATGGAGACCATGTCTCTGGGCAGCCTCTGCGGTTTTGGTCAGGGTGTACCTACCCCACTCCGCGATCTCCTCCAGCACTTCGGCGACGAAGTTTTCAACACCTGAGGGTCTTATGCTGCGCATCAATGGAAAAGAGGTGGCGACACGCGGGAGCCTCCTGGATGCCTGTCGCGACGCAGGTGCGGAAGTCCCGGCTTTCTGTGCGGATCCCCGCCTGTCACGGGGGGGCCACTGCCGGAGCTGTATGGTGGAGGTGGAGGGGAGGATGGTGGCCTCCTGCACCACTCCGGCCCGCGATGGGATCTCGGTGACGACGGACAGCCCGCGGTTGGCGGCCTACCGACGGGATCTGGGCGAGCTGATGGCCTCGGAGGCGAGGCCGGGAGGGGCCGTGGGCGCGACGCTGGAGGATTGGGGGGTGGACGGGAGCCGCTATGGCGCCTTTGTGGGGGGAGGCAAGAAGGACCGGACACATCCCTATATCCACCTGGATCTGGATGCCTGCATCCTCTGCCGCCGCTGTGTACGCGCCTGCGAGGAGGTACAGGGTGCTTTTGTTTTGGGTGTGGACGGGCGCGGTGGCGAGACGACGCTGGCGTGGAAGGAGGGGGACTTTGCGAGCTCCGGCTGTGTCAGCTGCGGGGCCTGTGTGGTGAGTTGTCCAACCGGGGCGCTGACGGACCGCGATCGGGAGAAGCTCCAACCCGGTGAAAATGGAAATGTAGTGAAGACTACATGCTCCTATTGTGGGGTGGGCTGCCAGCTTGATGTCCACACTGATGGTCAGCGGGTGCTCTGGATCGATGGAGCCGCCGTTCCGCCCAATCGCCAGCACTTATGTGTGAAGGGGCGCTACGCCCACTCCTTTGTGGAGCATCCCGATCGCCTCCGGAGCCCGCTCATCCGTCGTGACGGCGTGTTGGTTCCCTGCTCCTGGGACGAAGCCTTGGCCGCAGTGGTGGCCGCTTTTCGCAAGGCCGGCACGGCGGTGGCCGGCCTCTCCTCCTCCCGCTGCACCAACGAGGAGAACTACCTTTTCCAGCGTTGGATCCGCTCTTTTGGACACACCAACAACATCGACTGCTGCGCCCGGGTCTGCCATGCCCCCTCCGCCGCTGGGATGCGCACTGTGCTGGGAACGGGAGCAGCAACCAACTCTTTGGACGACATCGAACGCGCCGACCTGCTGATGGTGGTGGGCAGCAACACCACCGAGGCGCACCCGGTGACCGGCGCGCGCATCCGCCAGGCAGCGTTGCGAGGAACAACCTTGATTGTCGTCGATCCGCGCCGCACCGATCTGGCGGCCGTCGCCGACATCCACCTGCAGCTGCGTCCGGGAACCAATATTCCTCTCTTCAACAGTATGGCCTGTGTCTTGGTGGAAGAAGGTGTATTGAACCAGGACTTTCTCGACAAACGTACCCAGGGTTGGGCGGCCTACGAACAATTCATCCGCAGCCAGACACCCGAGCGCTGGGAGTCGATCATCGGCATTCCTGCGAGTAAAATCCGGGAGGCTGCTCGCCTCTACGGTAAAAGCCCCCGCCCGATGATGGTGCATGGCCTGGGGGTCACCGAACATTTTCAGGGCTCGGAAGCGGTAATGTTGCTCTGCAACCTCGCCTTGTTGGTAGGCGCCATCGGCAGGCCCGGCGTGGGGGTGAACCCCCTTCGTGGCCAGAACAACGTGCAGGGAGCGGCCGATATGGGCTGTCAACCCGATTCTTTTACCGGCTATCAGGCAGTGACCGACGCGACCGTTCGCGCCAAGGTTGCGACGGTCTGGGGCCAGGAGCCCACCGGCGAGGCCGGCCTGCGCCTTCCGCAGATGTACGAGGCGGCCCGGGCCGGAACACTCAAGGCCATGTACATATTTGGGGAGGACGTGATCCACTCTGATCCCGACCCGGATGCCGTAGCAGAAGCCTTGTCGAAGCTCGATTTCCTTGTCGTCCAGGAGATCTTCCCCTCTCTCACCACTGCCTATGCCCACGTGGTGTTGCCCGGCGGCTCCTTTCTGGAAAAGGATGGCAGCTTCACCAACGGCGAACGCCGGGTACAGCGGGTGAGGAAGATCCTGGCTTCTCCTGGAGAGGCGCGGGCGGATCTGGATGTCTTCCGTGCCCTCTACAAGGCCAGTGGCCTGCCCGATCCCGGCGACGCGGCGGCGGTGATGGAAGAGATTGGCCGTCTCTGGCCGGCTTTTTCGGGAATCCGCCAGGATCGATTGGACAAGGTGGGACTGCAGTGGCCGGTCCTGGGTCTGGATCACCCCGGCACCCCCACCCTGCATACCGAGACCTTCCCCCTGGGGAAAGCGGAGCTTCGCTGCATCGACTTTGCCCCCTCTCCCAACTTCGGGCAGCCCCTGACCCTGACCACGGGCAGGGTGCTGGAGCACTACAACACCGGCTCGATGACCCGCCGCACCCCCAACAAGCAGCTCCATCCCACCGATCTTCTGGAGATCCACCCTCAGGATGCCGCCGCCCACTCCCTGCAGGATGGGCAGCCGCTGCGCCTCTGGAGTGACCACGGCGAGGCCTTTGCCACGGCAAAAGTGACCACGCGGGTCGCACCGGGTACCCTCTTTTTGAGCTTTCATCACCCAGAGTCCCAAACAAACCACCTGCTTGGCGAGGTGCATGATCGCATTTCTGGTTGTCCCGAATACAAGCTGATCGGCGTGCAGCTCGAAGCGCTTGCAACAAGCACAGCTTCGGCGGTGACATGAGGTTGCGGGTGGGTTAGCCCGCCCTTCGGAGCCAAGCCCATGCACCGAAACCAGACCGATCCGGACCTGCTGACACGATCATTGCAGTTGATAGAAGCCTTCAATAGCCGCGGGCAGCTTGCCACCCGCGAAGTCCAACAGATACTGGACCTGGATCGGCAGAAGGCAAGGCGCACCATCAAGCGCCTCCAAGAGGCGGGCCTGCCCATCGAGCCCGAAGGTCATGGCAATGCCACCTCCTGGGTGCTCAACGATCACTATCGCCAGACCCGCCTGCGCCTGGGCTTCGGCGATGTGATCTCTCTGGAATTGGGGCATCAGCTCCTTGGCTTTCTGGAGGGTACCGACCTCTCCACATGGCTGGAGGACCTCCGCGATCGCACCCTGCCGATGTTGGGCCAGAAAGAGGAGGCAAAGCTCGCCCGTCTCTCTCAAAAGCTCTTCTATCAAACCGAGCCTTACCGCAACTATGCGGCCCAAGATGAGCTGCTGAACCTCCTGGTTACCGCACTCTTCGCCGAGCATGAGCTGAGCGTAAGCTATGCCCCTGGCGAGGAAGAAGCGCGGGAGATCGCTCGCTTTCAGCCTCTGACCCTGGTGGTGTACCGCCGCGCCCTGTACCTGTTGGGTCGCGAGGTGAACGAGGAGGAGAGTCGCGAGCGCCTGCTGGCGGTGGACCGGATCCAGAAGCTGGAGCGTGGCCTGGGCTTTGAGTACCCCCTGGATCACAGCCCCGCGAGCACCCTGGGCAACCGCTTCGGCATTTGGAAAGAAGAGGCGGTAGAGCAGGTGATCATCCGCTTCGCCGCTGACCGGGCGCACCTGATCCGCTCGCGTCAGTGGCACCCCTCCCAGGTGATTACCGAACTTCCCGACGGTCGGGTCGAGCTGCGGATGGCCACGGGTGGGCGAGAGCTGGTGCGTTTTGCCCTGGAGTGGGGCCCCAAAGCCGAGGTTGTGCACCCCCCCGCCCTGCGCGAGGCCGTCGCCGCCGAGCTTCGGGCGGCACTGGCTCCCTACGATGCGGACCCGGTTCCTGCGGTGGCGCTGTTGCCGGATCCTCCTGCCAAGTCCCGGCGAGGAAGGAAGAAGAAGGTGACATCCTCCTGAATGAGGCCTCATTCAGCGTCGGAAGGCAGACCGACTACAGGCACTCCCGGTAGTCGGCGGGATTGTTGTCGGGGTCGATGCTGACCCCGGCCAGCTCGGGCGACCAGGCATCCACAACCTCGGCCTCCACACAGACCTGCGCCCCCCCGGGACAGGCCACGCAGGAGACCAGCGAGCACACGTCCAGACCGAAGGCCTGCGAGATCACACCGCCATCCAGCAGCATCGTCACCGTCGTGTTCATCGATCCGCTCCCGTCGGCTGCGAAGCTACCTTTGACCTCGATGCCGTAGGCGGGCACGGCATAGCCACTCACGGAGAAGGAGCTGTCCAGCGGCCCCACCGCAAAGGCAGGCTCTGCAGTAAAAGACGCAGTTACAAAGTCGATAGCCGGGGTACAGACATACTGCCGCAGCCCGGTACCCGGGTCGATGCCGGGCGCGCCGACCAGATCGATCTCCCCTCCCCCTACCGACTCTACCTGAAAAAGTACGTCCTTGGTCAGGAGATAGCTGACCAGGAAGCTGCCGATACTGGGTTTGACCCAGGTAAGGTCGCTGTCCTGCAGGTTGATGCGGTAGGTCTTTCCGGTGATATCCACCCCCAGGCCCGGCTTTGTGTGAAAGCTGCTGGAGAGGCTGCTGTCGCATACCGTTGCGGTCAGGACGTAGTCCCAGTCCTTTTCCAGAGGCTGATCCGGCATAAAGCTGGCGGAGAGGCCATCCCCGCCCAGCTCCACTTGGCCACGTACCGCCCCGCTCTCAGAGGAAAGCTCCACCGTGGCCGAGGTCACCGTCTCGGAAAATGTAGCGACAAGCTCCACATCTGGAGCGATGTCACCGCTGCCATCGGCTGGCGACAGACTGGTCACAGTGGCCGTACACGGGTGCTCGCTGTCGGAGTCGTCCGGTGGGCTTTCGCTGTCGGTACCAGAATCTTTGCCGGGATCCACCTCCTGGCTCTCCTTCTGCGGGTCGCCGTCCTGGCAGGCGATCAACAAGATCCAGAACCCCATGCAGCCTCCTTCAATCTATTGTGCCCTTAAAACCGTTCAGTGCCTCTACCACGGCAAAAAGATCGCCGGTTTTGTACATATCCACTGCGACGAGGTTGGGTAGCTGCCGCTCTCCCCGACACTCCTCAGCACGGGACATCAGCATGTCATAGGCGTTGGCTTCCGCGGAAAATTCTTCCGAAGGAAAGGGATCTTCGACCCAATGATTAAGAAGGAAGAGCGGATTTTCCAAAGAACCCCGGTTCAAGTCACAGGAGAATTCCTCGGTGGATGTAAAGGAATAGGGTGTGTCGCTGAAGAGCTGCCAGGCGGGCTGGTACCAGTCGGGGGGTGGGCCGCCAAATTCAGCGGTGATCAGCAGGCGCTGCCGCTGATCGATCAACTGCCCGAGCGTGGGCCACTCCCCCGATGTCCAGGTATATACTTCAGAATCCAGGCCCGCCGCCTCGAAAGCCTCCGCCGTCTGCACCCCGCTGATGTCGTCCTGGAAGATGACGACCATCACTTCCTCCGGGTTCTCCGTGAGAAAGTCGCGGATCTCCCCCAGACCCTCGACCATGGGGGTGGCCCCTAACTCACAGTAGGAATGACAAAAATAATAGTCCCCTTCCCAAAGGTAGGTATCCAGGAGCATCCCCCGAATTCCCGCGTCCAACTGCGCGCGGATCCCGTCGGGCTGGTTGGGGATCTGCCAGCCATCGGCTGCGCTGGACATGCTGTTGTGGGTGGCCGCGAAAACGACCTGATCGAGCGGACGTTCGCATAGCTCTGCGTGGCCGTTACAAATGGGATCCTGCGGTTTTTCTGCGACACATGCCAACAACAAGAGCGTCAGCATCAGGATCTTCAGCGGACAAATTTGGAGGCTGAAACGGTGGAGGCCGCACTGGTGGCCTTGGTGGCGGCAAGCTGGCTGCTGACGGTGCTGTCCAGCGCAGAGAGCCGGGTGCTGGCGGAGCTGAGGCTGCCGCTGAGATCCTGGAGCTGAGTACTCTGGCTTGCGACGGTGCTGGAGATTCCTCTTACGTTACTGTCCAGGGTGCTGATGTTGATGCTGAGCGTAGAAACCGTACCGCTGACCGTCCTCAGGCTGCTGTCCAGGCTGCTGATGTTGGTGCTGAGCGTGGAGACGGTTCCGCTGACCGTCCTCAGGCTACTGTCCAGCGTACTCACCGTGCCGCTGAGCGTGCTCACCGTACCGCTGAGCGACCCGAGCTGGGTCGAATGGCTGCCTACGGTTCCGCTGACACTCTTGACGGTGGTATCCAGCGCGGCCAGCTGCGTGCTCTGCGCGGTGACGGTGGCTGACAGGCCGCTGAGGCTCCCAAGCGTACTGCTGACACCCTTGAGGCCGCTGTCCAAGGTGCCTATCTGCGTCGTTTGTGTTGCGACGGTACCGCTGAGGCCCTTTACGCTGCTGTCCAGTGCTCCAAGCTGCGTCGCCTGCGTGGCCACTGTGGCGTTCACCGACTTGATCTGGCTGGCTTGGCTGCGCAACAGGCTGTTGAGGTCGGTGACGGAGCCCTGAATCGACGCGACCGTTGTACCCAGGCCCGAAAGCCCGGCCACCGTCTCAGAGAGCCCCGCTAACGCCGTTGCGTTGAGGCCCAGCGTACCGAGGCTGCCCTCCAGCGTGTCCGCCCGCCCGGACAAGGTCGCGAGGCTGCCCTGCAGGCCGCCGACGGTCTCGGCCAGGCTGCCCAGACTGCCCACCCGCTCCCCGACGATGTTGGCGTTGTATTCCAGTGTGGACAGGCTGTTGCTGACGGTGGAGACATTCACCGCAACGGTGCTCAGGTTGTTTTCGAGGCTATCGGCACGGCTGCTCACCGTTGCCACACTACTTTCCAGATTGTCGGCACGGCTGCTCACCGTTGCCACACTACTTTCCAGATTGTCGGCACGGCTGCTGACCGTCGCAACGCTACTTTCCAGCCCATCGGCACGGCTGGACAGCGTCGTAAAGCCACTTTGCAGGTTCTCGGCAATTGTGCTCAGGCTGCCCGCACGGTCGAACAGCGTCGCAACGCTACCCTGCAAGCCACCCACGGTTTCCGACAACGATGCCAGCGCACCCACCGTCTCGCCCACCGAGCCGATGTTGTGCTCCAGCAAGCTCAGACTGCCTCCGAGTGTGCTGACTCCGCCCTCCAGCCCATCGGCACGGCTGGACAGCGTCGTAAAGCCACTTTGCAGGTTCTCGGCAATTGTGCTCAGGCTGCCCGCACGGTCGAACAGCGTCGCAACGCTACCCTGCAAGCCACCCATAGATTCCTGGATGGCACTGATCGGAGCCACCGCCGACTCCACGGAACCCAGGCGCAGGTTCTGGGTCCCCAGGCGGCCATCGAGATCGCGGAGCTGGCCTTCGGCCAGGGCCAGGCGGCCATCCGCCAGCGACGAAAAACTTCCTTCCAAGAGCCCAATCCGCGAAAGTTCCGTGGACATTGATGCCCCCAGATGCGACAGGCCCGCCTCGGCGGCGCCGACACGACCCACGGTACTGTCGCTCAGCTCGGCCAGGAGACCGACGCGGCGATCCAGGCTTCCCAGGCTCTCTTCCAGCCTGCCGGAGGCCGCGCTCAGACCGGTCTCCAGGCTGGAGAGACGGCCATCCAAGAGGGTGCGGTGGCCCTGAAGACCTTCCAGACCCGCCGCCAGCTCGTCGATGCGGGCAAGAGGCGCCCGAGACAGCTCTTCCATCCTCCCTTCTGCCCCTCCCAGACGCTGATTAAGGCCGCCAAGATCCACGCCCAGGTTCAGGGTGGTCCCTTCCAGGTTGCCCAGGCGACCGTCGGTACCCACACGAAGTTCGGAGAGCTGTTGCTCGGTGACCGTCACGTCGCTGATCAGCTGCTGCAATCGCGAGGTCTGGACACTGATCTCGCGCTCCCAACCCCGACGATGCTGATCCACAAGCACCTCCAGGCTGCCCAGGCGCCCGGCCAGCTCGATGTCGCCAGGGCTCCCTCCGGCCGCGGCCGCCTCCAGGCGCGACTCCACCGATCCCCGCCAAAGCAGCAGTCCAGCGGTGCGTTCCGCCTCCCCTTCAAGGCGGGCAAGCAGCTCTTCGAGGCGAGAAGCCAGCTGGTCCACGCGCCTTCCCAGCGTCGTCAATCCGGAAGCGTCGGCGGCGACAAGGGTGTCGAGGTTGCCCAGGCGATCGGCCGTGCGGCGGGTTTCCTCGGCCAACGTCGTAAGCTGTCCACCCAAACGGCTGGACAATTCGTCAAGGCTCCCCTGGATCTGGGCCTGAGCACCACCGGTAATCCCGGCGTTGAGCAAGGCGCCAACATTGCCTTCCAAGGCACGCAGGCGCTCGTTGACCAGGGGATCCATGGCCGAGGTGGTCGTCGCAGCCGTTGCGGCATTGGTTGCGATGGTCTCCAGGCGGGCCGCCAGCTCAGTCAGGCTGCGGGTGCTGGTGGCCAGGGCGCGCTCCAGTGCTTCTATCCTCGCATTGTTGGCGAGACCGCGCGTAAAAACACTCAGCTCCTCTACCCGTGTCAAGAGCGCGTCTACCCGGGGATCCTGCGCGGCAAGGGCATCGGCGACCTGCCCCCCCTCCACCCGGAGGCGCAACAGGCGCACGTCGTGCACGAGGTCGTCGGCGCGGCGGGCCAGCTGTGCATGACCTTCTTGAAGGCGAAGCTGTTGCTCCTGCATGGCCACCGCGGTACGGGTTGGTGTCCGGGCGGCATCTTCTGCACGTTCCAGGCGGGGATAGATGTCCGCCAACGTCTCCAGACGCCCGCGTAAGGTGGCCACCTCGGCACTGCTATCAGGCGCAAATTTGGAGGGCAGCTTGGCGATGCCCGCCTCCAGGCTGGACAGGCGGCTCTCCAAGGTCAGGATCGCCTCAGGCAGCGTGGGGGAGGAGGAAGCGGCGCCCATGGCGGGCTTTTCGGCCCCACCTCCGGTCCCCAGGGTAGGCAGCTCACCCGCTTCCGTCGCCGCATCACTGCCGCTCAGGCCCCGTGCCAGGGCGGCCACCGCGGCGATCAGCTGGTTCCAATCCGCAGCCCGCAGGTTTCCCCCCGTTTCTTTGCGCAGGGGCACCAGAGCGGAGACGACGGAGGCGTAGAGCGAGGGATCGGCCATGGAGACTCCGAAGGGCGGTCAGAGACTTATCACCCTCCCGATTGGGCCACAACAAATCTCGGGGGGAGCTTCAGCCCGGCTCCACCCCATAGCCAAAACGCTCGTAGATCTCCGGGATCATCGCCCGGATCTCCGCCGCAGTCAGTCCGAATTGTTCGGGGCTGTAGTGGTGGAGGCTCTGGTAGCCTTCGGCCGCCTGCTGCATGCGGTCCAGCTCAGCCGCGTAGCCTGTCCCCACGTCCATGCCGAATTTTTCGTAGATCTGCTGAATGACGACCTTGGGGGAGCGTACAAGCTCTTCGTACCTCAAGATCAGCACATTTTCGGGAGGGAGCTGGTCAAGCGCAGCCAGGGCATGGCGGTAGCAATCCACCGAGAAATCCAATGCACCCGGATCACGACGGGGATGCACCCAGTCCTTTGCCTTCAAGCCGACGGAGGAGCGGAAGGAGTCTAACATGCTCAGGAGCGAACATACACTTTCGGCGGGGTGCCGCACCAGCATGATGAAGCCGGCGTCGGGAAAGGTCTGACGTAGGCTGTGCACCTTATGGCAGAAAGGCGGGTTTTTACTCACAAAACGGCGGCCCTGGCCCTGAAGCAGCAGGTGCCGCTGCACACAGGCCCGATAAAAACCCATCAGGGACAAGCGCTGCGGGTCAGGGAGCTGGTCAAAGTGACGGTACTCCTTCCATATTTCCGGGATGGGGAATGCATTCCCCAACAGCTCCGACGCACAGGCATGCAGGAAGATCACCTCGTCCTCCTCCACTTCCTCCAGCCGGATGCGATGGTAGCGGTCGGAATTGCGGAAGGCCCGATCCTGGAGTTTTTCCACCATCTTGGTCAGGTGTCCCCCGAACTTCTGATCGATCGCGCCCAGCCAACGTATCGGAACCTGCGTTGCGAGAGACGGAAAAATAGACTGCCAAAGGGCGAGGGAGGTGAAGCGATCCTGGTCCTTCAGCAGAGCCCGGTGGAGCACCGTGCTGCCGCTCCGGGGGGAGCTGACGATAAACAGTGGCTTTGAAACAACCTGATCGCGGAAGCGGAAGAGAAGGTGGTCCAGACTCAACATGCCCGCGTTGACGATCTGAAAGAGCGGAAAGAACAAAAAAAAGCGCCAGCGATGGAGCCGCCCCCGTAGGGAGGCGGCCTCCATCGGGCCGGGTGTCCGCAGCAGCCGCCAGAAGGTGTGAAACTGGAAGGGAATCACAGCCCCGCTCCCGAGGTCTCCCCACGATACTTCAGCATGAAGCCTGCATTCATCCACTTGCTGGACTCAGTGACCAGACTCATCACATGCTGGCCGTCCTGCAGCTTCCCCTTCCGCAACAGCTCGTCCAGGGTGATCAGCACGGCCGCCGGACCGGTATAGCCGCGACCCGCGACCGTCGAATAGTAGCGTTCTTTCAGCTTTTCTATCGGCATCTTGACGCGTCCAGACCAGTCTTCCATGCCCGTTTCCAGCAGGTGATCCGAGGGCAGGTTCACCAGCACATAGGGGATCTGCTCCAGCACCGCCAGATCGGTGGGATCGATGCCCAACTGCTCGGCGAAGCGGAAGAAGCCATCCACAAAAAAGGCCGGGCCAATGCTGGAAACGTGCGCAAAGTCCTGGCTGACGTGATGCATGCCCTTGGCTACTGCTTCGATAGGGTTATCCGCCGAGCCAAACATGGCGTACATGTGCGGCTCTCTTGCGACGCCCAGGGACTCCACAAAAGTGTCCACCACCTCCAGGCTACGCGGCCGTCCATCGTCACGGGTGAGCACGATCGCGCCCGCACCGTCTGACAAAAACCATCGGAGCATCGCCTGATTTTTGGTCAGATGCTGTTGGGCAAAGGAGGAGGCGAGGTTGCTGACCGACACCATGTTGGCCGAGGTGACCAGTGCGGTGCGGTAGCGGCCATAGGCGATCTGGTCGGCCGCTACCTGCAGCGCCTTGTAGGTGGAGGTACAATTGGAGTGGATGGACATCTCCGCACAGCGCGCAATGCCCAGGTGTTGCTGGACAAAAGTGCTGGTGGGCGGAGTGATAAAACAGTCCTGCGTTGCGCCCGCGTAGAAGAGGAGAAAGCGAGGTTTCCAGTCGTGTCTATGCCAGTCCGGTCCAGGTCGTGTGGCCTCAAAGCGAAGTGAACCATCGGGGCCATCGGTGTATTGGCCGAGGCGTCCGGTCCCGAGCTCTGGCAGGTGGAAAGGCA
>CAITDR010000704.1 GCA_903891165.1 uncultured Pseudomonadota bacterium
CGTCGCGATACCAGGCCACCACATCCACCGCGCTGGCCTCGTCGGTGGTGCCGTCGCAGTCATCGTCGGCACCGTTGCAGTACTCGGATGCCCCTGGATACACGCTCGCAGACGTGTCATCGCAGTCGGTGGAGGTCCGCACATAGCCCGCCGGCTGCACACAGGAGGCCACACTCGCGTTCCCGCCGTAGCTATCGCTGTCCGCGTCTGCGTACCATAAGGTGGTAGGATTCAGCGTCGCATCTGCGTCGTTGCAGTCCGTGCTGTTGATCACATAGCCACTGGGCAACGAACAGGCCTGCGTGGTGCTGCTCGCGCTCCCATAGCTGTCCCCATCCGCATCCGCGTAGTAGGTGACCTGCACCCCGTCGTCGATGGTGCCGTCGCAGTCCTGATCCACCCCGTCGCAGATCTCCGCCGCCAGCGGCGAGATGCCCGCATCCGCATCGTTGCAGTCGGTGGAGCGCCCGGAGTAGCCGTACGGTAGACTACAGGAATTGGTGGTGTTGGCCAGATCGCCGAAGTTGTCGCCGTCCGCGTCCAGGTACCAGGTCACCGCGTCGATGGCACTGTCTTCATCCACGTCCCCATCGCAGTTATCGTCGGAGCCGTTGCAGTACTCATCCGCCCCGGGAAACACCGCTGCATCCGTATCATCGCAGTCCTCCGAGGTCGCATAGCTGCCCACCGGCTGGCTGCACGCAAAGGACATCGCATTCCCGCCGTAGCCATCCCCGTCCACATCGGAATACCAGATGGATGCGTCCACCGCATCGTTTTCATCGATAGATCCGTCGCAGTCATCGTCGGCACCGTTGCAGTACTCAGATGCCCCCGGAAACACCGCCGCGCTTGCGTCGTCGCAGTCGCTGCCGTTGCTCACCGATCCGGCAGGCTGCGTACAAGCGAGCGTCGCAATGCCCGCACCGTAGCTGTCCCCATCCGCGTCGGCATACCAGGATGTTGCGTCGATGGCGTCGCTCTCGTCGGTGCTGCCATCGCAGTCGTCGTCGATACTGTTACAGCGCTCCGAGGCCCCGGGCGACACCGACACGTTGGCATCGTCGCAATCTCCAGGCTGCACACTCCCGCAGGAAGTGCTGTCTGAACCCTGACAGATCCCGCTCTCGCAGTAGCAGTCCCCGTCGTCGTCCCAGGCGCTGGTCCCCTCGTCCACCAATCCGTCGCAGTCCTGATCCACCCCGTCGGCTGTTTCAGGGGCACCGGGCCGGATCGTACCGTTTGTATCGTCGCAATCGCCTGCCAGCTCCGTGTAGCCGTCTGCATCGTCATCTACGCAGGAAGTGCCTTCGTCGATGCTGCCGTCGCAGTCTTCATCCTGCCCATTACATACTTCGGTGGCGGTGGGGAAAATCTGCACGTCCCCGTCGTCACAGTCGCCACCCGCCAGCGCCGAACAGGAAAGCTCGATGGAGCCCGCACAGGGGCCCAGCTCACAATAACAGTCGCCGTCGTCGTCAAAGGCCGAGGTTTCTTCGTCGGTGGTGCCGTCGCAGTCATCGTCGGCGCCGTTGGCCACCTCGTTGGCGTTGGGGTTCACCGAAGGGTCGTAGTCATCACAATCGCCCTGATCGCCGGTCCATCCGTCGTTGTCATTGTCCAGGGTGGAGGCGGAACGTACCTCAAAGTAGACATCCGCCTCGTTCTGGTTTCCGTCGCGATCCACCACCGTGGCGGTCAGCTTGTGCTCCCCCACCGAAAGCTCCGCGTCGCAGACGGCCAAGCCCACATTGTCCGGGATCGGCGCGCAGAACTCGTCATCCACATCCGAAGTAAGAAAAACCTCCAGAAAGACGGACTCATCCTGCGCATCGGCCACCAGCACCGAAAAGGTGAACTTCTCGCCTTCGACGCCATATTCGCCGGAGGTCGGGTGGTTCCAGGCCACCGTCGGCGCATCTTCCAGATCGGTGATCTCAATATAGGCTTCGTCACTTCCGGTCGCATTATCCGGATCAATCGCCGTCCCGGTGATCAGGTGAATGCCGACGGTCAACGCACTGGTCTCAAAAATGCTGGAGCCCTCACTGTCCAGAGGCGCCTCCTGCAGGATGCCGTCCCGATCACTTTCCCATCGCAAGCGGATCGTGCTCGACAGATCATCATCATCCACCACTGCCTGAAACTTCACCAGGCTACCTTCCTCGTAGGCCTCCCCATTCTGAGGGGAAAGCATCGTGACTTCCGGATCATCGTTCACCGTCTTGATCTGGGTGTCGCCGTTGCAGGAGAGAAGCAGGAGGGTCATCAGAGAGGTCGCGCGCATGGTCATGCCCATAGGAATACTCCCTTATGATAGCCACAGTCTTCCCTTTTGACACTTCCTTTTCGCATTCCATTCCCCTTCTGCCGATACGGGGGCCCCATGCACGACCCTCTTTTTGCTCCCGACCTCCTCCGCGGACAGGTCGCCCTCGTCACCGGAGGCGGCACCGGCATCGGCGCCGCCTGCGCCCGTGACCTCTCCCGCCTCGGCGCCACCGTCGTCATTGCCTCGCGGAAGGAGGCCCACATCCGCCCCGCTGCCATCGGACTTGCCAGCGAGACCGGCGGCATCGTGGATGGGTTGGTCCTGGACATCCGCGACCGCGACGCCGTGAGCC
>CAITDR010000705.1 GCA_903891165.1 uncultured Pseudomonadota bacterium
GGTGGTCATCTGGTCCGCCGGGCTGCCGCTGTTACCGGGCGATCATGCCAGCATCATTCCAGAGCAGGATCCAAGTTTTAATCTCGCTATCTATAAAAATCGGCAGCTGGATTTCTACCTGCTGCAGCGCTATCCACAGGGGGAGACAAGCTGGGAGACACCGTTGCAGATGGGCAACAATCGCCTTCATCGGCGCCCGGGGGAGGTGGTGATCGAGGTGGATGCCCCGATCCCAGGCGAAAAAGGGAGGGTGCAGGGAGAGATTCGTATCAGCGGCACCGCCATCACCGGTGTGGTAGGGGATCGCGGGAGCCCCGGACCGCACCGCTGGGGACCGGTCCTTGCCCCCGCGCGAGGCACTGCAAAACTTGACCTTGCAGGCCGACCATTCACCCTGGAGGGCCGTGGCTACCACGACAGCAACCAGAGCGAGTGCCCGCTGGACCAGCTGGGCATCTCCCACTGGCTGTGGGGCCGAGTCTCTTTGCCGGATCGGGAGCGGATCTGGTACCTGATCTGGCCAAAATCAGAGGAAAAGCCCATATTCCTGGACATGCAGATTGGGGGGGACGGCGTACTTCATGCCAGCTCGGTGCAGCCCGAGCTGGGACCGGCACGTCGCGACCGCTGGGGGATGCCCTGGTGGGAGGGACTGACCCTGCCCGGCCTGCAGGTGAGACGCTGGGATGTTGTCGATCGTGGTCCATTCTACCTGCGGTTTTTGATTGAGGCTGAAGCCGAAGGAGCCGTCGGTCGGGGTTTTGCAGAGGTGGTCAACCCCGACCGGGTCAACCTCCCGTGGATGAAGGACATGGTTGGGTTACGGATCCACAGCCTGCAACAGCAGAATTCCCCGATAGTCGGCTGGTTCAACGGTTCGGTGGAGGGGCGCTACACCCGCCTCTGGGCGATGTTACGGGGGAGTCCGTGAGCAACCTCCTCCAGATCTTGCCGCTTGCACCCATACTTCCCTTGGCCATCACCCTGGTGAATTTGGTGACCTGGACCCGTGGGCGGCCTGGTCGCTCGGCCCCCACCCTCTCCGTGCTCATTCCTGCACGTAATGAGGCACGAAACATCGGAAAGGCTCTGGAGGCGCTTCAAAAGAGTGATCTTCGCCCACAGGAGATCCTGGTCTACGACGATCACTCCACCGACACCACGGCGGATATTGTCCAAGTTTTTTCTGCTGCAAATCCCCAGATCCGCCTGATTCCCGGGGTGCCTCTGCCTGCAGGCTGGGTGGGCAAGGCGCATGCCTGTGCCCGTCTGGCCGAGGCGGCAACCGGCGAGTGGCTGGTGTACCTGGATGCCGACGTATGTATTACCAAAGAGGGCCTTGGACATATCACCTCTCTCTTGTCCCGTGCGGATGTGGTCACGGCGGTGCCCCGCCAGGAGACCGGTAGCTGGGCTGAACATGCCGTTCTGCCCCTGTTGCACCTCACCTACCACAGCTGGCTGCCGCTGTTTTTGGTGGAGTGGAGCAGGAGCCCGGCTTTTCTTGCTGCAAATGGGCAAATTCTGGCGGTACGGGCCGACGCGCTGCGGGGTCTGGGTGGCTGGGACGCCGTTCGTTCGGCGGTGGTGGACGATATGGCGCTGTGCCGACGGGCCAAACAGCGGGGCTGGCGTGTGATTTTCGCCGACGGCGATGCGATGGGCTCATGCCGGATGTATCACTCTTTTACCGAGGTATGGGAGGGATTTTCCAAGAACATCCGGCTGGGGATCGGCAGTACACCAGGCACACTGGCAGTGGTACTACTCTACTTCACCTGCTTCCTCCTCCCCTTTTTTCTCCTCCCTCTTTCACCGATGGCTGCTGCCGTAGGTATCACCACAATCCTGGTGCAACGTCTGCTTCTGGTATGGAGGCACCACCAGTCCTTCAGAGGGCTGTTGCTCCACCCGGTGGGGGTGCTGCTGTTGCTGGCCATCGCGCTTAACTCGGTGCGCTGGGCACTTTCCGGCGATGTACGCTGGAAAGGCCGGAGCTATCCGCCCAAAGCGATGGAGCCGGGATGAACGGCATGCTCCAGCCTTTTTTCCAGCGCTGGTTTCGTGCGCACGTCCGGAGTCAGCTCGCCCGCAATTTTGATGGGGTCTTCGTTCGTGGTCTGGAAGAAGCCAGGCTTCAGCTCCAGAAAGGGCCGGTGCTCTTTGCCGCAAACCACCGCTGCCGCTGGGATGCCATGCTCTTGATCTGTCTGGACGAAGCCCTGGGCGGCGGCGGCGCGGTGCTCATGGATGCCGAGAATCTACGCCAGTTTTCCTTCTTCCGGGCGCTGGGTGCTATCCCCTTGGACCGGCGCCACGCCGCCGCCATGCGCAAGGGGCTACGACGTGGTCAGACACATCTGGAACAACGGGGAGCTTCGTTGTGGATTTTCCCACAGGGTCGCCAGCGTCCGGCGGAGCTGCGACCCATGGGGCTCCAGCGCGGTGTGGAATTGCTCGCGCGCGGGGTCACCACCATTCCGGTCAGCTTGTCCTACCAGTTTCGTGATACATTTCACCAATGTATCATCGTTCATTTCGGCAGCCCGCTGGTGGACATGGAGGGCCTGGAGGCGGTCCTATTGGCTGGGCAGCAGCAGGCCGCAGAGGACGTGGACCAGGGTCGGCTGGAGGGCTATCGCGCGCTGGTGCCTCCGCCTCCGCCCCAGAAGATCGACCTTCCGACGCGCATGTTATCTGGCTTCTGGGACTGGCTTTTGCCAGAGGGGGCCTGAGATGACCGACGTGGTGGTGATCGGTGCGGGCATCGGCGGGCTCTCGGCGGCGGTGCTGTTGGCAGCGCGGGGACTGTCGGTGGAACTTTTTGAGGCCGCCGACGGGCCGGGGGGCAAGGCGGGGGTGGTCGTCCTGGAGGGGGTGGAGGTGGACACGGGCCCCTCTGTGCTCACCCTTCCCGATGCCTTTGCCGGGATTTTTCAGGCAGCAGGCGCATTATTGGAGGAGGAGGTGCAGCTGCGTGCCCTGTCTCCCGCCTTCGACTACCGCTGGCCAGACGGCACCCGCCTGGCCATCCACCACCACCTGGAGCAGAGCTGTGCCAGCATCGGGCAGACCCTGGGTGCGGAGGCGGAGGAGGATCTGCGCAAATTCTTGCTTCGGGCGCGGGAAATCTGGGAGATTTCGCGGCGGCGCTTCATCGAGCGACCGCTGCCCGGCTTGGGCGAGATGTTCTCTTTCCAAGCGCTCTTGGAACTGTTCCGTATCGCGCCACTGCGCAGCATGCGCGGGCTGATCCACCAGCAGGTGCGCGATCCGAAGCTGCGGATGCTCCTGGAGCGCTATGCCACCTACAACGGCTCAGATGTGCGGGTGGCCCCGGCGGCGCTGGCCTGCATCGCCGAGGTGGAGCTGGGACTCGGTGGCTACGGGGTGCAGGGCGGCATCGCGGCGCTGGTACGGGCACTGGTCCGGGTGGGGGAGCGGGTCGGGGTGCGCTACCACTACGGTCGGCCGGTGCAGCGGATTGATACATCCGGTGGGTGTATCACCGGAGTCCAGTGGGAAGGCGGATCCCTGCGCTGTGATACTATTGTCGCAAATGCGGATGTATCCAAAGTCTTCGGGGAGCTGCTGCCCGCGGCCCCACAGCGCCCCCCCTCCATGTCGGGCTGGACCGGGGTCTACCGGGCTCGGCGGCGGGAGCGGGTGGGCCACACCATCCTCTTCCCCACCAACTATGAGGCGGAGTTTGCGGATATTTTTGATCGCCACTGCAGCCCGACGGAGCCCACGGTGTATATCTGCGCGCAAGAGCCCTGCCATGGGCGGAGCGGCTGGTCCGAGGAGGAGCCCCTTTTTGTGATGGCCAATGCCCCGGCGGTGGGGGAGGGGCCGCCGGAGGGGGAAGAGCTTCGGGAGCGCGTCCAGCAACGCCTGCTTGCAGGAAGAATTATCGAAGGCACGGACAGACTGTTGTGGCAGCGCTGGCCCCGTGATCTGGAGGCACGTTTTGGGGGGCGGGGTGCCATCTACGGGGCGTCCTCCAACAGTCCATTCGCAGCATTTTTGAGGCCCGCAAACAGAGTTTCTTCGTATCGGGGTCTCTATCTGGCCTCGGGGTCGGCGCACCCGGGCGGGGGCCTGCCGCTCTGCGCATGGTCGGGAAGGCTTGCAGCGGCGGCCGTGTTGGAAGATCGTGGTCTACAGAGGGGGAGAGGATGATCAGCCTTCTGGGTGCTCTCTGGGCTGCCGAGCCGCCGGATCTGGCGGGTAGCTGGAGTATGGAGCTTTCGGTCGCTACCAAGGTGGTGCTGCCCGTGATCGGGGGACTGGCCAATTGGACCAACAGCAACCTGATCGTGGAGATCCGTAGAGAGGGCGATCAATGGGTGCAAAGCCACCGCACCTGCTCAGTGGTCATGGGCTCCTCCCCCGCCCTGGCCCGCACCGTGGTGCCCACGGCCTTTATTGCTGCGTTGCCGGTACGCAGCTACCCGCTGAGCCTGAGCTTTGACGGGGATCACTGGGTCAGTTTTGCGGATCCCAGTCCCTTGGCTGTGGGTTTTGATCCCCGGCTCGGTCCGATGCCGACCAGCCTGGAGTCTCCCGCCATTGTGGATTTTGACGGGGATGGCCAGCCGGGGGCCTCGGTAGACGTCGAGGTGCCGATGGTATCGCTGAAGGGGCAGGTGTGGGTGGTGCAGAACGGCCATACCCTTTTCCGGGGAGAGTCGGTGTCTTCGCAGGAGATCTCGGGACGCGCCGTCGTGTTGCGACTGGATCAGTACACCTTGGGTGCCACCCACCCCTTGCTGGTGTCCAACCCGCGGATTGTTGTGGTGCCTGAGAAGAGCCGGTTTGTGATGCGGCGCCTGCCCGCGGGTTCGGGCTGTGAGGTGTTCAAAATCGATTCAGGTCCCTGAGGGGAGGGGCCGGCGGAAGGGGGTGCAGAGACGGGAGCGCCGGGCTACAGCATGCCCATGACATCCTCCCTTGAAGTGCAGGTTGCGGAGCTGGAACAGAAGGTCAAGGACATGCAGGCGCAGGTCACGCTCTTGGAGTCCGTTCAGGGGCCCCCCGGGGCCTCGGCCTGGATGCAGGCGGCCTCCCGTCTCAAAGAGGCGGGCAAGTACGAACTGGCCGTAAAAGCCTGGATGGAAGTGATCAAGCTGGAGCCGGACAACGCCTCCGCCTATAACAGTGCGGGCGTGGTTCTCGGAAAACACCTGGGCGATCTGGACGGCGCCGAGCGGCTGTACTGGAAAGCTCTGGATGTAAAGCCGGACTTCTACGCGGCGATTTACAACCTGGCCTGCACCGATGCCCGGCGGGGCCGTCGCGAGCGGGCCATTCGACTCCTGGCCGTGGCGGTACTGGCCAACGACCGCTACCAGCAATTGGCGACGATTGACCCTGCTTTTGATCCCTACCGGGACGATGCGGAGGTGGCGGGTATCCTCGGGGAGCGCGCCAGCTCGGTGCAGGTCCTGCTGCGGCAGATCGGGCGGTGAAGCGGCTGGTCAGTGCCTGTCTTTTGGGGCAGGATTGCCGCTATGATGGGCGTTCCAAGCCCGCTTCAGCGGTGATAACTCAGGTGGAAACCTGGCGGGCGGCAGGCGATGAGGTGGTGGCGGTGTGCCCGGAGGAGCTGGGGGGCCTGGGCACCCCTCGTCCGGCTGCTGAGCTGCGGGGCGGGGATGGGGCGGCCTTCTGGGCGGGCCGGGCGGAAGTGTATCGGGTGGAGGATGAGGAGGATGTAAGCGCCGCTTTCCGGCTGGGGGCCGAGCGGGCCGCGAAGCTGGGGGAAGGGGCGGTGGAGGCGGTGCTGAAGGCCCGGTCCCCCTCCTGTGGTTGTGGGCGCACCGAAATCGACGGGGAGCGCCGGGCGGGAGATGGCGTTTTTGCAGCCCTTCTCCGCAGCCGGGGCCTGCGCTTGCGAACGGACGAGGAGCTATAGCAGCAGAAGGGGCTCCCTTACAGCCGAAACGCTTACCATCTGGTATACTATGGGCGTGGAGGCGGGCATGCTGCTGTGGATCTCGATGGCGATGGCGACGGACTACGCACCCTGGCGTGCCTCTTTGGCCGAGGAAGCGGGCTGGGAAGTGGTGGGGAGTAAGGCAGTGGAAGGGGTGGGCGACGTGCTGATCCGCCACAAGGTGATCCAGGGCCAGGACTGCCTGGAGGGCAGCACCACGGCGGCCCTTCCCGCGGATGCCCTTCTGGCGGCGGCCTCCGACATTCCCAACCAGCCATCCTGGTCTTCCTGGGCGGTCAAGCTATCGGTGAAGTTGTCGGGGGGAGGCAGCGGTTTTGACTACTATCAGCTGTTGGACAACCCCTTTCCCATCAACGACCGCTACTGGTTTGTCAAGGCGACGGTGGTGAGCAGCGGGCCCGATCGTCGCTTCCAATGGGAGGCGATTGATCCTGCAAAATACCCTGAGGCGCTCGCTGGGGTGCTCGCCGCCTATCCCGATGCGGTGATGACCGGGATCAATGTGGGCGACTGGACCTTCACCCCTACCGGCGACAATACCAAGATCCGCTACCGGATCTGCACCGATGTAGGCGGTAAAATTCCGACCTGGGCGGGCGAATACGCCGCCCGTACCACGCTGCCCACCAATGTTGCCGATCTGGTGAAAGAGGTTCGGCGGCGGTTGGGATAGGCAGGAAAATATTTGGTTTTGGTGATACATTTTGGTTTGTATCAGTCAAAAACTCCCGGTGGCCACTGCCCGGCGCGCACCTCGGCATAGGTGACCAGGAGAGAGTCTTCTTTTCCTTCGGGGGGGCTCCAGGAGCCGTTCTTCTCAGTGACCAGAAAATCGGGCGGTTGCAGTCGGGTATCGTGGAAGGGGACAGCTTTCCCTTCGCCTCCATAGCCCAGGACTACGCCCGCGCTGTCCAAGGAGAGGATGACCTGCTCGCGCCAGTAGAGGCTGCCCAGCTCCACCTCGAAGGTGGGGCCTTCATCGGACAGAACCAGCCAGTGGTCGCCCAGCTGGAACAGCCACCAGTCCATGCCAAAACCGTCGCCATCGGTGACGGCCAGAACCCGCTGCGGTGAGAAGTGCCACTCCTGCACCCGCTCCAAACGTGGGGCGTTCAGGTTGTCAAAGTCGGCGAGGCGTTGTTCCATCCGCTTTTTCGCCGAGCGCCAGCCTGCGTAGCCCATGATAAAGAAGATGAGGGATAAGGCCATCAATGCCCAGCGCATGCCCGTTCCATCCGTCTCCTTGTAGGGGATGAAGAAAAAGACCGGCATCAACAACAGGCCCATCCAGGCCACCAGGAGCCCCACCCGCGGCTCCCCCTCCAGCGCGCGTGCCAGGTTGCCACGAAGCAGCGCCAGATGATCGGCGATCAAGGCGCGCTCATGGGAGGTGGGAGGCCGCCAGATAGGCTCCGGGGCGGTCACGCCATCTCCAGCACCACCACTGTCTCCAGATGGGGGGTCTGCGGAAACATATCGTAGGGACGTATCGAGGAAACCCGCATTCCACCTGCAAGAAGCATGCGGAGATCCCGCGCCAGCGTCGTGGGGTTGCAGGAGATGTAGACCAGCGGCTGCGGCCGGAGCTGGATCAGTTTTTGGACCCCCGCCGCCTCCAGGCCCTTTCGCGGGGGGTTCACCACCACCATACTCTCCGCATAGTCTGCGGGGATAGTCACCTCCGCCATTTTCTGCGCCACAAAGCTGGCATCCACGCCATTCAGCTCAGCGTTTTGTCGGGCCCGTTGCACCGCGGCCTCTCCCTCCTCCACGCCAAAAATATCCAGCTTTTGACTGGATCTTCCCCATAGAGCCATACTCACCGCCCCCACCCCGCAGTAGAGGTCCACCAGGCGTCCCTGTGGCAGCGGCAGCTCCTCCCACAACCGCCGCGCCATGGCCGGGTAGGTTTGGTAGAACTCACCCGGACCGACGCGGATTTTTGCGCGACCTACCTGCTCCTCGATCCACGGCTCGCCGCGTAGCGACAAAAAGGGCTGGGTGTAGTCAAAGAGGCCATCGCCCTCCCGGCGGTTCTGGTGATACACGATGCTGTCTTCTTC
The DNA here is from genome assembly GCA_903891165.1 of uncultured Pseudomonadota bacterium. Taxonomy (GTDB): domain Bacteria; phylum Myxococcota_A; class UBA796; order UBA796; family SXON01; genus CAITDR01. The sequence goes on from CAITDR010000705.1 coordinate 8,023, forward strand.
CAGCAGTGAAGCGTAGTGCTCAACATCCTTTGTCCACTCTCGTGATACAAGCGTAAGCATCACTTTTCCATTTGTGGACGAAAGGCGTGCCACCATCACCCGCATCGACACCGGAACTTGGGGCAGACGGAGGAGCGGCCGTAGTGCCGGCGCCAGCACCTTGCAGTGGGGGATCTCCTGGACCGTATGGCTGTTGCGCCCATAGGCTCCCAGGATCCCATCGTCACCCACCTGCAATTTCAGGAGGTGGCGGTAGCCTTCCCGCTCTGCCTCTCTCAGGGCTTCAACGCGGAGATCCAGCCCCTCCTTCAGCAGAGCGGCGTGTAAGGATCCCACCTTGGCGACGGCGGCACCCACAGCGCTCAGGTGCATCCACGGACAGCCCCCGCAGCTCCAGTAGTGCGGACAATCCGGCAAAACCCGGTCGGGAGAGGGCAAATCCGCGCTGCGCCAGTGGGCATAGCGCTGCTGCTTTCCCGCTCCGAGGATGCGGATGCGGGCTTCTTCGCCGGGAATACCGCCAAAAATCCGAGTAGAAAGTGGGTCTTTGGGGCTGGAGGGCACAAGGGCCTCTCCGTCGGGGTGCCAGGCAGTAGGAAGCATGGCGGCGGTCTAACCTGACTGTGTTAATGCGGCAGGATGTGGCTCTTCTTCCTGGTTGCCTGCCGTCCTCCTACCGAGCTGAACCCCGTGACCCTGGCGGGAACCGACTACATCCTGGAACAGGCCACTTTTGACCTGGAGCACATCGGCTTTACAGAATGTGGGACGGAAAAAGTTTTCGATGCCACCCTTTTCCGCCGCTTCTCGCTGATGGGACCCGGCCCGATTCAGGTACCGGATCGCTCCTGGTGCAGCCTGGAGCTGGCTTTCCGGGAGGGTGGACGTGGGGTCTGGCTCTCCGGGCGTATCCGCCGCCCCGACGAGGTGCCGCTGCGCTTCTCCTACCAGCTGGATCCGGGGAGTTTCACTCAGAAGCAGGCTTTTTTTGGAGACCGCTATGAGCTGGCCCTGGTGCTGGACCCCGATGTTTTGGTCCAGCCCGCCCAATTGGTGGCGCTGGCGGCTGCCCAGGAGCCTCCGGCTCAGGTGCTCTCCTTTGGGATCACCAGTCCGGAGTCCCAGCAGCTGGTAGCTCTGCTTCGCGAAGCCCTTTGGGTGGGGAGCCTGCCCGAAGCCGAAAAGAAGTACGGAAGTCGCTGGACTTTTGTTCCCTCGGACTTCAATCGTTCTACCAATGTCTATGTGGCCAGCGGCTGTACCACCGAGTCATCTGCGCCCTGGGACACCAGTGTCTACCAGGGTTTTCTGGATACCGGCGGTCCTGGTCCCGATTCCTCGGGCGAAAGCCAGCCCACCGAAAGCGGCACCGACAGCGATGTATCCGAGAGTGGACCGGTCTATCACGACTATCCCGAAACATCGGGCTGCGGCGGAGCGGTCAGTGATACATCCGGCGCTGATACGTCTGCATCATCGGACACCACCGCCCGTGATACATCTGATACATCTGATACATCTGATACATCTGATACATCCGACTCCGGCAGCAGCAGCGGGGGCTGCGGCTGCGGCGGATCGGGCGGCGACTCCCAGCCGGACTCCCCCGCCGATTCGCGCGCGGGGTTGCTTTTGGGGGCCTTCACGCTGTGGCGCCTGCGGCGCCGAATCTACGCCGACTACCAGTAGAAATAGACCGGATAGCCGGTGTTCTGATCCCGCTGGATCCGGCGGATGTTGAAGTCCCCGGCCCCGTTGCCACTCACCGCGTAGTAGGGGGCATAGTCAAAGGAGAAGGTGAAGAAGCCGTAGGAGGCATAGTCGGTGAGGTAGAGGAAGGCCGTCGGGATCGGATAAGCCTGGCCGCTGCTGGTGTAGTAGTAGGGCGAGTAGCCAAAGCCCATGGTAACGCCCACATCGTTGTCGGACAGCGGGCCCGCCACCGCCTCGATGGCCGCACAATCGGCCCCGCGGCTCTGCGCCCCCGCAACCCCTTTGGCCGAGTAGGTGTAGGTACAGGTGGGACAGGTGGCACGTACATCCGCCACCTGATCCATCACCGTACGGCCCGAGCAGAGCGGGTTCGACTGGATGTCAAAGGCGTTGGTCTGGAAGTTATAGGCAAAGATATCGTAGCCGAAGCCGCCGGTGCTCAGCGTATCGCCGTCGCCCGTGAAGGAGGCGCCCCAGGCCACCACGCCGTAGGTATCGGCATCTGCGTCCGTATCCGTGTCGCTGTCCGTATCCGAGTCGGTATCGGAGTCGGTGTCGCTGTCGGTATCGCTATCGGTGTCCGTGTCGGTATCGGTGTCCGTATCGGTATCGGTCTCTTCTGAATTGGTGTCCGGGGCGGTGTCTTCTTTGATGGGGATGTTGGGGCCGAAACAGCCGCCCAGGAGGAGGAAGGAGACCAGAGAGATGTGCTGTGCCATAAAAATTACCTCTGGCCGCCATCATAGAAGAAGAAGAGGACATCCACAAGCAAAAGCCGCCCCGATCGGGGCGGCTGGCGCTTTTTTTCGACTCAGTAGGCGGCGTAGTAGGGATAGCCGCTGCGGGTCATCATGATCCGCTTCCAGGTGGCCGATGTCCGGTCCCCAGTGACCTCATAATTCGGCGGATAGTCCAGGGAGAAGACGAAGAAGCCGTAGTCGGAGTACTGCTGCATGTAGATGTACAGCGCGCCCAGCTGGTAGCCGTTGTAGGTCTCGGAGAAGCCGATGCCCAGCTCGGAGCCGTCCCAGTCGCTACCATCCAGGCCGAAGGTGGCGCAATCCTGCCCGGAGGCCGTGCCGTTGTCGGCCGATACGGAGTAGGAGAACAGGCAGTTGGGGCAGTCGGGAAGGCGGTTCCGGTTGGCGCTAAGCTCCGAGGTCGCGGAGCAGATCACCTGGTTGAAGTCCCAGCTATTGCGGTTGAGATCGTAGGCCACCACGTCGTAGCCGATGTTGCCACCCCTGGCATCTTCCCCGTCGCCCTCGACTTCGCCGACGTAGGCATAGGCGCCATAGCCGCCCCCACCGCCTCCACCACCCCCGCCGCCGGTGTCCCCGCCGGTGTCCTTGGCGGTGTCGATGGCCGTGTCGCTATCGGCGTCGGTATCGGTATCGGCATCCGTGTCGGTATCGGTATCGGTGTCGGTATCCGTCTCATCTACGGCGGTATCACCGGTATCTTTTTCCAGGAGGATGGTGTCGTCGGAGCAGGCGGCAAGGAGCAGGAGCAGGGACATGGGTGTACCTCGGGGGAAGCCCACCGTAGACGAGAATAGTCCCATCCGCAAGGCTCTTCGGTTATGATCTACGGATGCAGTTCGAAGAAGGTACCACCCTCGATCGTTTCCTGATGGAGAGCCTGCGGGATCACCCGGAGGCCAGCGGGCAATTTGTGAACCTGCTCAACCAGGTGACCCTGGCCGGCAAGCTGGTGGCCGCACGTGTCAACCGGGCCGGTCTGGCCGGGATGTTTGGGGCCACCGGGCAGATGAACATCCAGGGCGAGTATGTCCAGAAGATGGATATCTACGCCAATGAAACCTTCAAGCGGGCACTGGAGCATGCCGGGGTGGTCTGTATGATCGTCTCGGAGGAGGAAGATGCGCCCATCGGCATCCCCGCTCCCTTTGTGCCGGGACACTATGTGTTCTGCATGGATCCGCTCGATGGATCTTCCAATATCGATACCAATGCTTCGATCGGCACCATTTTCTGTGCCTTCCGTCGGAAGTCCGATCCTTCCGGGCCGCCGACGGCCGAGGATGCGCTGCGTTCGGGGCGGGAGATCGTGCTGGCGGGCTACATCGTCTACGGAGCGGGCACGGTGCTGGTGTTGTCCACCGGAAAGGGGGTCCACGGCTTTACGCTGGATCCCACGGTGGGCGAGTTTTTCCTGTCGCACCCGGATATCCGGCTGGAGCCCTCCACAAAAAGCTACTCCTGCAACGAGGCCTACTCCGCCCAGTGGGATCCCCGCCTGCGGGCCTGGCTGGAGGCCCGGAAGGAGCCATCGCTGGGTTGGTCCTCCCGCTACATCGGCAGTCTGGTCGGGGATTTTCACCGGAACCTTGTCAAGGGCGGCATATTTTTGTATCCTCCCTCACAAAAAGCGAAAGCCGGCAAGTTGCGGCTACTCTATGAAGGTTTCCCCCTGGCTTTTCTGGTAGAGGCTGCGGGCGGCGCCGCCAGCGACGGGCAGCAGGCCATCCTGGACAAGGTGCCCAAGAGCCTGCACGAGCGCAGCCCCCTGTACATCGGCAATCGCGACGAGGTCGCCTCGATCACCGAGGCCCTGCGTGGGGACTGAGGCCGTACAGCTCTCCGATGTGGGCGAGGTAGAGCAGGTCATCCACGGAGAGCGGAAGATCTACCTTCATAAAGAACGATGGCTGATCGACGAGCGGATCGCCCTGGTACGGAAGTACGCGGCGATCGGGGGGCCGCCGGTGGTGCTGGTGCACGGCTTTGCCCAGAACCGCTATAGCTGGCATGCCTCGCGACGTTCCTTTTCGGCCTATCTGGCTTCGTTGGGCTACGATGTCTACAACCTGGAGCTGCGTGGCCACGGCAATTCCCGTGCCAGCCTGCGTCCGGAGCGCTTTGATGACTACCTGGACGATGTGGAGCGGGTGGCGGGCCTGATCGGCGAGCCTGCCTTCTGGATCGGCCACTCCTTGGGGGGAGCGGTGGTCTATGCA
>CAITDR010000706.1 GCA_903891165.1 uncultured Pseudomonadota bacterium
AAACCCGCCAGCTCCAGCAACAAAAGATTGTCAGGCTGATGTACAAAAACATACACCTCCCGCAGACCCGTCTCGCCGCGTAGCGCCTGCGCCCAGCTTGCCAGCCGACTGCGGCTGGTCGGCTCCTCCGCATCCCCCAGAAAGCGGAGCATCAACGTGGTCGTCGTAAAACTCCGATGGACAACATCGCGACGCCCCGGTGTATCGGTGACCACCACCCCCACTCCTGCCTCGACCAACCTGGAAAAGAGCGGATCGATCAGGCGGCCCTGCCGGAAAAAAGCAGGATGGCGCAGCTCCAAAACCATGGGGGTCCGAAGGGCTGCCATCCGCAGGAAGACCGCGTCCAAATCATCCGGACCTACCTCCGGTGGAGCCTGAAAAAAGCAGGGTCCAAGAGTAGTTCCAAAGTGGGGCAGCACATCGGCGAACTGTCGCGCCGCCCCCTCCCAGTCGGTGGGCGGGTGAGAAATTGTGCGCGGCACCTTGGGGCAGAAGCGAAACCCGGGCGGAACAGAAGCCGCCCAAGTGGCGACGAGGCGGGCCTCGGGGATGGCGTGAAAAGTGGCATTCAGCTCAATACTGTTGTAGCGATCGGCGTAAGAGGATAGGCGCTTGTGGGCCGGTAGACCCGGGGTGTGCAGGCTGTCGGCCGTCCACTTGGGCAGGCCCACAAAAACCTGCAGCATCCCGGGACTTTCCCGCCCCGAAAGCGCCCGACTGCGCGGATCCGGGCCGGGAAGGCGGAAGTCCACCGCCGAAAGATCTGAGAGGCGACCAAATTCCACCGCTCAGCCCTCGACACGGGCACGTGCCACCCGCCGAAGCCCGCGAATCTTCGCCTTGGCCGCCTCTTCCTCGCGGGTACGTGGTGCGGCGCGGGTCACCAGGCGCTGCTGCACCAGCTCGCCGGTGATCGCGGCGATCCGTGCCACCGCCTCCTCAAAGGCCGCCTCGTTCTCCTTGGAGGGTTTTGTAGTCCCCGCTACTTTTCGCACATATTGGAGGGCAGCGGCGCGGATTTCCGCCTCGGTGGCGGGTGGGGCGAAGTTGAAGAGGGGGCGGATGTTGCGGCACATGGGGAATCCGGAAGGAGGGAGGTCTAACCGGCGTGGCGGGGGGAATCACCCTGTTGGGGCCTGCGGCGGGGGGCATCGTAATGTCCGGCGCGTCAAGTTGGTCAAAACAAACCTCCGGATGCCAGCCCCCCCCCTGGCACCCCACCCCCCACAGGTTAAACCCCAACCATGCTGCTGTTCCTCCTCGCCTGCCAGCCCCAAAGCTCCGTGGTCCACGGACGTATCGAAAACGCCCACTTCGGCTCCTTTGACGAGGAAAACGACGACAGCAGCGTCGATAGCGAAAATGAGAGCCTGCCGCCGGAGGACAGCACCCCGGTGGAAGATCCCCCCGACTCCGAATTCCCGGAGCTGCTTCCTCCCGGATCCTGCGGCTTTGACTATTGGGACCACTTCGCCACGCAGGCCGCCGTGCGCGCCGCCCCGCGCGGGAACCCCGCTCCGCAGAAGATCCTGTCCCCCGTGGCCTATCCCGAACCTTTGCCAAAAAGAACCTGGCAGACCCGCGCGCACAACCAGCGCGGCGAAGACATCAGTATGCCAGACTACAATGATGATATGCCGCTCTTTGAACGTGGAGAAAGCTGGAGTGGCAGCCGCTGCTACGAGCTGCCCGACGGTGCGGTGTGGCTGAGCGAAGAGCAGGCCTGGTCCCTCTACCGGGACATCGCTGAGCAGACCACCGGGGTGGAAGTGGACATCGGCACCGGTGTACGCACGGTGATCGGCATCCGCGGCAGCTTCCCTGGAGAGTTCCGTTGGAATGGCAACCTGCCCCAGTCCTTCAACGACAGCATCGTGCTGATCTGGCGCGACGGCGACGGCGGGCATGTGCGCGAGTTTCCCATCAACACCGACACGGGAGCCCACAACTTCGGAACAGATGGTTCTTCCTCCCTGAAAGCCAACCGGCGCTACCGGCACGAGGGTGGCTGGCACCGGGGCAGCTACGAGGCCCTGACCATCGCTGAATATGGCTATTTTGTCACAGATGACACAAACCACAACGGGCATGTAGACTCGGATCGCAATGGTTGGCTGCCGCCCGACAGTGGGGAGGACCACCAGAGGGAGGGCAGCGGACACAACATCCACGTGGCATCGGTGGACGGCCCCCTGGAGGATGCCACGGTAGACAACTGGTCGGCCGGTTGCCAGACCATTCCGGGAATGGAAAATTGGACGGCCTTCATCGTGGAGGCCTGGCCCGGATCAGGGAC
>CAITDR010000707.1 GCA_903891165.1 uncultured Pseudomonadota bacterium
ATGCCGAGGATGTTCATTACCTTGAAGGCTAACCCAGATGCGCCCTGTCGGTCGATTTCTGAGCGGGCGCCTTGCGAAGACAGGCTACATGGGCAACGCAATCTCAAAGGAGCAAGCATGATCGGCTACGTCACCCTGGGCACCGACAACATTCCTCGTGCGGCCGCATTTTACGACGCCCTCCTCGCGGAGTTTGGCGCTACACGCTTTATGGAAAGCGACCGCTTCGTGGCCTGGGCTGTCTCTCCCCGCCAGCCCAGCCTCGGCGTGATTCGACCGGACAACCGCGAACCCGCCACCGTGGGCAACGGCGTCATGGTCGCCCTGGCCATAGACAGCCGAGAAAAAGTGGATCGCGTTTACAAAAATGCGCTGGAACTTGGAGGCACCCATGCAGGCCCAGCCGGACCCAGAGGACCCAGCTTTTACGCGGGCTACTTCCGCGATCTGGACGGCAACAAGCTGAACGTCTTTTGTATGGGACCCGCCGCAGGCGGCTAAGGTGGCGGGAGGATCTCCCGCCAGGGCAAGGTACCCCGGCGGGGGCTCAGGAGCGGACGACGGGCAAGGCGATCCTGCGCCACCTCGCGCACCAGCCCACAGGCCAGCGCGGCGCGGGCATGGGCGATGCCCTCCTCCTCCTTCCCCTCAGCCACTGCGATCTCCGATAGGGTGGCAAACAGATCAAAACAGTCCCGAGGTTGATCCTGGGGTAGTGCGGCCACTCGCTCAAGATCCCGCCGGGCGGCCACCGCATCCCCCGCCTGCCAGTACACCTGGCCACGCAGGGCCAGCAGCAGCCGGGCGGCGGAGAAGCTGGCAGCAAAGGGGCCCGGATCGGGCAGATCCCGGGTGAGGCTGCGCACCAGCTCAGGATCGGAGGAGTGCATAAATCCTACCTGCCGGAAGTCTTCTAAAAGACGAGCAAAATACTCCTGCGTACTCAAGCTACGTCGCAACTCAGGGTCGGCAGGGTCCATACGGAGGCGCAGCTGAGCCAGGGCCACCCCGCTGGCCTCGGGCGCCGGAGGCAGACTCTGAGTGCCGGTGACAAAACCACGGAGATCCAGGCGGATCAGCTGCTGACGGCTGAGTGCTCCCGTCAGACCGGGCTCCTCCGGGGAGCGGAAGCGCAGCTCCCAGGGACCGGCTGCTGCCGCCTGCCCTTCGATCCGCCGCCGGGAACGCTCCACACCGTCCACCACCACCGCCAGCGACCAGTGGCCGGCCGGCCAATGGACCAGCTCCAGATCCAGGTGCTGGCTCTGCTCGGGCCCATCCTTCAGCTCCCAGGAGATCCCGTCGTTCACCCGTCGGAACAGAAAACCACCGCCACCACCGCCCGTGATGTCGATATGCTGCCCCTCCCCTCCTTCCAGGGGGATCAACTCGATCGACAACCGACTGCCCCACTCCGACCGGCTGATATCCATCCCGATGGTCAGGCTGGCCGCGGCCCCGGTACGTTGCAGGGGCAGACGCAGCAGCGTCTCCGCCCCACGTACCGCGTCGATCTCCAGCTTGCCCTCCCGCGCGTTCCGACGCACCAGCTCCGGGCGTAGCAGCTGCCATTCTGGCGCGAGCGGTTCGTTGAAGAGGGTGGAGAGAGAGGCCGGCCCCCCCAGCTCGCTCAGCCAGGGCAACAGGCCCTGCACCTTCTGGACTGCACCGAGATGCCCACTTTCCAGCAGGGGCTGGGCCACCGCCCATGCCTCGATAGGGCGCAGGGCCGCCAGCCAGGAGTCCAAGGCGAAGGCCAGATCTTCCAGGTGCGCGGTGCCCGATTCCTTCCGGGCGGCGTTCTCCCAGGAGCGGGCGGCCTCCTGGTGGCGCCCGGCTCGGGTCCACAGCCCGGCGGCCTGCCGGAAGGCCATGGCAGGCATGGGATCCTCCTCCTCCATCTCCGCCACGGCGTCCAGCTCATCCGCCGCCAGCTCGGGCATGCCCAGCGTCGCGAGGCGCATGTGAGGACGCCAGGCATCGGGCAGCTCCTGGGGGACGGGGATCGGACCGGGAAGCTCCTGAGAGGGGAAATGATCTTTTCCACTTCCCAGCATCCAGATCCCTCCGCCCTCTTTCACACTCCCTTGACGCGTCAAGAGTAGCTCTCCCCAGCCGTCCGGGTCGAAAGCCCCGGCCCCCAAGACCTGCCACCCCTCGATCAGGCCCCGCCAATAGCCCCCCTCGACGCGCGGGTGGTAGAGGGCGGCGTAGCTCTGACCGTTGCTGTCGAAGGTGGTGTACAGCTCGTCCAGACCGTCCTGGTCGATGTCGGCGCTGCCCATGCCCGCCCCGATGTGGGCCATGCCCGGCGGCACCGGCAGAGCGGCACCATCTTCTTCCAGGGAGTGGCCGGTGTAGCGGAAAAAATGGATACCTGCGGCGGCTCCATGAGGTTCTTCGCGGGGAAAAACCACCGCACTGGGATGGAGGTGGCAGATGCCCACCGCCAGGACCGTCCGGCGTTCGGAGCGGGACTGGGTGTTCCCACTGCCGGGGACCGGGCCGTTCCGCTGCACCTTCGGGGCGGCCAGACCGCAGACATAGCCGATTTTTTTCCGGGCGCGCTCGACCAGCTCGGGTCCACTGCCATCAAAAACGCGCAGCTCGAAGCCCTCAGGCGGACCGACACCCACCACCAGCTCGCGGGTGCCATCCCCATCCAGATCGGCGGTGGTCATGGCGGTGATGTAGGAGACCAGCCCCTCCGTGGCCGGGTGGGCACTGCGTGCCGGTGATCCGAGGCCATCCTGGACTAAAAAACGACGTTCATAGCCATTTATGACCGTGAATAGCTTCCCGCCCAGCGCCGCCCAGTGCGCCACCGGCAGGGCCCCCGGGCGCTCTTCGCGCAGCCATACACCCTCGGCATGTACGTCCAACAGCCTGCTCACCGACTCTTCAAAGTTCCAGAGTAACAAACCTGGTTCTTCTGGAGGGGGAGCCTGGGAGAGCTGAAGGGGATGAAGGAGGCCGTCGGTGCCCAGCTGCTCCCAGCCCAGGTGGCGATCCAGAAACAGCTCGGACCGGCCGTCCCGGTCCAGATCCATGCTGCGGAATTGTATAGGCGCCACCGAAGCATCTCCCAGAGGTTGCGCCTCTGCCAGCACCTTGAGCAGGTTGTGCTCGGCGCCCCCTTGGGCGGCATCCCGCGCCGCCTCCAGCGCCCCCCGGGACACTTGCAGCTCCACCTCCACCTCCCGCCGCTCCTGGAGGCTGTAGCCCCCCTCCCCTTGGCGGATCATGTCGAGTGCAGCGGACAGGGGACGCCAGTGCCCCGCACGCCGGAGTGAGCCGACAATGCCGCGAAAAGCCAACCGGGCGATACCCGGATCTACACCTGCCCAGGCCCGACCATAGGCGGCAAGCGCTTCTGCATCCCGACCATCCGCGTCGGCAGCCCGGGCACGTTCTAGCCAGGCCTGGGTCACCGCCCGGCGGTTGGCATGTTCGGGCGCCTGGAGGAAGTGATCCATCAATTCCTCGGCTTCAGCCTCCCTTCCCTCAGCCTGCAGCTGGTCGATACGGCTGCGGGTGGCCTTCAGGCGGCCCTCCGCCTCCTCTTCCTGAAGCTGGCGCTGCTTCTGTTCCCAGCTGCGGGAGAGCCCATAGCCCAGGGCGATACAGGCAAAAAGCACGCCGAGGGTCATTCCAACGGTGCGGAACACAGCCCGGTGCCGACGCCAAAAAAGCTGGCTTCGTTCCTGGAAGCTCAAGGGACTGGCCAGCACGGCCTCAGCATTCAGGTAGCGCTGCAGATCCGCCTGCAGCTCGCCCGCGCTGGCATAGCGACCCTCCGGCCGCTCCCGGATCGCCTTCTCACAGATCAGCCGCAGCGGCCGCGGCATGGGCACCATCTCGCCCGCCGCCTCTGCGCGGACATAGACCTCCCCCTCCGGCGGAACAGCCACACCGGTCAGGCTTTCCAGAAGGATCATTCCCAGACCGTACACATCCACCAGCGGCCAACTGACGTCGGGACGCACACCCATATGCACTTCCGGCGCCATGTAGGCCGGTGTCCCCAGCAGCTGGCCGGTGCGGGTCAGGCGATCTTCACTTTCGTACATGTCGCCCGCGATCCCAAAATCTGCCAGCTTCACCGTACCATTTGGCCCGAGCAACACATTGCTGGGCTTGAGATCCCGGTGGACGATGCCCACCTCGTGCAGCCGCTGGAGGGTCCGCGCCAGGTCGCGCACGATCGCAACCGCACGGGCCGCGGGGAAGGCCCCATGCTCTTTGATCCAGGCGGACAAGCTGGTTCCTTCCACCATTTCCATCGCAAACCAGACCGCACCCTCGGGGGTACGACCGATGTCCAGCACCCGTACGATACCCGGATCATCCAGCCGCGCCGCCGCCCGCGCCTCACGGAAAAAGCGCTCCACCTGCTGGTTTCCGGCGAGGGCACCGCCCAACAGCAGCTTCAACGCTACCGACCGTCCCAGCTCCCGGTCCCAGGCGCGGTAAACGACGCCCGCCGCTCCCCGTCCCAGGACGGCCTTCAGCTCATAACGGCCAAATTCCCGTAGAGGAAGCTCCTCTTCCGTCTGAAGATCCCGCAGATCAAGATGCGCATCCTGCGGCTTGCCCGCGCCATCTTGCGCATCGGCCATCAGACCGCCTCCCTGCTGCGTATCATAACGCAGCAAGGCGCCAGCGGGGCGGAGGGAGCGCGAGGCTTAGACTTCTTCGACCCGGTTGCTGCCACCCTTCCGCTTTTCGTTCGCCCAGTCCAGGGTGATGATGGTGTACAGCGCCGCAAGGACGTTGCCCACACCGGGAAGAAGGAAGACGAAGGCCAACATCACGCTGAAGCCGCCGAAGCACACCAACGGAAGCAGGATGAAGTTGTAGGCAAAGGACTCGGAGTTCATCATGGTCGCTCCCGGCTGCGGCCATCTAATCCAGCCCGGCCCGACGCGCCAGAGCGGATTAAGGGCCAGTATGCCTGAGCTGCCTGAAGTGGAATTCTGCCGACGCTCCCTGGAGCGCTGGTGCGGCAACCATCAGATCCTGGGCTTTTCCCTCCTGGATCCACGCTGCGTGCGCGCAAGCACCAAGGCGCGGCCCTCGGCGGGACTGGCGGAGGGGGCAGAGCTGCTATCGGCCACTTTTTCCCAGCCACCCGGTCCACTTCTGCGGCATGGAAAGCGTATCCTCTGGCGTTTTGGTGACCGGGCACTGCTGTTGCACCTGGGGATGACCGGCAAGTGGTCCCGGCAGCCCAGCCCCCACGCAAAAATCAGGTTGGAGCTTAGGGATGGCCCGCTCTTTTTTATCGACCCCCGCCTTCTTGGGGGGGTGGTACCCTTGACCTGGCAAGAGGGGCAGACCGCGCTGGGGGCAGGTCTGGGGCCCGATGCCCTCGGCAACCCCCTCCCCCCGCTGGCCGGTCGCCGTGCCGTCAAGGTGGCGCTGATGGACCAGGCGGTGGTGGCGGGTCTGGGCAATGTGCAGGCGATGGAGGCCCTCTGGAGAGCCGGCCTTCGCCCGACCCTTCCGGCGGAAGAGGTGACAGGCGAACGCCATACGCGACTGGATCGGGCGGTGCAAGTCCAGCTCCTGGGCAGCCTCCAGATGCTGGAGGGGGCAGAGGAGATCACCTATGTAGAAGAGGCGGGTTCTACCAACCCTTTCCCCATCTACCAGCGCGATGGGGAGCCCTGCCCGACCTGCGGCACCATCCTGGAGCGCTTGGTGCAGTCCGGACGCAGCACAGTGTGGTGCCCGCGCTGTCAGCCCTGATCAATGCCGCTTCTTCTTGCGGTTGTTATTTGAGCCGTTCTTGTTCGTTCTTTTTTTTTTGTCGGTGAAGAAGTCGCCGAAGTAGACCGTGAGGTCCAGCCCCACCCCGAAGTACAGCGCGCCGGCCGCCACCGACGCATTGCCCTTTCCATCGGTGGGGTTGTTGTCCGCGGCATTCTGGTAGTATTTCTGGGCACCGGCAATGTGCCAGGTGCCGAAAATCCCCAGCTCGTAGGCCCGGCTGTTGTCCCGCAGGAGCCCGGCCAGCTGCACGCGCAGGGGGTAGTAGTTCACCGAGAGCCAGTCCTCGCCCAGGTCGTCGTTGAAGCGCTCGTGGCCCACGCCGATACCGCCGCCAAAAAGGAGCTGGAAGCTGCCCTGCTTGACGATGGTACCATCGTACTCCAGCGTGAACTCTTGGCGGAAGAAGCGGTTCTGCCCAAAACCCAGCTGGAAGCGCGCGCCGAGACGACCGGCACTGGTGGGGTAGAGCACCCCACGTCCGCCGACTTCCAGATCAAAGCCCACTTTGTCCACCAGCGGGTCCCCGCCGGTCAGCCCACCCACTTTGGCTCCGGCAGGAAAAGACGTGGGATATTCGATGGGAAAAAGGTTGGAGGCGATGTTCGGTCCCACACCCCACCACTTCAGATCGATGGCCTGGGCAGTTCCAATCAAGGCAATCAAGGAGATCATGGGTAGATTCTGGCTCCGGTAGAGATATCAATCAGGGAGATGGCCTGCACCGGGCAGACTTCAGCTCCACGACGCAGGTCTACGTCGGTGGGGTTCTTAATCTTCACACGGGCGAGCCCATCGGGGCCGATTTCGAAAACTTCCGGCAGCTCTTCTACGCAGTTGGAGGTGCCTGCGCAGAGATCCGCAGCAATCTCTGCCCGGAGACTCATGGGCTGACCGGCGTGGGGCCCGGATCCACCATGGGGTCCGGCGCACTACGCACCACCTCGCCATGGGTCTTTTTCAGGCGAGGGCTGGTCTCGATTGTGACGGCCACGCCGGGTTCCACCCGGAAGGAATGCCCGGCAAAGCTGTAGTCCCCACGCGGAAGCAACCCGACGAAGGAGCCATATTTGCGGATGGCATCCGCGGCCAGCTCCACCGAGGTGCGCTGATCGGGATCCATGGGCAAAAGCTCAGGAGCAAAATCCACATTCCGGGCATTGTGCGCCAGCAAGCGCACCTGACCGTAGGTGGAACGGATCGACGAGAGCCAGTCGCGGGCCTCCTTCAGCTGCTCCTCCGGACCCTCCAACAGGATGGCGCGGCCCAGGCGGTCGCGCACCTCCAGCATATGGCCCAGGGCACGTGCGGCGTAGGCACCAAAAAGCAGATCCTCAAAGGTCAGGATGGAGCGACCGGCGTCCTTCTCCATTTCCAGAAGTTCCAGATACTTTTTCTCTGCTCCCGCCCACAACTGACGCGAGGTGAGCTGCTCCAGGTCTCCAGAAAGCCGCACATGCTCGGCTTCGCTGAATTCAGCGGCGGTAGCCGGGGCCAGCTGCAGGAGGAGGGCGAGGATCAGGGTCATGGGCCGTGTCCAAAGAGAGCGAAATCTATCGCGATCCCCGCATTGTGCCACCGGAAGAGGCGGGAGCCGAGGATGGTTTTGTCTTCAACGCCCCAAAGCCGAGGTCCATTCCCAGACCCCCATAAAGACCGGTTCCCCGCAGCACATCCACGTAGAGAGTCCCTGAGATGCCAAGCTGAAAGCGGGATTTTTGATAAGACATCCGCAGGCCGCCGCCGGTCAATAGATCAAAGCTGCTGGCCGACGTGGAAAGCTCCTGGGTCCCCCCCGAAAAAAAGGTCTGCCGACCTACCAGACCCAGCCCACCCGTCGCATGCCAGTGCTCGGAAAAGGCCCACTCCACCAACAGCGGCAGCTTCAGGTCCACGCTGGTGTAAAACAGCAGGGTGCCGATGGGCACCACAAAGACATCTAGGCGAGGATCGATGGCAAAATGCCATCTTCCTTTTTCTGCAAACCGATAGCGTACATCCACGCCATTGCCGATGGTGTAGACATGCACCCCGAGATCGGTGTTGGCGCCCAGCCCCACCCGCCAGGCTCCGCCGACCTGCGGCAGCGGAATCCCGGTACTGCTGCCCACCACACCGGGACTACGCGACACCTGCAGATCCATCGACAGGCGCCGCTCGCCCCTTTCCAGGGGGATGGCCCCCTCGATCATCCCGATATGGGCGCAGCCCAGAAAAAAGGCGATCAGCGCCATCTTCCGCCCAGAGCAAGCAGAAAATCCGTCCCGCCGAAACGCAGCTCCAGGCCCGCCTGTAGCCGCAGTCCCCACCGACCCCCCAGCTCCAGCCCGCCGCGCAGACCTACCACCGGTGTGGTGCGCCAAAACCAGCCTTCCTCCGGCTGAATCCACTCACTACCCAACCAGGCCACCCCCAGGCCCAGCGCCAGATCGGGCTGCAATTTGCCGTCCCCCAGCCGCAGACCACCCCACAGCGCCGGACGGAGGCGCAGGTTCTGCTGCTGTACCAGCCCACTCTGGTAGCTGCGGCCAGCCACCTGCATGCTGCCCCCCAGGATCCACGGGCCAGAAACCGGAGCTTCTACCAAAATTTCGCCCACCGGCTCCGGCAGGTGCCGTCCGGAGGACTGCCGCGCCAGCAGCTCTCCAAACAACAGTGCGATGCCGACCTTCACGGGCAGCTCCCGCTGCTCTCCCAGAAGTCTCCAAGCCGCTGGATTGCAACTTCGCAGAGGATCTCTCGTTGATCAGGGTCGGCCTGGCCCAGCAGCGCCTCCATCCACGATGCACCATCCACGGTCTCGGGGCGCCAGGCGCGGGCGGTGTTCAGCAACAGCCGGTAGGTTCCGTCGGCATCGTCGGTCTGCACGCGCAGCTCCCAGAGGAGGGATGCAAAAACCGTGCCAGCCGGGTAGGGATCGTATAAAAATTGGCTTCCATTGTCGGGAAGAATCGCTTCGCTCATGACATGCTCCAGGCTCAGATCCCGGGCGGGCATGTCGAGGGAGGCGGAGATAAAGGCGGGGTCGTCCGTCAGCAGTGCGGCCTGTACGTCGGCAAAGGCTTCGTGCAGGGAGGACTGCCAGCGTCCGGCATTACTGGTAGGATCTTCGACCAACATCGGGGCAAAGGGCCCCCCCGCGGTGAGCAGGTGAAAGACGGCGTGCCCCAGCTCATGGGCGATGCCCCCCCGGTTGGCCAACAGGGGGACATCCCGATGTCTCCCATCGGGGAGCAGGACAAAAAAGTTATTTCCAACGGCATAGGCCGCGTTGTCCGCGGCAGAAAATTCAATCAGCGGGCTGACGCCGGGGTTCCAGGCCAGCGGCAGCGGAAAGACCTCGTCCAAGCTCTGGTCTCGGGCCTCCACCCAGCGTTTGGCATCGCCAAGGTTGGCGTAGAAGCTATAGAGGAGAAGCCCATCGACATCCACCGGCACGGCCACACCGTCGTGAAGATCGTAGTACACGGTGATGGTCTGGCCCCCGGTGTAGCGGTCACCGGTCAGAGGGACATGGCCACCGTAGGTGATCTGCCCCAGGCTGCCCTTCATATGCAGGGAATCTTCCAGGTCTTGGATGGGGCGGGCCTGGATGGCATAGCCCTGCTCTCCCTCCACCCATGCCAAAAATTCTTCAGGTTCTTCCTGCATACAGGCCAGAAGCCACAAAAACATCAGCGGCCCCAGGTGCGCAGGAGTCGCCGCAGGTCGGGCTGCGGTCCGATGTGGGGCTCCCCCACCTGCGGTGTGCCACTGTTCGCCAGGATCGCCCGCAATTCCCGAGGCTCCCAGAGCGGCTGGACGCCGGCCAGGGCCAGGCCCTGCATGGCGGCCGCCACCGAGGCCACCATCGGAGAGGCGCCCGAGGTGCCCCCAAAACTCCGGGTGTAGCCCTGTGCAGGGTCGTCGCCCACCAGCGCAAGATCAGATAGAGAACCACCCATATCGGCGTTGGCCGTCGTGACGATGTCGGTGTACCAGCCCTGCATGTCGATACGCTGCCCGTAGCTGCTGCCCCCACTGAGCAGCCAGGATCGCGGCGGCAAACCGGAGTCCGGCCCGGCGCCCCCCCCAACGAGGATCGAGCCTGAGTCCTGCTGGGTCCGGTCAAACCAGCCCTGCCAGGCGCGAGCGTCGAGATCTGAGGATCCGTTGCCGCCGGGCTCCACCACCACAATTCCCGCAGCGACCGCATAGCTGATGGCATCAAACACCGCCGGGTCCGCACTGACCGGACAGTAGGTGCCGCGTAGATAGCCCTGCTGCTCGATCAGCAGCACGTCGCCCGGAAGCAGCTCCGCCGCCGCAGCCAGGACCGCCCCGGCCACATCGTAGTTTTCTTGCTCATCCGTTGGATAGTACAAAAATGGTGTGGCGCCGGGAGCGGAGCCATCCACTCCAAAGCCATTGACCCCAGCAAAAACCATGCCAAGTACCGATGTGCCGTGCCAGGCATAGGGTCTGTAGGCGGTACCCCAGCTCTGCACCCCGATCAGCGCATCCAAATCTTCGTGTTCGGTAAAGCCATATTCCACATCGGCCAGCACGATCCCCAGGCCATCGGCGCCGGGCCAGCCCGCCGCCTCGGTGAAGCCCAGACCGGGCAGGGGGTCCAGCCAGCCCTGGAGGGGCCGGAAGTCCTCGGTGCTAGGCGGACGATCGGCCGGTGGGGGTGGTGGGAGCGGCGCGCGCCAGCTGGCCTCCACCCACGGGAGCTTCTGGAGACGCAGCAGCTCGGCACGCGGGACCTCCCCCTCCACCCGGAAATACAGCGCCAGATCGGCCAGTCCAGGGCGGGGATCGGGCGGATCGACGAAATAGGGCGAGAGCCGTCGCCCCGGGAGCAGCTTCCGCAGGCGGATCGCCACTTCTGCAGGATCTTCGCCCTCTCTCACCTTGATCACCAGGCGGCGCGGGTCCCCTTCGCTGTCCAGATCCCGGGGAGCCGGCGGTCGCGCCAACGAGAGACTAAGGAACCAGAGGATCATCCGCGTGAAACCAGAGCTTTCAGCGCCTCGTTGCTCCATCCCCGGATGGGGAAGCGGGTGGGGGGCTCAACCGCCTGCTCGGCGGGGAAGGCAGGATCCCCGGGCAGCAGCACAAATACCTCTTCCCCGTCTATCAGAAAGCGAGGACATATGGGCAGAATCCGCCGCTCCGCCTGCTGAAGGCCACTGCTGTGCTGCCAGGCCGCAAGCTCCTGCAGGCAACGTACGGTGGGAGGAGCCAACAAAAGACGACCGGCAAAGCTCTGTTCTACGGCATCCGCTGGCCGGAACCAGCGCCCATCCACGGCCTCTCCCCCGTCGATCTCCGGCTCCTCTCCCGGCTGGAGCAGCGCGAGAAAAAAGTGGGTATCATAGCGGCGAACTTCGGCCTCCGGTGTGATCCAGTGCGCCCAGTGGCGCAGGCGCCCCAGATCATAGGCGTCTCCGCCCAGACGCAGCTTCGCCTCCTCCTCCAGCTCCCGCACTGCGGCAACCCAGAAGGCGCGTGGAACCTTGGAAAAGTCTCCACCCACCGCTGGCCGCTCTGCATCCTCCGGGTCCACCCGCCCCCCCGGAAAAACCCAGGCCGACGCCATAAAACCCACCGAGCGATTCCGCTCCATCAACCAGACTTCCAAGCCCGCCTCTCCATCGCGGACCAGGATCACCGTGGCCGCTGGGCGTGGTACTGCTGCCATTGTGCTGCCTCCCCTATTCCTTCGGTTTGAGCGGCTTGACACCCGGCGAGCTGAAATTGTCCATGGACAGCACCACCGGTCTTGCGGTAGGTACATCCACGGTGTCGAGATCCCGATGTTTGCGGCCCCCTTTCACCGGGTCGTCCAGCAGGTACCTCCCCGAAACCCGCACCACCTTGCCCACCTGGATCTCCA
>CAITDR010000708.1 GCA_903891165.1 uncultured Pseudomonadota bacterium
CCACCAGACCGTGAAGCTGGTGGTAGGCATCCTGCGCGGCGGTATCGGTACGCGCCGCGTTGTAAGCGGCCACCGAAGCATCCACGTTGGGGTTGCTATAGTTGAAGATGTTATTACCACCGCGGGCACCGGAGCGGGTCTCGAAGAGGTCGTTCACCTCCTCGACTACCCCGAAGGACCACTTGCCGATCACCAGGTCGTAGTTCGTCGCCTTGCCGGAGAGCACGGTGCGGTTCCACTCGTCTACCGTGATCTTGGTCTCCTGACGGCCGAAGCCGGCAGCACCGATCTGGTTGGCAAACTGTTGCAGAAGGTCGGGGGCCTCGTTATCCAACGGCGCCATCATGCCGATGTTCAGGGTCACCGGGGCGCCCTTATAGGTCCAGAAGCCGCCTACCTGGGTCAGGCCCGCTTCCGTGAGCAGCTGGGTGGCTGCGGTCTTGTCGCTGCGCTCCTTGGTGGCCACGGCGCGGTTGTAGTAGGGCGAGGACTGGACGAAGGGGCCGGAGATGAATTCGCAGGGGCTGTTCTGCTCGCCGGGCTTCACGCCGATCGCGTACTGACGCAGCTCTGTGCGGTCAATGATCATGTTAAGGGCCTGCCGAACCCGCTTATCGGCCAGTGCGCCCTTCTTTGTATTGACGGCTACAAACCACCAGGAGCGAAGGTCGTAAGACTTCAATTGCAGGTCGTCGGCGGCAGAGACATCGCCGCGGAGCGGGGGCGGCACAGCAATGATACCCTGGACACCGTTGTTCTTCAGGGTGGTGACCTGAATCAGCGGATCCTGGCCTTCCTGGAGGGACATCTGCCCGATCGAGGCGGCATGGTGCGGGTTGGTGAAGGCCTCAAAGGTGGCCCCACGTTTGCCACGGGTGCCCTTGAAGGGACCGGTGCCGGTGGGCCGCAACGAGAACTCGGTCTCGGGCGTGATCGAGGTGTTGCCCTGGAATGCAGCCTCGGGCAGGAGCGAAAATCCAAGCCGTTCCTGGGGATTGTGGAAGACCTTGGTGAAGCGCACCAGGGCGACCTGGGCGCTCTCCTCTTCGCAGCCAGCCAGGATGGTCCGGTACTTCTGGGCAATCGGGCTGGGCGTTTTGGGGTCCAGCATCGCATTGACGGTGAAGCAGATGTCCTTTGCGGTCACCGGCTTTCCATCGTGCCACTTCATTCCGGACTTCAACGTCAGGCGGTAGGCCTTGCCCCCGTCCGCCAGCTCACCCTTCTCGATCACCCGGCTCATCAGGCGATTGTCGATGGTGTAGTGGAAGTAGAGCCGGTCAAAAATCAGCTCCTGAGACCGGTAGTCCGGCATACCCGTCGCAAAGAGCGGGTTCAGGGTGCTGGGGAGGTTCTCCTCATAGAAGCTCAACGCTCCCGTGGTGAGCAGGGCTGTGGAGAGCCCGGCGGCAAGCAGTAGCGTTCGGCGAGCAGAGACGGACATTTCTCACTCCTCAGTGGCTGGGTGCGGCAGGAGCAGCGTTCCTACCGACCCGGATCTGCAGGGCATCGACCGGGAAGCGCACAGCCTCCAGGCCAGGAATTTCGGACATCAAGGTGTGGAGCAGGTCGGCACAGCGCAAGCTGTTTCGATTCCCAGCATCCCAAGCGGCAACAGAAAGTACAAACAGAGGGTCACGGGCGGTTCCTGTGCTGCGATCCAGGGCATTGATGCGCAGGCGCCCACCCCCATCCCCCTCCCCCATC
>CAITDR010000709.1 GCA_903891165.1 uncultured Pseudomonadota bacterium
CTGCCGAGCGCTACCTGAGCGGCCTCATCGACCATGTCACGCTCTACCGCACGCCGCTGTCGGTCTCCGAGCTCACCACGCTGCGCACCAGCGGCGTGCGCACGCCGACGACCGGCGCCAACTTCGAAGCCTGCGACGGCTACGACAACGACTGCAACGGCACCGTAGATGATGGCGTCACGACGGCCGCCACCTGGCACCTGGATGCGGACGGCGACGGCTACGGGGGCTCCACGGTCACGACGACCTCCTGCTCTCAGCCTGCGGGCTACGTCCTCAATTCTGGGGACTGCTCGGACGTCGATGCCGGTATCTACCCCAATGCCGACGAGTACTGCGACAGTCGCGACAACGACTGTGATGGTACCATTGACGAAGCGGCAGTAGACAGCCGCACCTGGTACACCGATGCCGACGGCGACGGCTATGGCGACCCCGCCTCCTCCTCCACCTCCTGCTCCGCCCCCTCCGGCACGGTGACGGTGGCCGGAGACTGCGACGATGCCGATGCCAGCATCAGCCCCATCGGCATCGAAGTCTGTGACCGCCAGGACAACAATTGTGACGGCTCGGTGGACGAAGCCACCGCCGTCGGCGCCCCTACCTGGTATCGCGACGCCGACACCGATGGCTACGGAAACGCCGCGACCTCCCAGCCTTCCTGCACCCAACCTGCAGGCTATGTCTCCTCCTCCACCGACTGCAACGATGCCACCTCCAACATCCATCCCCTGGCGACGGAGTACTGCAACAGCGTAGACGACGATTGCGACGGCCAGATCGACGAAAGCAGCGCTGCAAACGCCCCCACCTGGTACCTGGATGCCGATGGCGATGGCTACGGCGGCTCTGCCAGCACACCCTCCTGCTCCCAGCCCACCGGCTATGTATCGAACAGTCGTGACTGTAACGACAGCACGACGGCCGTCAGCCCCGCCGCCACCGAGAGCTGCAACGGCATCGACGACGACTGCGACGGCACCATCGACGAAAGCTCGGCTTCCAATACCACAACCTGGTACCGAGATGCCGATGCCGACGGCTACGGAAGCGCCGGATCTACCACCCAGGCCTGCACCCAGCCGGCCGGCTACGCCGCCACCGCCACCGACTGCAACGACAGCAGCGCCTCCATCCGCCCCGGCGCCTCAGAAGTCTGCGACGGCGTAGACTACGACTGCGACGGCCAGACCGACGAAGGGGGCACCACCGTGTGGTACCGCGATGCCGACGGCGATGGCTACGGCACCACAACGAGCACCACCACCGGCTGCTCGGCGCCCTCCGGCTACGTCGCCTCCTCCACCGACTGCAACGATGCCAGCTCCTCCGCCCGCCCCGGTGCACGCGAGGTCTGCGACAGCCTGGACAACGACTGCGACGGCAGCACAGATGAGCTCTATTTCTCTACCAATTTCGCTGGTGGTATTGACACATCAATCCTTTCCGCCAACGGAAATGCTGCCGCCTCCAACGGCTCGGTCAACCTGGCGCGGGCCGCCGCCAACCAGCGTGGATCCCTGCTCTACCGCAGCACCATTCCCGACGACTCCTTCTACATCTCCTTCGACATGGCCCAGCAGAGTGGCTCGGGGGCGGATGGTCTGGCCGTCGTCTTTCTCAATAGCTCGGACTATACCTCTTTGGGAGGCGGAGGCGGATCTCAAGGCTACGGCGGGCTCTCAGGCTGGGCGGTGGAGTTCGACTCCTACCAGAACGCCGGCTACGACGCGGACGAGAACCACGTAGCCCTGACGGTGGCTTCCAACCTTTCAAATATCTCCTACAACTCCAACATTTCTGAGATGGAAAATACCGGCTGGCACAGTGTGGATGTCTACTTCGACCAAGGCGCCGTGCAAGTCTACTACGATGGCAGTCGTGTGATCAACAGCAGTATTCCCAACTACAATGCATCCTCCCTCACCATCGGCCTGAGCGCGGCAACCGGGGCCTCCACCAACGACCACTTGATCGACAACCTGGAAGTCGGATGTTACTGAGCCTACTGCTGACGGCCTGTAACCCAGAGCCAAAGCCTGATTCCAGCCCCCCCGTGGAGTCTCTTCCTACCGACGGAGACGGCGATGGCCTGAGCCCCGAAGAGGGAGACTGTGACGACGGAAACCCACTGATCTCCCCTTCGGTGGCGGAGACCTGCAACGGCTACGACGACAACTGCGACGGCCAGATCGACGAGGGCACCACCACCCCCTGGTACACCGACGTGGATGGCGACGGCCACGGCGACCCTACCACCCGGATCGACACCTGCGAACCCCCCGACGGCTCGGTATCCCTCGGCGATGACTGTGATGATGCGCAGGCTTTTCGCTATCCGGGGCGCGAAGAAAGTTGCGATGGCATTGACAACAATTGCGACTCCGTCGTCGATGAGGGCGTCCAAGGCACCTGGTACTACGACGCCGACGCCGATGGCTTTGGCGGTGCCGACGCTACCCTGATCGCCTGTGAGCCCGAAGTCGGCTACCTCTCGGACCACACCGACTGCGATGATAGAGATGCAACGCGCTATCCTGGAAACCCCGAGGTCTGTGACGGTCGGGACAACGACTGCAACGGGACGGTGGACGAAGGGGTACTGCTGACCTTCTACCTGGATGGCGACGAAGATGGCGTAGGTGGCTATCTTTGGCAGGAGGGATGTAGCCCCTCTCCCGGCTACACCACCAGCACCGACGACTGCGACGACACCAACCCCGAAGCCTTCCCCGGTCACGTCGAGACTTGCGACGGCGAGGACAATGACTGTGACGGCGCCATCGACGAGGAAGATGCTGTCGATCCCAGCACCTGGTACACCGACGCCGATGCCGACGGTTTTGGCGATCCCACCATCGCCGTCGTCCAATGTGATGCACCGGTACAGTCGGTATTGGACAATACTGACTGTGACGACCAGACTGCCACCTCCAACCCCGCTGCCCTGGAATATTGCAACGGCACAGACGACGACTGTGATGGCACCACCGACGAAGACGACGCGGTGGACGCCGGGATCTGGTACATCGACACCGACGCCGATGGCTACGGGGATGCCCGCCGCAGCACCCAGGCCTGCTACCTCCCTTCCGGCTACACTGCCGACGCCACCGACTGCAACGATGCGGCCGCCGATGCCTGGCCCGGCGCACCCGAGACCTGCGATGGCGTAGATAACTCTTGCGACGGCCAGATCGATGAAAATGCGGTAGACAGCCGCATATGGTACCTGGATGCCGACGGTGACGGCGCCGGGGATCCCAGCACAGGCCTCTCCGACTGCAACAACCCCGCCGGCTACGTGGACAATGGCGCCGACTGCAACGACCAGGACCGCTCCGCCTTCCCCGGAGCCCCCGAGTCCTGCGACGGCGCCGACAACGACTGCGATGGCAACGCCGACGAGGCTCCCGCCATCGACGCAACGCCCTGGTATGCGGACACCGACGGGGACGGTTTTGGCGATCCCGCCACTCAGCGCTATGCCTGTAACCAACCGGCGGCTTTTGTAGTCAATTTTACAGACTGCGATGACCAAGAGGCCGCGGCCTACCCCGGCGGCACCGAAGTCTGTGACCTCCTCGACAACGACTGTGACGGGGCCATCGACGAGCAGGCGGTAGACCGCAGCACCTTCTACGCCGACCTGGATGCCGACGGCTATGCAGGTTCAAACTACCAGACCTTGGCCTGCGCCCCACCATCCGGCTACTACCCAACTGCAGACGATTGCGACGATCTGGAGCCACTCAGCTACCCCGGAGCGGCTGAGCGCTGTGATGGCGATGACAACAATTGTGACGGTGTGGACGATACACTTGGCTACTGGCCCTTGGACGAGGGCGCTGGGAGCACTGCGGGGGATAGCGGGCCCTTGGGCCTGGACGGGGTCATTGTCGCTCCGACCTGGGCACCCGGTCACAGCGGTACGGCCCTGGATTTTAATGGAACCAGCTCCTATGTAGACCTTCCCTATACAGAGTTGGTGCCGACGGCCGGCCTCAGCCTCTCCGCCTGGGTTCAAGCAGACAGCCTCTCCACCTCCTCCTGGAATGTGGTCGCTTCGGTGGGCTCTACTGGCGGTAGCCCGCTGGATTGTTGTCGTGATACCTGGACACTCACCTACTACCAACAGCAGCTCTGGTTCTACACCGAAGGTAGCAGCAGCAGCTATGTGGCCACCAGCAGCAGCTACCCGTCGCATGTGGGAAGCTGGAAACACCTGATTGCGACCTGGGATCCGGGAGGTACCCGGCGGATCTTCGTGGATGGCATCCTGGTGGCCACTGACAGCCTGGGCGACAGCACCCTGTACAGCAACGGCGCCCCGATGCGTATCGGTGCAGACACCAACAACGGTCAGCCAACGCTCTTTTTTGACGGTCGCATCGACGAGGTGAAGGTCTTCGGCTGTGCGATGAGCGAACAGGCGGCCTTTCGCGACTACGTGGTCGGCTGGCCCTTTTAGGCGGATAGGTTATACATGCAGGCATAATGCACATGAGCATAATACTCCCACGTATACTACTTGCAGGTATACTGCGGGCGAGTATACTGCTGGCCAGCACCATCACGGGGGAGCGTGAATTTTCTCAATCGCACACAGGAGCTGGAGCGGCTGGATGGGCTGCTTCGACGAAAATATGGCTTCGCTGTTCTTTTCGGGCGACGCCGGATTGGAAAAACGCGACTGCTCGTTGAGTGGAGCCGGCGGAACGATGGCATCTACACCGTGGCCGACCAGTCCCCGGCGCAGCTCCAGCGTCGCTACTTCGCTGAGGTGGTAGCTACCCGGTTTCCCGGCTTTGCCGATGTAGAATATCGGGACTGGCGCAGCCTCCTGACGCGCCTGTCGCGGGAAGCGCAGGCCACCGGGTGGCGCGGCCCCCTGGTTCTGGACGAGCTCCCCTATCTGGTCCATATTTCCCCCGATCTTCCTGCTATCCTCCAGCGTTGGATCGACCACGAGGCCCAAGAGCTGGTGGTGGTGGTCGCCGGCTCCAGCCAGCACATGATGCAGGGTCTGGTGTTGGATGCAAACGCGCCCCTCTACGGACGTGCTCAAGAAGTCCTGGAGGTACAACCTCTTTCTCCCCGGCACATCGGGCCCGGTCTGCATACCGATGACCCCCGTCGGATCCTGGATAGCTATACGGCCTGGGGGGGTGTGCCCCGTTATTGGGAGCTTGCCGCGGAAGTTCCCGGTAGCGTGGAACGCCAACTGGATAGGTTAGTCCTTGATCCGCTGGGCCCCCTGCATCGGGAGCCGGACCGATCGATCGCGGAGGAGCTCCCGCCTGCGACCGAGGTCCGGGGGCTGCTGGACGCCATCGGCGGGGGCGCCCATCGGCTCTCCGAGATTGGGGGGCGCCTGGGGCGTCCAGCCACCTCGCTGAGCCGCCCGATCCAACGCCTCCAGGGTATGGGGCTGGTGGTCCGCGAGGTTCCTTTTGGAGAAGAGGAAGGTTCCTCCAAACGGAGTCTCTACCGGATCTCCGATCCCTTCACCCGCCTGTGGTTCCGGGTCGTGGCGCCCTACCGCTCTCAGCTTGCGATGATTTCTCCGGAAGGGCGTCGGGCGATGCTCCAGAAATTCTGGCCGCAACTGATAGGAACGGCATGGGAGGAGCTATGCCGACTGCTCCTTCCCACCTTACACGCCGGACATCCGCTGGCGGCGGCCGGCCCATGGGGGATGGCGTCGCGATGGTGGCATGGCGAGGCGCCCGAGTGGGATCTGGTCGCCCTTTCTTTGGATGGAAAGCGTCTTCTTCTTGGTGAGTGTAAGCAGGCAGTGCCGTCGGTAGAGTGGGCCCTGGGCAGCCTGGCCGCGCGGCGGCCGCCTCCGATCCCAGGGTTGGACAAAATGGAGGTGATCCGCTGTCTTTTTGTGGTGGAGGCCCTTGGTCTGGGCGCCCCGTCTGTGTCCACGGTGACCGCCGAAGATCTGCTGAGAGAGAATCTTCCGCCTCCCTCCCCCGCCTCGGCAGTCCAGGGCAGTGTATAATCTGAGGATCCAGAGGCGCAGATGGGCCAGTCCTATGCCACACCATCCAAAGGGGGAGCCACCCCCAGCAAAGACCGGAGCAGCGCCAGCACTGCGTTGGCCACACAGGGGCAACAGCTCCCGCAGAAGGCGGGAAATCAGGGCGTCGGCAGCACCCTGAAAGGCTGGTGGGACAAAGGCACCGACTGGGTGGGCAAGAAGTACGATCAGGCCAGCGAAGCGGTAAGTGGCGCCTACAACTCGGTCAAAGAGACCGCCTCTGACTTTGCAGATGTCTACCAGAACTCCGATCTTTCCTACAAAGACGGCAAGTTCTCCGCCTCTACCGACATGGACGAGGTGATGGATGTGCTTCCCGCCTCCATGCGCGAGAAGCTGTCGCTGGACAAGAGCCTGCCTTCGGCCAACAAGGCCACCCTGGATGTGGATACCAAGACGGGAAAACTGTCTCTCAAAGTGCCGAACCTCATGCTCTCCAGCCTGAACATGGGCGGCGTGAGCGCCGGAAAAACCCGCCTGGGCGGGGTCCAGTTGACCATCGACAACGCCGGGGCGCTCGCCCACGACTATGCCAAGAAAAAGGCGGGCTCCACCGTCGCCGATATGGTTTTTGGCAAGCAGCAGCAGGCCGCGGGTATCGACTGCACCACAAGTCTGAAGGTGGCCACCGTCCTCGCCAACGACGTCTCCTATGCCGCCGAAAAGATGTCGGCGAAGCAGCTGGAGCTTTCGGGCCTGGATGTGAGCATTTTCAACAAGGGCGGCGGCTTGCCCGGCGCGGATGCGCACCCCGACCAGTTGCAGATGAACTTTTCGGTGGGTTCCGCCGTGGTGCGCGGCCTTTCCAGCCCCAAAAACTCCGCGGCTGAGCTGGGGATTTCTGGATTGAGCGGAAACCTGGATCAGGGGAAGGAGATCGGCGATGTCTCTGCCAACCGTATCCATGCCTCCGGGTTGGTACACGACGGAAACCGTCTGGGAAGTGGGCAGATTACCGATCTGAGCAGCCATATCGACAACAAGGGTGGTGGCCTGCCCCTTTTGGACCAGCAGAAGGATCAGCTCCAGACCAGCGGCACCGTGGGTGCCCTGGCGCTCCAGGGTCTGGACAGCAGTAGGGCCAAGGCGGGGAGCGCGCGTGTGGAGGGGCTGGGCTGGGCGCAGGGCCAGAAGACGGCGATCTCCGCGAAAAAGGCTCATGTGGAGGATGCCAGCTCGGCCTTGGGATCGGTCAAAAGTGGCGATCTCGGGGGCATCCAGGCGCAGGTGGGCGACGGCTCGGTCAGCGCGGGTCTGGCCGAAGGCAGCCTCACCGGTCTGGACACCAAGGATGTTGACGCGTCAAGTCTTTCGTTGAAAAACCTGGACTACCAGCAGGGTTCTTCCGGAAAGAAGCTCAGCCTGGCCAGTGCGCAGGCCAGCGGCCTGGACGCCAAGGGCCAGAAGTTGGGCGCGGCCAGCGTGCAGGGCCTGCTTGCGACGGAGGGCAGGGACGGCCAGCGCAGCGGCTCGC
>CAITDR010000710.1 GCA_903891165.1 uncultured Pseudomonadota bacterium
GCAGAGCCCGATGATTTTTCAAGAGATGATACCCAAAGCACGCGAATTGCGTACCACCGTGGTGGGCGACAAGCTCTTCACCATCGGCATCAACTCCGCTTCCACCGAGCGTGGCCAGGTGGACTGGCGCCGCTCCAGCGGCAGCGCCGACTCGGTATGGACCGCTGACACGCTTCCTCCTGAAATTGCCGCAAAGCTCCTCCATTTGGGCGACCTTCTGGGCCAGAATTATGGCGGGGTGGACTTTATTGTCACGCCCGACGGCCGCTATGTGTTTTTGGAGTGGAATCCTGCGGGAGAATACGGCTGGGTCCTGGAACATCACGCCGGTCCGATGGAGGAAGCCTACGCGGATCTTCTTTTGGGTGACGCCCCTCGGCGGAAGATGGTTCCTTGAGAGCAAAACACGCGCCGACCGTGCTGCTGCTCAGCCACCAGCGCGACGAATTTGTGCCCGACCGGGTCTATGCTGCATTGCAGCATCGTGGTGCACGGCCACTGCGGGTGGATACCGATCGTTTTCCGGGTACGTCGTTGTTCAGCCTGCGGCGGGGTCCAGACGCCGGCTTCCTGAAGATCGGCGAAGACCGGATCGATCTGGCAGAGGTTTCGGCCATCTGGTGGCGTCGCATCTGGCCACAGAAGCCGGCGGAGCTGGAAGAAAATGTAGCCATGGTCTGCCTTTTGGAGTCGGAGGCCATGATAGAGGGGCTGTTCACCGGCATCCCAGGGCTTCACCATGTGAACCACCCTGCCGCCGACCGGGCGGCCGCGAGCAAGCTGATGCAGTTAGGTCTGGCGCAGCGGGTGGGTCTGGCGGTTCCGCCCACCCTGGTCAGCAATGATCCAGCCGAAATCCGGTCTTTTGTTGCGGAGCATCCCGCAAGCATCACCAAGCTCCTGACCGTGAACGCGGTGCGCGGCAGCCGTGCCTACACCCAGCGGATCGGGGCGGCCGACCTGGAGGATCTGGAGGGGCTCAGCCTCTCGCCGATGTTTGTGCAGGTGGAGATCCCCAAAGAGATCGAGCTGCGGGTGGCGGTCGTCGGAAAGCAGTGTTTTACCGGGGGGATTCGGGCGGCGGTGGGGCCGGGACCGGTGGACTGGCGGCACCCGCAGGCGCAGGGGGGGGACTGGGAGCCATGGCGCCTGGACCCCTCCATTGTAGTGCAGCTTACAGCCTTGGTGGCGGAGCTGGGGCTGGTGTACGGGGGGGTGGATCTCATCGTTCAGCCAGATGGAAGGGTGGTTTTTCTGGAGGTGAACTCCTTTGGGGAGTGGGGGATGTTGGAGCAGTCCCTGGGTCTGCCGGTGGCGGATGCGCTGGCCGGGGCCCTGTTGGAGGCGATGTAAGATCGGCGTTGGGTGCGGAAGTCGGGAGCCGCAGGTAGATTGTGAATGTGGTTGCGAGACCACAACCAACCCCGGAAACAAAATGAGCAAAAAGCCTTTTTTTACTCGCTATCTGGAAACCGAAGCCCCCGCTGAGCTGCGGGTCAACACCGACGTGAAGGCCGGTGCAGGCGGCGGTGGCGGTGGCGGCGGTGGCACCACAATCATCTACACCAAGAAGTACCCCTCGGACGGGGAAGATTCCGGCAACTCCGGCTTCTTTGACTACGACTGGTAGTAAGCCGTCCTCTTCGGAGGATGCAAACAGAGCGCCCCTCTTCGGAGGGGTTTTTCTGTTAAGGAGGCCCGATGTCCACGGTTCTGATCTCCGCCTTCTCCGATGATCGGGAGGTGGCGCCGCGTGTGGTGGCAGCGCTCCGTGCCCGGGGGGCCCGCTGTGTGCTCTTTCCCGCCGATCTCTATCCCTCGCCGGGGCTTCAGTTGAGCCTGCGTTTTCCGCGGGGTGGCAGCCTGAAGGTGGAGGGAGAAGCTCTGGATTTGGCAGAGGTGGATGCGATCTGGCTACGCCGCGCCGGGGTGGGACAACGTGCGGTGCTGGCCCTGGATCCAGAGCACCGGGCCGCCACCCGCGAGGAGGCGACCCGCACTTTTTCCGGGATGCTCGATGTTTTTCAGGGATTTCTGCTGGATCCGCCGGAGCGTTGGCGGGGGGCTTCCAAGGTGCGGCAACTGGCGCTGGCGCCGCAGGTGGGGTTGGTGGTGGTACCCACGCTGATCACCTCGGACCCCGAAGAAGCACGCAGTTTTATCGAGGAGAATCCCGGAGGAGTGGTGGCAAAAATGCTGCATGATGTGCGGGTGCAGCAGGGGGAGGCCGAGGCGACGGTGTACACCAACCGCATCCGGGCGGAGGATGTGGAGGCGCTGGATGGGCTGGTCTGGTGCCCCATGCAGCTCCAGGCCCTGGTGGAGCGGGTGGTGGAGCTGCGAGTGATCGCCGTGGGCAGGCGCGTGTGGGCGGGGGCGCTGAAGGTGGAGGAGGGGCAGGTGGACTGGCGCCGCACCGGGGCGCGGGATCTGCGTCGCTGGCAGCCCTGGACGCTCCCCGCCGAGGTGGAGGCCGCCGTGCTGGCCATGCAGGCGCGCCTGGGCCTGAACTACGGCGCCTATGATTTTATTGTGCGTCCCTCAGGGGAGCATGTGTTTCTGGAGGTGACGCCCACGGGGGAGTGGTTCTGGCTGCAGGATGTGCTGGGTTTTGCCATCGCCGAGGAGCTGGCTGAGCTGTTGATGGGGAGGCGGGAGCGGATCGTCTGAGTCACCCCTCCCCGAATTTCTCTGATAGCAGTCCCCGCACCCGCGCGATGCGCTCCTTACAAAAATGGTAGCTCTCCATCGCCGAATAGGGCAACCTATGCTACAGTGGGTTTCCACGATCATCGAACTCTTTCACGGCGACGCACCGGCCCCAGGAGCAACGGGGAACATATTGATCGACACCACAGGAGACATAACATTTATCAGGAAAACCACAATTCTCCTCAAACCTACGCATATGCCGTTCTCCTGGCTCAGAGGCTACAGGAAATCCCAGGCAGCACGAAGGATCGCATGTAATACTATTTACATTACTCATGAAACAATCTGAATCTTCCGAGCATGAACAGACTTCATCTGTACAGACTATCGTACTTTCGTCACGACAGCCCGCGCTACCCCATCCAAGCAGCAGCAAGGTGAGAACCAGTGTCCGCGTTGGCACCGCACTACCCACCAGTATCTTCCTTCTCATTCACCGCGATACACCTACCGAAAGAGCAGCGAGGGACGTAGTTGCTATCATCAGCACACAAAAAATCACACCTAAAAGCCCTGTCGCAGTTTTCAACAAATTGATCCATGTGGCGACCACCATGCTGGCCAGCCACGGGAAATCCGACACAACAATCGATCTCGCAAGTGGTACTGTTCACGCTGCTTATGGTACAGTCTTCATCTTTCAAGCAACTGCAAGCAACATCTGTACATACGAGAGTGCCCTCTTTTCGGCAGCCCGCGCTACCCCATCCAAGCAACAGCAAAAGCAGGGCAAAAGTCAGGCATTGGCGGGTAGTCCTCGTTGTACTCCCCATCATTGATGTAGTAGACATAGTTGCTCCTGCGCGACAACAGCGTTGCCTGGGCGCGCAACATCTGATTCGGCGTCCAACAAAAATCTTCCATGCTGTACTTCTTCTGATACAAGTAGTCGTCGATGTCCCACTGAACACTCATCGGGTTTGCAAGCAGTTCATCTTCGGTATTGAGGAGCGCCGTATCATCTTCAAAGGGGGCCATCACAAGGGCGGAGAAAGCCTGGTCATTACCCCTCCAACTTTCTATCTCTACATCATATTCGTCATTCTCGAAAATATTTTTCTTGATAAAAGTATGCGGAAGTCCCAACATATGTCCAATCTCATGTGCAATCGTAGGACCTACTGCTCTGGGCCCCGCAAAAATAATACCATATAGCTTCCCACTTCCATAGCTTCCTGCACCCCCAACAACAGTAGCGCCAGCAGCGC
>CAITDR010000711.1 GCA_903891165.1 uncultured Pseudomonadota bacterium
TCCCTGGAAGTAGGCGCCTATCCCACCGATGGAGCGCTGATCGCCATCGCCGTGGATGTGGACGGTAGCCTCGTTATCCCGCACAGCACCCTGGTCGAGCAGAAAGGCGGAGAGCTCCGCAATAACCGGAATGGCCAATGGCTGCGCGATGAGGACGCCCGGCGCACCATTCTCAGCTTCCGACCGGCCGGGGTCCTGGAGCGCGGCCAGGGTTTGTTCCCCATCGGCGAGCGCCTGGAAGGCCGAGCGAAACTACAGCTCCCCCCTATCGTATGGGTTGGAGTCGTTATTATTGTCTTTGCATGGGTTCTTTTTCGGAAAAAGAGCTGAATGGCGGGTCGCGACACACTTTGGTTGACCGCCGCAAACCTCCTCGCAAGGGTCACGGGTCTGGCGCGGGAGGTGGTTTTTTCTGCGGTCTTCGGCGCCGGGTTGGTGACCGATGCCTTCAACGCCGCCCTTCGGGTTCCCCAGCTCTTTCGCGAGCTGATGGTGGAAGGATCCCTTCAAAACGCCCTGGTGCCCTCCCTTTTGGAGGTCCAGGAGAAAAAGGGGGAGGAAGAAGCCTGGAAGCTGGCCAGCGCCGCCCTTTGCCTCTTGAGTGTGGTTCTCGGTGGCATCACCCTGCTGCTTTTTGTCGGAGCGCCGCTCTGGGTCCAGCTTGTGGCCCGAGACTACGCCGAGAACCCCGAAAAGATGGCCCTGACGGTGTCGCTGACCCGCTGGCTCTCCGCCTTCCTGGCCGGAATTTCTCTGGCGGGCTTTTTTGGCGGGATTCTCAATTCACGCGGCCACTTCTTGGGACCGGCCCTGGCCCAGAACCTCCTCAACCTCGCCGTCCTGGGCGCCTGCTTCGCCGGCTCGGCCTGGGAGCGTAGCACCGGCCAGCCACCGATCGTGCTGGTTGCTCTCGCGACGACCCTCTCCGGCTTTCTCCAGCTTATTTTCCTCTTTCCTGGCCTCTACCAGAGCGGCTTCCGCATCCGCCTCCAGTGGGGTCACCCTGCCCTCATCGGGATGCTGAAACGTTTTGGACCCGCCCTGGTGGGCATCTCCACCGTCCAGATCAACCTGCTGATCGAGTCACAGTGGGCGGCCGGCTATGGAGACGGCCCCCTGACCTGGCTGCTGCTCTCCTTCCGCCTTGTGCAGCTTCCCCTTGCTGTTTTTGCGGGATCGGTGGCCACATCCGCCCTGGCCGAGCTATCACTCCAACACGCACGCGGCGACCAAGACGGCTTTGCAAAAAGCCTGGGCAAAGCACTGCGCCTCAACAGTATGCTCGTGTTGCCATCGGCGGTGGCCTTCGTGGTGTTGGCCGAGCCCCTGACCCGCTTCTGCTTTGAGCGTGGCGCCTTTACCCCCGAGGCCACCGTCGGCACCGCCGCGATGTTGCGTATGTATGGACTGGCCTGCTTCGGCATCTGCTTCCACCGGGTGGCGGTGCCGGTGTACTACGCCATGAACCAGCCCAACCTGCCGGCGCGCCTCTCCCTCGGGGCGCTGGCCGCCAAATTGCCGGTGTTGTACCTGCTTACCGGCGGGCTGGGAATGGGGATGGAGGCCCTGCCGCTCTCCCATGCCATCACCGTGGGCGGGGAGTCGATTCTTTTGTATGCTGGACTACGACATTCCCTGAGGGGCGAGTCCATGCTCAAACCCCACCTGAAGCTGATTTTTGCCTGTACCATCTTGGGGTTCAGCCTGTGGTGGCTGGCCGGCCTGATGCCGGTCTGGGCGGCCTGTGCGGTGGGCGGGCTGGGCTACCTGGGGCTGGTGCAGGCCCTGGGGGTGGCCGAGCTGGGAGGCTTGTTCAAACGGCGGGGAATGCCGCCTTTTGTGGATCCGCACACCGCAGAGGCCCTGCAATTGTTGGCGATGGAGGCGGCATGGGATGGAAGCTGCTTCCGCAGCGGGCAACGCGCCTGGCGCCCCGTAGCGTCGGGAGGCTTGCTG
Organism: uncultured Pseudomonadota bacterium; assembly: GCA_903891165.1. Classification (GTDB taxonomy): domain Bacteria; phylum Myxococcota_A; class UBA796; order UBA796; family SXON01; genus CAITDR01. The sequence continues at coordinate 1,957 of CAITDR010000711.1, forward strand.
CGGTTGGAGGAGACAGAAGTACTTGAAACGATTGCCAAACCCTTGGACAAGGGCCTATCGATCATCGTGCGATTGGGCCAGGGACCACCGGGGCTACGTGGCCTCCAATTCGGGGACCGCTGCTGGTCGGCGGAAGGGGAGCTGGTGCAGGAGGGAGCCGTAGCCGGCCCCCGGATCCCTGTCGATCCCCCACTTCTGTAGCCCACTCCCCTCCCCCTTTGGCCCGGTTCCGGCTACCCTGACGCCCTTGGGAGCTGGAGAACCGTATGAAGGTCGCCCTGATCAACCCGACGCCCATGGACCACTACAGTCCCTGCATCCGCACGCTCTCTTCCCACCTCAAGCAGAACGGGCACGACACCCGCCTGATCTTTCTGCCAGCGGATACCTACGGAAACCGCTTCAAGATGTCGCACATCATGCAGATGCCACAGACGATGGTGGACGATCTCTTAGAGCTGGTGAAAGACTGTGACCTCGTGGGCATGAGTTTTCTGACCACCATGTTCGACGTAGCGGTGCAGGCCAGCCGGGCAATCCAGGGAAAATACCCGGACAAACACCTGGTCTGGGGAGGCTTCCATCCCACCACCATGCCTCAACAGGGCCTGGAATTTGTGGATGGGGTCTGTGTGGGCGAAGGAGAGCACGCCATCCTGGAGCTGGCCGAGCGGATGGAGGACGGAAAAGACTGGTATGACGTCCGTAATTTCTGGTTTCGCAAGCGCAACGGCAAAGTGGTTGGCAACCCCCACCGGCCGCTGGTGCAGGACCTCGACTCCCTGCCCTACCAGGATTTTGATTTTGCCGACGACTGGAGCTACGACGAAAAAAAGCAGCACCTCATCCGGCTGGACTGGGAAACCTACCGGAAGATCATCCCCACCTACCCGGATCGCACCGGAGAGCTGCGGCCCGCCTACAAGACGATGATCACCCGGGGCTGCCCGCATAAGTGTTCCTACTGCGGCGTCGCATTCAACCACGACCTGTACAAAGGTCAGTCCTACCTTCGTCGGCGCTCCGTCGAACATATGATCGGCGAGATCAAGCTGGTCACCCGGCAGCACCCCGAGATCGGCATCATCCATTTTCAAGATGACGTCTTCTTTTCGACTTCTACCGAAGAAATCCAGAAATTCTCCGAGGTCTGGCAGCGGGAGATCGCCCTCCCCTTCCGCGCCCAGTGTTCGCCCACCACCATCAACGAAGAGAAGTACAAGGCGCTGATCGACGCCGGCCTCTGCTTTACCGAGCTGGGCATCCAGACCGGCAGCACCGAGACCATGAAGATGTACAAGCGCGGCATGACCAACGAGCAGTTGCTCAAAGCCGTGAACATCATCTCCAAGTACAAGGACAACATCCAGGTTCCCGACTACCATATGATCCTGGACAATCCCTGGGAGAGCACCGAGGATGTGATGAAGGGTCTGCGCCTGCTCTGGACGCTGCCCCCTCCCTACAACCTGCTTCCCTCCTCGCTGATCCCCTACCCCGGCACCGAGTTCTACCACAAGACCATCGAAGATGGCATCGTCACCGACGAGTACAACGAGATCTACCGGAAGGGCTTTCACACCCCCAACGGCAGCTACCTCAACTTCCTGTTCTTCCTGACCCTGTTCAACAACCTCCCCAAAGAAATCTGCCAGTTCCTGGCGAATGATCGCTTTGTACGTGTCTTCAACCAGCGCAAGTACGACTGGTTCTGGGGCAAGGCCTACCAATACGGCGAATATGTACGGCAAGCCCAAAAGCTCTCCACCTTCGCGCTTAAGGGGAAGCTGTTCGAGATCAAGAGTGTACGGGAGCTGAAGCGGGTGGCCAACCAGATCAAATGACCCCTGGCCGCCTCAACTATATCGTCCAGAGATACCTTCAGTCCTACTTCACCACCCGGTCCCACTTGAAAAATCTGCTGATGAAGCGGATTTTTCGATCGGTGCAGAAGGGAGAGATCGACGAGGCCAGCGGGCGGGCCATGGTGGAGGAGCTTCTGGATCGGCTGGAAGCCCAGGGTCTGCTCAACGATGCCGCCTATACAGACTCCAAGGTGAGAATGTTGCTTCGCCGCGGTAATTCCCGCGCCCAAGCAACGGCAAAGCTCGCCGCGAAGGGAATCACTTCCGAAAAAGTGCAGGGAGTGCTTCGAGAGATCCGAGAGGAGGAGGGAGTGGATCCCGACATCCAGGCGGCCGAAAACCTTGCCCGTCGTCGCAAGTTGGGTCCATACCGGGACCCCAGCAAGCGCGCCAAAGGTCGCGACGAAGTGCGAGAACAGGATCGGAAGGACCTCGGTGTACTCGGACGCGCCGGCTTCTCCTATGCGGTGGCTCAAAAAGCGCTGCAGAAGGTGGAGGAAGAGGAGGAGGAATAGGCGTTCATCCCCACTGCTCGCCTGGACAGTGGCGGTCTGGCAAAAAATATGCCAAGGAGGAAGGTCGGAGCTCTTATGCGCCTGCTGCCCCTTCTCCTCCTTCTGAGCGCCTGCAACGGGTCTACCGGCGGAGATTCCTCGGTCAAAAACCAGGATCTCGACCGGGACGGCACTCCAGACGAAGCGGACTGCAACCCCGAAGATCCGACGATCTACCCCGGCGCCCTGGAAGCCTGCGACGGGGTGGACCAGGACTGCGACGATGTGGCCGACAACGGCGTCACCAGCCCCTACTACCCCGACGCCGACGGGGATCGCTGGGGGGCCGACGCCGGGGTGGTCGAAGCCTGCGATGCGCCCGCCAATTATGTTGAGTCCGGCGGCGACTGCGACGACAGCAACGATCTGGTGCACCCCCGCGCCGCCGAGAGTGACTGCACCGACCCCACCGACTACAACTGTGATGGCAGCACCGGCTATGCCGACGGCGATGGCGACGGAATCGCCGCCTGCAACGACTGCGACGACAACGACGCCACCATCTTCCCCGGCGCCACCGAATATTGTGATGGCGACGACAACAACTGCGACGGCACAACCGACGAGCCCGAAGCGGTCGATGCCACCATGTGGTACACCGATGCCGACGGGGACGGCTACGGGCTGGACGACCAGAGCAGCCGCGCCTGTGACCAACCGGCCAACAGTGCCGCCGAAGCAGGCGACTGCAACGACGCCGATCCCGCCTACAACCCCGGTGCCACCGAAGGCGACTGCACCGATCCCAACGACTACAATTGCGACGGAAGTACCGGCTACGGCGATCTGGATGGCGACAGCTACCCCGCCTGCCTGGACTGCGACGACCGCAACAGCGGCGCCAACCCCGGCGCAACCGAGGTCTGCAACGGCTTTGACGATGACTGCGATGGCGCCACCGACGAAGCCCAGGCCAGCGACGCCACCACCTGGTACAGCGATCGGGACGGCGACGGCTACGGGCTGGACAGCTCCGCCACCGTCGCCTGCAGCCAGCCCAGTGGCTACGTGAACGTCGGTGGCGACTGCGACGACGGGAATACCGCCTTCAACCCCGGAGAGCTGGAACCCGACTGCGCCGATCCCAACGACTACAACTGCGACGGCGCCACCGGCTATGCCGATGCCGATCACGACGGCTACGCCGCCTGCGAAGACTGTAACGATGGTGTGGCCACCACAAACCCCGGCGGCACCGAACGCTGTGATGGTTCCGACAACGACTGCGACGGCATTACCGACGAAAGTGACGCCATCGACGCGACGATCTGGTACCGGGACAGCGATGCCGACGGCTATGGAGACGCCGGCAGCACCAGCTCCTCCTGCTCCCAGCCCAGTGGCTACGTCGGCAACGGCGGCGACTGTAACGACCGCTACGCCAGCGCCTACCCCGGCGGCGTCGAAACCTGCAACGCCCTCGACGACGACTGCGACGGCACCATCGACGAAGCCGACGCCGTCAACGCCCCCCGGTGGTACCCCGACGTAGACGGCGACGGCTACGGCGACGCCAACAGCTCCATCCCCGCCTGCACTCAGCCCAGCGGCTACCTGGGCGCCGGCACCGACTGCGACGACGCCGTCGCCGCCACCCACCCTGGCGCGTCGGAATATTGTGATGGTGACGATAACGACTGCGACGGAAGTATCGACGAAAACAGCGCACTCGACGCCGCCACCTGGTACGCCGACAGCGACGGTGACAACTTTGGAAACGCGGCCAGCACCAGCCGCGCCTGCAGCCAACCCGCCGGTTTTGTAGCCGATGCTACAGACTGTGACGACAGTCGCAACACAAGCTACCCCCGCGCCTCCGAATACTGCAACGGCCGTGACGACGACTGCGACGGCACCACCGACGAAAGTGCCTCGGTGGATGCGCTCACCTGGTACCAGGACAGCGACGGCGACAGCTACGGAAACAGCGCCACCCGACTCGTCGCCTGTAGCCAGCCCTCCGGCTACGCCAGCAGCTCCACCGACTGCGACGACAGCGATCAGAACGAGTACCCCGGCGCCCCCGAACGTTGCGACGGTGACGACGACGACTGCGACGGACTCATCGACGAAAGTGGCGCCGTCAACGCCCCCACCTGGTACCTCGACAGTGACCGGGACAACTATGGCGGCAGCACAACCACCACCGCCTGCAGCGCGCCCAGCGGCTACATCGCCACCGGCGGAGACTGTGATGACAGCGCCGCCAGCGTACATCCCGGCGCATCCGAATACTGCAACGGCTACGACGACGACTGCGATGGCAGTACCGACGAAGCCAGCGCCGTAGACGCCGTCCGCTACTACGCCGACAGCGATGGCGACGGCTACGGAAACGCAGCCAGCGCAACCTCCGCCTGCGCCCGCCCCAACGGCTATGTCAGCAACAATACCGACTGCGACGATACCAACAGCGGCGAGAACCCCGCAGCCTCCGAAATCTGCGACGGCGATGACGACGACTGCGACGGCGCCATCGACGAAAATAGCGCCATCAACGCCAGCACCTACTACCTGGACGTAGACGGAGATAACTACGGCGGCACCAGCAGCAGCCGCGCGTGCAGTCGCCCCGCCGGCTACAGTTTGGTGAACACCGACTGCAACGACAGCGACAGCAGCGCCTACCCTGGCGCGCCGGAATATTGCGACGGCGTAGACGACGACTGCGACGGTACCATCGACGACAGTGCCGTCAACCCAACCACCTGGTATCGCGACGCCGATGGCGACGGCTACGGCGTCTCCACCACCAGCAGCAGCGGCTGCAACGCGCCGAGCGGCTATGTCGCCAGCAGCACCGACTGCAACGACGGCAACGCAAACATCCGGCCCGGCGCCAGCGAAAGCTGTAACAGCATCGACGACGACTGCGACGGAAGTATCGACGAAGGGGTAGGCACCACCTACTACCGGGATGCCGACGGCGACGGCTTTGGAAGCTCGGCCACCTCCACCACCAATTGCACCGGCATCGCGCCGGTAGGCTACCGACTCGACAATACCGACTGTAACGACAACAGTGTCAGCTACCATCCCTACGCATACGACGTTTCCACCGATGCCGTAGACCACGACTGCAACGGAAGCACCAGCCCGCGCGTCGCCTATGCGGCGGCAACGGCGGGCGACGACAGCTCCACCACCATCAACCCGGCCTCCTTCCTATTCCCCTTCTGCGGCACCAATTACGGAACCAGCGCTGGCGGCATCTACATGATCAGCAACGGACGAATCACGCTGGGCAGTGCCGACACCGACTACAGCCCCAGCCTCGCCGAGTTCACTGCGGACGTGGCCATCGAGCCCTACTGGCGCGACCTGGACGCGACCGGCGGCGGCATCTACTGGGCCGAGTTTGCCGACGCCCTGGCTTTCTACTGGATCAATGTTCCTGAATATGCAGGCTTCGCTGGCGAATATGCCACATTCGCGGCATTTCTGTTTGACGATGGCCGCGTACTCTACACCTACGGCAGCAACACCCACTACACCCTCGATCCCATCGTCGGATACAGTTGCCTGGCCAGCGCCGCTCCCAGCGAAACCAACTGGAGCAGCATCAGCTACAGCGCCGGCTATTGGGGCTACGGCGCCGGCACGGAACGCGCATTGGCCGAGGATTTCGACGGCTACTTCTACGCCGACAGCTTCGATCTGGCCAACGCTGCCCTCCGGCTGTGTGCAAACCCCAGCAACAACGGCCTCGCCCACTGCGCCGAGTAGCACTCCGATTCGGCATATACCGATTCGGAATAAACAGCCCAAGAGAGGAAAGGGGCAGCGCCTTTTTCCGCATCTTCGTCAGGCGGGTGCCGCCCAAGCGCGGCAGCCGCCTTTGGGTGGGCATTCGGTATCCACGGGGACCTTCCGTGCGCGCCACCAGGCCCCCGCCCAAGGGCGCCCTCATGCCAGGAAAGGCCGCCCCCGTCGGTATGGACGATCCTCGCCAAATTCCTGACCCCCGGAGAAAAGGACTTGCAGGAGCAACAAGAATGTGTCAAAAGGTGTCCCTGACCTCATGGAGACCTTGATGCGCCTGCTTTCTCTTCTGTCCCTCTCCTTCCTGATCGGCTGTCCCGGTGATACCGGCGGAAAAGACTCCGTCCCCACGGATGACTCCACCACCACCGACGACTCCCAGGTCGTCGATACTGATGCCGACGACGACGGCGTCTCCGACGAAGAGGACTGCGCTCCGAACGACGCCACCATCTACCCGGGCGCCACCGAGATCTGCGACGGCCTCGACCAGAACTGCGACGACCAGGCCGACGAGGGCCTCACCAGCACCTACTACCAGGACGCGGACAACGACGGCTTCGGCAACGAGGATATGGCCAAGGACCTGTGCGAGGCCGAAACCGGCTGGACCGCTCAGGGCGGCGACTGCGACGACCTGAACGCCGCCTACAACCCCAATGCCTCCGAAAACGACTGCGCCGACCCCAACGACTACAACTGCGACGGCTCCGTCGGCTTTGCCGATGCCGACCAGGACGGCGTCGCCGCCTGCAACGACTGCGATGACGCCAACGCCGCCGTAAATCCCTCCGCAATGGAGATGTGCAACGGCTACGACGATAACTGCGATGGCAACGTCGATGGCGACGCCATGGACGCAGCTACCTACTACACCGACGGCGACACCGACGGCTACGGCGACGACAGCACCGGCGTGACCGCCTGCGAGCAGCCCACCGGCACCAGCGCCCTCGGCGGCGACTGCGACGACAACAACACCGCCTACAATCCCGGCGCCTCCGAGACCGACTGCGCCGACCCCAACGACTACAACTGCGACGGATCCACCGGCTACTCCGACAACGACGGCGACGGCTTCGCGGCCTGCCTGGAGTGCGACGACCGCAACAACACCATCAACCCCAATGGCACCGAAGAGTGCGACGGGGTGGACAACAACTGTGACGGCGCCGTCGATGAAGACACTGCGGTGGACGCCTCCATGTGGTACGCCGACGCCGACAACGACAGCTACGGCGACGCCAACAGCATGTGGATGGCCTGCAACCAGCCCTCCGGCTACACCGCCGACTGGTCCGACTGCAACGACGCCGACGGCGCGATCAGCCCCGGCGCCGCCGAAGCCTGCAACGGCTACGACGACAACTGCGACGGCAACGTGGACGACAACACCACCGGGTCTCCCACCTGGTACGCCGACCGCGACATGGACAGCTACGGCGACCCCAACGACTCCGTACAAGCCTGTACCGCCCCCGAGCTGTACGTCGCCGACGGCACCGACTGCACCGACATCGACCCCTCCACCTACCCCGGTGCGGTGGAATACTGTGACAACTGGGACAACGACTGTGACGGCCTTGTAGACGACGGCGCCTATGACACGCTCACCTACTACGCCGACAGCGACAACGACAGCTTCGGCGACCCCAACGTGACGGTGATCGACTGCTTCGCCCCCTCCGGCTACGTCTACGACTGGGACGACTGCAACGACGGCGACAGCGCCATCAACCCCAACGCCACCGAGCTGTGCGACGGCATCGACAACAACTGCGACGGCAACACCGACGAGTCCTCCGCCGCGGACGCCGCCATGTGGTACATGGACATGGACGAAGATGGCTACGGCGACCCCGCCGCCATGACCATGAACTGTACCCAGCCCATCGGCTACGTCTCCGATTGGACCGACTGCAACGACAACGCCGACGCGGTCTACCCCGGTGCGATCGAGTCCTGCAACGGTACCGACGACAACTGCGACGGCACGACCGACGAAAACAGCGCGGTGGATGCCAGCACTTGGTACGCCGACAGCGACAACGACGGCTACGGCAACCCCAGCAACACCGCCACTGCCTGTTCCGCACCCTTCGGCTACGTGGCCGACAGCAGCGACTGTAACGACCGGTCCCGCAGCATCAACCCCGGCGCTTCCGAATACTGCAACGGCGTAGACGACGACTGCGACAACAGCATGGACGAGAACAGCGCCGTGGATGCGGCCATCTGGTATCGCGACCTGGACGGCGACACCTACGGAGATCCCACCTTCTCGGGCCCCTCCTGCACCCAGCCCAGCGGCGCGGTGAGCAACAGCAGCGACTGTAACGACAACAACAACGCCATCCGCCCCGGGGCGACCGAGTATTGCGACAGCGTCGACAACAACTGCGACGGCACCACCGACGAAGACACCGCCGCCGATGCCCCCATGTGGTACCAGGACAGCGACAACGATCAGTACGGCAACCCGCTGCGCGGCCGCAACGCCTGCAACCAGCCCTCCGGCTCGGTCAGTAACAATAGCGACTGCGACGACAGCAGCAGCGCCGTCAACCCCGGCGCCACCGAGACCTGCAATAGTGTAGACGACAACTGCGATGGCAGCATCGACCCCGCTACCTCCAGTGGCGCCCCCACCTGGTACCTGGACAACGACCAGGACGGCTACGGAAACGCCAGCCGCTCCACCGTGGCCTGCTCCGCCCCTGCATTCTCGGTGGCCGACAGCACCGACTGCAACGACAACAGCGCGACCATCAGCCCTGCGGGCCAGGAAGTCTGCGACAGCGCCAACACCGACGAAGACTGCGACGGTCTGGCCGACAACAACGACAGCTCCGCCACGGGAACGACCGCTTTCTACGCCGATGCCGACGCCGACAGCTACGCCAGCATGAGCGCCACGATGATGTTGTGCAACGCCAGCACCGCCTACCCCTCGGCCACGATGGGAACGGACTGCAACGACGCCAGCAACACCACCTACCCGGGTGCCACCGAGACCTGCAACAGCATCGACGACAACTGCGACGGAACTGCGGACAACGGCGCCCTGCAGACCTACTACCAGGATGCGGACGGCGACGGCTTCGGCAACGCCAGCATCAGCACCACCGCCGCCTGCCTCTCCGCCCCCGTGGGCTACCGGCTGGACAGCACCGACTGCAACGACGCCGACGTCAACATCCAGCCCTACGCCTACGACCTGGCGACGGACGCCATCGACAGCGACTGCAACGGCGCCACCACCGGCCGCGTGACCTACACCAACGCCACCGTCGGGGACGACAGCAGCACGACCGTCACCGCCAGCAGCAGCTTCAGGTTCCCACTGTGCGGCACCAACTACAGCACCTTCTACATGATCAGCAACGGGCGGATCACGATGGGTGCTTCCGACACCGACTACAGCGAAACCCTGGCCGAGCTGACCGCGGACACCGCGATCATGCCCTACTGGGACGACATGTACACCAGTGTGGCCGGCCAGATGCAGTACGCCCAGTTCAGCGACGCCATCGCGTTCTACTGGATCGGCGTAAGCGAGTGCTGCAGCACCTCCGCCACCGTGAACAACAGCTTCTCGGCGGTGCTGTTCAACGACGGGACGGTGTTGTACACCTACGGCACCAACACCTTGACTGGAAAGGACGCCATCGTGGGCTACGCGTGTACGCCTACCACCACCCCCACCGAGATGAACCTCTCGGCCATCAGCTACCCGACCGGCTACTGGGGCTACGGCACCGGCACCGAGCGGGCCGTGGTTGAGCAGTTCAGCAGCGCCTCCTCCGATCCCTTCGACCTGGGGAACAACTCTGCCCTGCGCCTGTGCGCCAACCCCAGCAATAGCGGCCTGACCCACTGCGCCGAGTGATACATTTCCAGCGTGTATCATGAGAAGCCTTGTAGCAACAACGCTCTCATGATGCACCTGGAGTGATACATCTCCGATACATCTGAAACCCCCGCTGCTCACCCAGCGGGGGTTTCTGCTTCCGGAGTCCATACCGCGCGGCTGAAAGAAAGAGGTAGCGGCTTCGCCCCGCCCGTGTGAAGGTGGGAGCCCATTTCCGATATGTAAATGCGATTTTTTTGGATGCTCTCCCTCGCCCTGTTTGTCGGATGCCCCGGAGAGACCGGCAATAAAGACTCGGTTCCTCCAGATGATTCACCAGGTACGGACGACTCAAACACGACCGCTACCGACGCAGACAACGACGGTAGCCCCGACGAAGAAGACTGCGCTCCGAACGATTCCAACATTTATCCGGAGGCCGCAGAGGTCTGCGACGGCCTGGACCAGAACTGCAACGGCCAGACCGACGAAGGGGTCCGCCACAGCTACTACCCGGACAACGACGCCGACGGCTACGGAAGTGACGGGCCGCCCCAGGAGGGCTGCACCCTCCCCACCGGCTACGCCGAGCAGGCCGGAGACTGCAACGACCAGAGCGCCGCAACCCACCCCAACGCCCCCGAAGCCGACTGCACCGACCCCACCGACTACAATGGCGACGGCAGCAGCGGCTACACCGACGCCGACCAGGACGGCGTTGCCGCCTGTGAGGACTGCGACGACCTCAACGCCGCCATACATCCCAGCGCCGTAGAAACCTGCGACGGCCTCGACAACAACTGCGACGGCGCCACCGACGGCCCCGACGCCGTCGACCCCGGCACCTACTACACCGACGGCGACGGCGACGGCTACGGTGCCGACGGCAGCAGTACGACCTCCTGTGTGCAGCCCAACGGCACCAGCGCCCTCGACGGAGACTGCAACGACGCCGACAGCACAACCAACCCCGGCGCCTCCGAAGGGGACTGCACCGATCCCAACGACTACAATTGCGACGGCTCCACCGGCTACGCCGACAACGACGGCGACCTCTACGCCGCCTGTGCGGACTGCGACGACAACAACCCCACCACCTACCCCGCCGCCATCGAGACCTGCGACGGGGCGGACAACAACTGTGACGGCGCCATAGACGAAGACAGCGCCGTGGACGCCCGGTCCTGGTACGCGGACACTGATGCCGACAGCTACGGCGACCCCAACGCCCTGACCACCGCCTGCAACGCTCCTTCTGGCTCCATCGAAGATAGCAGCGACTGCGACGATGGCAACGGCGACATCCACCCCAACAGCCCCGAGTGGTGTGACGGGCTGGACAATAACTGCGACGGCACGGTGGACGAAGACAGCGCCGTGGACACGCTGCGCTGGTATGCCGACACCGACGCCGACAGCTACGGCGACCCCAGCCTGACAACATCTACCTGCTACCTCCCTTCTAACTACGTCGAAGACGGCAGTGACTGCGACGACCACGACGCCACCATCCGGCCCGACGCCATCGAAAGCTGCGACGGACGCGACAACAACTGCGACGGCACGGTGGACGAAGACAGCGCGTTGGACGCCCCAGAATGGTACCCCGACGCCGACGCCGATGGCTACGGCGACCCCGCAGCGGCCGGCATCCCCCGCTGCACCCCTCCGAGCGGCCACGTCGCCAACAACGACGACTGTGACGACGGCAACGGCGCCGTCTCCCCCCGCGCCGACGAATTCTGCAACACCATCGACGACAACTGCGACGGCAACACCGACGAAGACAGCGCGTTGGACGCCCCCACCTGGTACGCCGACGCCGACGGCGACCGCTACGGGACCGCGCTGGACAGCACCCGCGCCTGCGCCGAGCCCCGGGGCTACGTCGGCGACAGCAGCGACTGCGACGACAGCAATGCCGCAATCTCCCCCCGCGCCGACGAATTCTGCAACAACATCGACGACAACTGCGACGGCCGCAGCGACGAAGACAGCGCAATCGACGCCCCCACCTGGTACAGCGACAGCGACGGCGACAACTACGGAGATCCCAACCGCGGGAGCCCCGCCTGCAGCCAGCCCGGTGGAACGGTGGGCAATGCCGAAGATTGTGACGATAGCAGCGCCACTATCCACCCCGGCGCAGCAGAATATTGCGACGGTATCGACAGCGACTGCAACGGCACAAACGACGACGACAGCGCCCTAAATGCTGCCACCTGGTACGAAGACAGCGACAACGACGGCTCTGGAAACCTCAGCCGCAGCCGGAGCGCTTGCAGCCAACCTATCGGCAGTGTCGCCAACAGCAGCGACTGTGATGACACAAATAGCGCCGTCAAGCCCGGCGCCACGGAGACCTGCAACAGTATCGACGATAACTGTGATGGGATCATCGACCCCAACAGCTCCAGCGGCGCACCCACCTGGTACCTGGACAGCGACCAGGACGGCTACGGCGACCGAAGCCGGAGCAGCATCGCCTGCAGCGCGCCGGCCCAATACGTGGCCGACAACAGCGACTGTAACGACAGTAACACCGGGATCAACCCCAGCGCCTCGGAAGTCTGCGACAGCAGCAATACCGACGAAGACTGCGACGGAAGTGCCGACAACCAGGACAGCTCGGCTACCGGTACCCGGGCCTACTACGCGGATGCCGATCTCGACGGCTATGCGAGTCCCAGCAACAGCCTGCTTTTGTGTGACGCAAGTACCAGCTACCCAAGCAGCAGTGTCGGAACGGACTGCAATGACAATAGCAACACCGTCTACCCGGGTGCAGCCGAAAGCTGTAACAGCATCGACGACGACTGCGACGGAA